>NZ_CP022415.1:2922909-3247677 GCF_002222635.1 Pseudosulfitobacter pseudonitzschiae | reverse complement strand
CAACGCCCAGCGCATCAATGGCATCGTTGTCGCCCATCGACACACCATCGGCCCAGCCCAGCGTCATCACGCGACGCGCGGAATAGTCCCATTTGATCTGCGGCAGGCGAAAGCCCGCATCATCCACCGTGTTGGCCGAGAATTCCGAAGCCGACGCGCTTTCCAGTCGCAGGTCCAGTTCCCCGCGCACGACGCCATCGAAATGTTCGATCACATCTATCGGTCTTAAACGGCGAGCACCGGGGGCGAAAATATCGACCAGACGGGCGGCAAAGTAAAACGCATCCACGTCCTTGCGAAAGGCCGCTTCGATGCCGGGGCGCAGCACCTTGACCGCAACCTCTTCACCGCTCTCGCGCAGGGTCGCCTTGTGGACCTGCGCGATGGATGCGGCAGCCACGGGTTCGCTGAACGCGGAAAAGATCGTATCAACGGGCTGGCCAAGTTCCTTTTCAATCTCGCGCTTGGCCACATCAACACCGAAGGGCGGCAGTTTGTCCTGCAGAACGCGCAGTTGCACAGCCAGTGCATCGCCAACCACATCGGGCCGGGTGGACAGAACCTGTCCAAACTTGATGTACGCAGGGCCAAGCGCCGTCAGCGCACGGGTAGCGGGCGGCATTGTCGGGTCGCCCTTATAGCCCAGCCACATGAACGGCTTGCCCAACAGCTTGGCCACAAAGCGAATGGGTTTGGGCGCGTCGAATGCGTCAAGCACCACGTTCATGGCGCCCGTGCGTTCCAGCGTGGCGCCCGTGCGGATCAACCGCCAGATGTTGTGGGGTCCACGCACCTTAGATTTTCCATCCCGAATGCAGGGCGGCAACGCCCATTGTCATATTGCGGTATTTGGCATTCTCGAAGCCCGCCGCGCGAACCATGCCAAGGAATGTCTCCTGGTCCGGAAAGTTGCGGATCGATTCGACCAGATATTGATAGCTGTCGCGATCGCCCGCGATCATCTTGCCCATCTGCGGGATCACGTTGAAGGAATAAAGGTCATAGGCCTTTTGCATCGCGGCGTTCGGCAACTGGCTGAACTCCAGAACCATCAGGCGTCCACCGGGGCGCAGTACACGAAAGGCCTCGTTCAGCGCTTCTTGGGGACGGGTTACGTTGCGGATGCCAAAGCTGATTGTGTAGACGTCGAACGTATTGTCGGCAAAGGGCAGCGCCATCGCGTCGCCCACAACCCAATCCAGACTGTCGTGCATCTGTTCGGCTTCGGCGCGCTTGCGGCCTTCGACCAGCATGGGTTCGGTCAGGTCCAGCACGGTGGCATGGCCACTGCCTGCGCGTTTCAGGAACCGGAACGATATGTCACCGGTGCCGCCTGCCACATCCAGCAGCTTTTGACCGGCGCGCGGTGCCAGCCAGTCCATCATCGCATCTTTCCAGATGCGGTGGATACCCATGCTCATCACATCGTTCATGATGTCGTATTTGCTGGCAACAGAGTTGAACACGCCCTGAACCCGACCGGCCTTGTCTGCCTCGGGTACGGTTTCAAATCCGAAATGGGTGGTTTTGTTTGTGTCTTCGGTCATCGGGTCAATGTCGCCTTTGTCAGTCTGCCTTGTTATAGGGTGCTGGGGCCTGCGCACAATGCGTGCCTTTTGTCACAGGAAACAATCCGATGCCCGAATTACCAGAAGTCGAGACAGTACGCCGCGGGCTGGCACCGGCGATGGAGGGTGCGGTGATTGTCCAAGCGGACGTAAACCGGCCCGATCTGCGCTGGCCGTTCCCGCCCGACATGGCGGCGCGGCTGACCGGACGACAGGTGTTGGCGCTGCGCAGGCGGTCAAAGTACATCCTTGCCGATCTGGACAGTGGCGAGACGTTGTTGATCCATCTGGGCATGTCGGGGCGGATGCTGGTTTCGGGCGATCCGCTGGGGCAGTTCGCACACACCCACCCCGCCCCCGCGAAACACGATCATGTCGTGCTGCACATGGACAACGGTGCGCGCATTACATTCAACGATCCGCGACGGTTCGGCGCGATGGACCTGATGCAGACCGACACTGCCGAACAGCACAAGCTGTTGGCGGTGCTGGGGCCCGAACCGCTGGGCAATGCGTTCAACGAAGACGTGCTGCTGCGCGCGTTCAAAGGCAAAGCTTCACCGGTGAAATCGGCGCTGCTGGATCAACGGATTGTCGCGGGATTGGGCAATATATACGTTTGCGAAGCCCTTTTTCGCGCCGGTGTGTCGCCACGTCGCAAGGCCGGCAACATCTCGCCACCCCGTGTGCGCGCCCTTGTTCCCATCATCCGCGACGTGCTGGCCGACGCCATCGCCGCGGGGGGATCATCGTTGCGTGATTTCCGCCAAGCCGATGGAGAACTTGGGTATTTCCAACACAGCTTTGATGTCTATGGCCGCGAAGGCCGGCCCTGTCGCACCCCCGGCTGTGGCGGGACTGTGAAAAGAATTGTGCAATCGGGGCGGTCTTCTTTCTATTGTGCGCTATGTCAAACTTAGCTTGAAACATGCACTACCCATGTTAAGGAACGCCCTCAGACGGCAACAAATGGAAGCATTCATATGGCCTATGAGACGATCATCGTTGACGTAGATGACCACATCGCCCGCATCACGCTGAACCGCCCCGACGCTTTGAATGCGTTGAGCGAAGAGTTGTTGGGTGAATTGGCAGATGCCGTCACCGACGCGCAAAAGGATGACAAGGTGCGCTGCATCGTCATCACCGGATCGGAAAAAGCATTCGCCGCAGGCGCCGACATCGCAATGATGAGCGAGATGAGCTTTGTCGACAGCTTTATGGGTAACCTGTTCACCGATTCCACCGAAGCGATCACCCGCGTGCGCAAGCCGATCATCGCCGCTGTGTCCGGTTATGCGCTGGGCGGTGGCTGTGAACTGGCGATGATGTGCGATTTCATCATCGCATCGGAAAGCGCCAAGTTCGGCCAGCCCGAAGTGAACCTCGGCGTAATGGCCGGCATCGGTGGCACCCAGCGTCTGGCGCGGTTCGTAGGCAAGTCCAAGGCGATGGATATGAACCTGACGGGCCGCTTCATGAACGCCGAAGAGGCCGAACGTTGCGGATTGGTCAGCCGCGTGGTGCCGAACAAAAAGCTGATGGAAGAAACGATGGCCGCCGCCAACAAGATCGCGTCGAAGTCGATGATTTCGGTTATGGCAATCAAGGAATCGGTCAATCAGGCGTTCGAAGTGCCCCTGCGCGACGGATTGCTGTTTGAACGTCGGCTGTTTCATTCAATGTTCGCCACCGACGACCAGTCTGAAGGTATGGCTGCCTTTCTGGAAAAACGTGAACCGCAGTTCCGCGACAAATAGTACCTGCGTCTGACGTTCACACGTCAGACGTTGACTCGGGCGGGCCGCGCGCCTAAAGACGCGGCTTCACCGCAGCTTTTGGCTGTTCTTAAACTACCGCACCAATCATTGGGACGAGATAAACATGGCAAATACGCCTCAGGCCAAGAAACGGGCCCGTCAAAACGAAAAACGTTTCGCAATCAACAAAGCACGCCGCTCGCGGATTCGTACATATCTGCGCAAAGTCGAGGAAGCGATTGCTTCCGGTGACAAGGCCGCAGCCGAATCTGCACTGCGCGTTGCACAGCCCGAACTGATGCGTGGCGTCACCAAGGGTGTCTATCACAAAAACACCGCTTCGCGGAAAATGTCACGGTTGTCGTCGCGCGTTAAATCGCTGGCGTAAGCCAAGACACAAAATTATGACGGTTTTGCAACGGCATCGCTCAGGCGGTGCCGTTTGTTTTTTGAGCCTTCAAAATAAGGCCCGTAGATTCTTTTTCACAAAAGCCCGAGTCAACATTTAAGTTCTGTTGCCGCGTCGCTGACGAAGTTGCTACCAAGGTTCCAGCGATTCACTTCGCCTGGGGGGACAGGACACTCAGACCCGCGTGCTGCCGCACTATAAAGGGTTTGTTTGCCGGCCGGACAGTTGGACAAAGACTGAATGGTGTCTGTGGAATGCCGATTTTTTGGCGCCACCTGTCGCATCAATATTTGGAATGACGCACGTCGTTCTGGGGGTCCTACGTGGCACCCACGGACGTAGTCTGTTTTCTGATCGAAGACGACGCAAGTCGCATCTGTTTCCGTCGGGACACGGAATGATGTGAGCGTGTCGTGGGAAGTATTAGGCGGCCGAGTGCATATTGCGCTTGGTGGGGACAGCGGAAAGGCTTGGGGAATAAAAGAATGACACAAGAAAAATGGGGACAGCTGAGACAACGGCTGCTCAAAACCGTGGGACAGAACAATTTCACAACTTGGATCGAGCCGCTGGAATTCCAGCAACTTGAAGATGGCATTGCCACATTCAACGTGCCGACCAACTTCATGGGCAATTATGTCAGCCAGAACTTTGCAGATCTGATTTTGCACGAACTGCGCCATGAGAATGCCAGCGTAAACCGGCTAAACTTTACCGTCGCTGCCAATATGTCCGAAAAACCACGTTCAACGCCTGCCAAGCCTGCCGCCGCCCCAGCCAAGGTCGCACCTTCCTCGGCGCTGAACACAGCACCACTGGACCGTCGTTTCACCTTTGACAGCTTTGTCGTGGGCAAGCCCAACGAACTGGCCCATGCCGCCGCCAAACGCGTGGCCGAAGGTGGCCCTGTTACGTTCAACCCGCTGTTTCTGTATGGCGGCGTGGGTCTGGGCAAAACACACCTGATGCACGCGATCGCATGGGAACTGCAACAAACACGCCCCGATCTGTCTGTGCTGTACTTGTCCGCCGAACAGTTCATGTACCGGTTTGTTCAGGCGCTGCGTGATCGCAAGATGATGGATTTCAAAGAAATCTTTCGCAATGTCGATGTGTTGATGGTGGATGATGTTCAATTCATCGCTGGCAAGGATTCGACGCAGGAAGAGTTTTTTCACACCTTTAATGCACTGGTAGACCAGAACCGCCAGATCATCATCTCGGCTGACCGCGCCCCCGGCGAAATCAAGGATCTTGAGGATCGCGTCAAATCGCGTCTGCAATGTGGTCTGGTCGTCGACCTGCACCCCACAGACTACGAACTGCGCTTGGGCATCCTGCAAAGCAAGGTCGAACAACAGGGCCGCAACTATCCCGGTCTGACCATAGCCCCCGGCGTGCTGGAATTTCTTGCCCACCGCATTTCGACCAATGTGCGTGTTCTCGAGGGTGCGCTGACCCGTCTGTTCGCCTTTGCCTCGCTTGTGGGCCGCGAAATCGACATGGATCTGACCCAAGACTGTCTGGCCGACGTGCTGCGCGCGTCCGAGCGCAAGATCACCATCGAAGAAATCCAGCGCCGTGTTTCCGAACACTACAACATCCGTCTGTCGGATATGATCGGCCCCAAACGTCTGCGCAGCTATGCGCGGCCGCGTCAGGTGGCCATGTATCTGTCCAAACATATGACCAGCCGGTCATTGCCCGAGATTGGCCGCCGGTTCGGGGGTCGCGACCACACCACCGTCATGCACGGCGTGCGCCGTATCGAAGAGCTGAAAGTGCAGGACGGGCAAATCGCTGAAGATCTTGAACTGCTGCGCCGCGCGCTCGAAGCGTAAACCTGCGTCACCTGTACAACACGGCACCCTTTTCGGGTGCCGTTTGTGTTTGGAACGGATGCAATCCACCTGCCACGCTTGACCCTTCCTGCAATCCAGCCGACAACAAACAAAAAGCTTGAGAATGTGCCGGTATAGGGTAGTTTGCCCGTCCCGGTGGTCCGATTGGAGAGGGACAGATGAAAATCAGTATTGAACGGGCCGCGTTGCTCAAAGCCGTGAGCCAGGCCCAGTCTGTGGTCGAACGCCGCAACACGATCCCGATCCTCGCCAACGTGTTGATCGAGGCCGAAGGATCTGACGTGATGTTCCGCGCCACCGATCTGGATATCGAAGTGGTGGACAAGGCCCCAGCACAGGTCGAACGCGCGGGTGCCACCACCGTGTCCGCCACCACGCTGCATGAAATCGTGCGCAAACTGCCCGATGGTGCGTTGGTCACCCTGACCGCCGACGCCGCCGCCGGTCGTCTGACAGTGGAAGCGGGCCGGTCGAACTTTTCGCTGGCGACGCTGCCCAAGGAAGACTTTCCAGTCATGGCCTCGTCGGAATATGCGTCGAACTTCTCGATCGAGGCGGCCAAGCTGCGCCGCCTTTTCGACAAATCCAAATTCGCCATTTCGACTGAAGAAACCCGGTACTATCTGAACGGTGTCTACATGCACGTGTCCACCGGCGAAGACGGCAAGGTGCTGCGCTGTGTCGCGACAGATGGCCACCGTCTGGCGCGGATCGACACCGATCTGCCCGCAGGGGCCGAAGATATGCCCGGCGTCATTGTTCCACGTAAAACCGTAGGCGAGTTGCGCAAGCTTCTGGATGATGACGAGATGAAGATTGCCGTGTCGGTGTCAGAAACCAAAGTGCGCTTTGCCACGCCGGAAATCACGCTGACGTCGAAGGTGATCGACGGCACATTCCCTGATTACACCCGCGTTATTCCGCAGGGCAACACCCGCAAGCTGGAAGTAGACGCCAGCGACTTTGCCCGCGCTGTAGACCGCGTTGCGACCGTGTCATCAGAACGCTCGCGCGCGGTAAAACTGCAACTGGACGAAGATCGTTTGATCCTGTCGGTGAACGCCCCCGACAGCGGTGCCGCCGAAGAGGAATTGGCGGTGTCGTACAATGACGAGCGGCTGGAAATCGGCTTTAACGCCAAATACCTGCTGGAGATCGCCAGCCAGGTGGACCGCGAAAACGCTGTGTTCATGTTCAACTCGTCAGGCGACCCGACGTTGATGCGTGAAGGCAATGACATGTCGGCTGTCTATGTCGTCATGCCGATGCGCGTTTAAGAGTTTTCTTGCCTCCGGCGGGGATATTTCAGGCCAAAAGAAAGGGACAGTTGTGACGCTGTCCCTTTCTGCATTGACCGTTTCCCATTTCAGGTCGCACCGCATGGCGCGAATTTCGGTGGACCCGCGCCCGGTTGCGATCTTTGGACCCAATGGTGCAGGCAAGACCAACATTCTGGAAGCGGTGTCATTGTTTTCGCCCGGTCGCGGTTTGCGCAGGTCAAGCGCCGAGGATATGACGCGACGGCCGGAGGCGCTGGGTTGGAAGATCTCTGGCGTACTGACATCGCTGCGGCAGGTTCACGAGATTGACATCACATCAGAGGCAGGCGCCGCGCGGCAGGTGCGGATTGACGGCAAGGCGGCAGCTCAGGTGGCGCTGGGGCGGGTAGCACGGGTGCTGTGGCTGATCCCAGCGATGGACCGGCTGTGGATCGAAGGTGCGGAAGGGCGGCGGCGGTTTCTGGACCGGATGACGCTGAGTTTTGAGCCCGGTCATGCGGAGCTGTCGCTGTCCTATGAAAAGGCGATGCGGGAACGCAACCGGCTGCTGAAAGACATGGTGCGCGATCCTGCGTGGTACGGCGCACTTGAGGCACAGATGGCGCAGGCCGGTGCGGCGATCCACGCCAACCGGTTGACGACCTTGTCCGAGCTGCACAGCGCCCAGCAGGACGCGCAGACGGCCTTTCCCACGGCAGATCTGGAGTTGACCCACGCCGATGTCCCCCTGCCCACGACCCAGGCCGATTTGCGCACAGCATTGGCCGAGGGTCGCAAACGCGATCTGGCGGCAGGGCGCACGCTGATCGGGCCGCACCGTGCCGATCTGATCGGTACCTATGCCGCCAAGGACGTGCCTGCCCGAGATTGCTCCACCGGCGAGCAAAAGGCGCTGCTGGTGTCACTGATCCTTGCGAATGCGCGGGCATTGGCACAAAGCTTTGGCGCACCACCGCTGTTGCTGCTGGACGAGGTTGCAGCCCATCTGGACGCGGACCGGCGCGCGGCGCTGTATGACGAAATCGTGGCGCTGGGTGCGCAGGCTTGGATGACAGGCACAGACCGCAATCTGTTTGATGCGCTGGGCGCGCGGGCGCAGTATTTGAATGTGACCGAAGCGGATGGCGCTTCGCATGTAGAGGCAGTGACATGACGCTTCAGTGGTCCGACCTGTTGCTGTATTGCAGCGCGCTGTTGATCCTGTTCCTGACGCCGGGTCCGGTGTGGCTGGCGTTAATGGCACGCGGCCTGTCAGGCGGGTTTAGCGCTGCTTGGCCGCTAGCGCTTGGCGTAGCGATTGGCGATATCGTCTGGCCGTTGGTCGCGATTCTGGGCATCTCTTGGATATTGTCGGTGTTCGACACTTTTATGCTGGTGCTGCGGTGGATTGCCTGCGGCGTGTTCGTCGTCATGGGGGCCATGCTGATCCGCCATGCCGATGCTGCCATCAGCGCTGACAGCCGCCTGACCCGCCCCGGCATGATGGCCGGATTTCTGGCCGGTATCCTTGCGATTCTGGGCAACCCAAAGGCGGTGTTGTTCTACATGGGCGTCTTGCCCGGCTTTTTCGATCTGCGCGCGGTGACGTGGGTCGACGTGCTTTTGATCGTCGGTGCATCGGTTCTGATCCCGCTTGTCGGCAATCTGACGATGGCTGCTTTTGTCGGGCGTGTGCGGACGTTTATCACCACCTCGGGCGCCCTGCGGCGAATCAATATCGGGGCCGGTGCGCTGCTGATTCTGGTGGGGTTGGCCCTGCCCTTTGTCTAGGTCAGAAACTTGTCTCGATTGCGTGACATCCCCCTGCAAAAACAGTATAAAATAACAAAAAATATAGGGTGAAACGGCATGTCCGAAAACGAGCAGGCGCCACAAGAGTATGGCGCGGATTCCATCAAAGTTCTCAAGGGCTTGGATGCTGTCCGCAAACGGCCTGGCATGTATATCGGTGACACTGACGACGGGTCGGGTTTGCACCACATGGTCTACGAGGTCGTGGACAACGGCATTGACGAGGCGCTGGCCGGTCATGCCGACGCAGTGACTGTCACAATCCACGAAGATTCCTCGGTTTCGGTCAGCGACAACGGGCGCGGGATTCCTGTAGGTATTCACGAGGAAGAAGGCGTTTCAGCTGCCGAGGTCATCATGACCCAGCTGCATGCGGGCGGCAAATTCGACAGCAACAGCTACAAGGTATCGGGCGGTTTGCACGGCGTTGGCGTCTCGGTTGTGAACGCGCTCAGCGACTGGCTGGAATTGCGCATCTGGCGCGAGGGCAAAGAGCACATCGCGCGGTTCGAAGGCGGCTACACTGCCAAGCATCTTGAAGTTGTTGGCGACTCCAACGGCAAAACCGGCACCGAAGTGCGCTTTCTCGCCTCGACCACCACATTCTCGAATCTGGAATATTCGTTCGAAACATTGGAAAAGCGCCTGCGCGAGCTGGCGTTCCTGAACTCAGGCGTGCGGATCATTCTGACGGATGAACGCCCCGCAGAACCCCTGCGGTCCGAACTGTTCTACGAGGGCGGCGTCAAGGAGTTCGTCAAATACCTTGACCGGTCGAAATCGTCGATCATGGAAGATCCGATTTTCATCTCGGGAGAGCGTGACGAAATCGGCGTCGAGGTCGCGATGTGGTGGAACGACAGCTATCACGAGAACGTCCTGCCCTTTACCAACAACATCCCCCAGCGGGATGGTGGCACCCATATGGCGGGCTTTCGGGGTGCGCTGACGCGGACAATCAACAATTACGCCCAGTCCAGCGGGATCGCGAAAAAGGAAAAGGTTTCGTTCACAGGCGATGACGCGCGCGAAGGTCTGACCTGTGTGCTGTCTGTCAAAGTGCCCGATCCAAAGTTTTCGTCCCAGACCAAGGACAAGCTGGTCAGTTCCGAAGTGCGGCCTGCTGTCGAGAGTCTGGTGAACGAAAAGCTGGCAGAGTGGTTCGAAGAAAACCCGCTGCAAGCCAAGATTATCGTCGGCAAAATCATCGAAGCCGCTTTGGCCCGCGAGGCCGCCCGCAAAGCGCGTGATCTGACGCGGCGCAAAACAGCGATGGATGTGAACTTTCTGGCGGGTAAGCTCAAGGATTGCTCGGAAAAAGACCCGTCCAAAACCGAAGTCTTTCTTGTCGAGGGTGACAGCGCCGGAGGGTCTGCACAGACGGGCCGTGACCGCCAGACACAGGCGATTTTGCCGCTGAAGGGTAAAATCCTGAACGTGGAACGCGCGCGGTTCGACCGGATGCTGGGCAGTCAGGAGATCGGCAACCTTGTGATGGCGCTTGGCACCGGCATTGGCCGTGACGAGTTCAATATCGACAAGCTGCGCTATCATAAAATTGTCATCATGACCGATGCGGACGTTGACGGCGCACACATCCGCACGCTGTTGCTGACGTTCTTTTACCGGCAGATGCCCGAGTTGATCGAACGCGGTTATCTCTACATCGCGCAACCGCCGCTGTACAAAGTGTCGCGTGGCAAGTCCGAGGTTTACCTCAAGGATCAGACTGCGATGGAAGAATACCTGATCAATCAGGGCATCGACGGCGCCATGCTGCGTCAGGGCAACGGCGAGGAAATCAGCGGCGCCGATCTGGCCCGTGTTGTCGATCACGCCCGCCAGATGCGCCGTGTACTGGAAGCGTTTCCAACGCATTATCCGCGTCACATTCTGGAACAGGCGGCAATTGCCGGTGCGTTTTCCGAAGGTGCGGTCGAGCGTGACCTGCAAGGTGTCGCCGACAGGGTGGCCGAGCGTCTGAACCTGATCGCGCTGGAATACGAAAAAGGCTGGCAGGGGCGCATCACTCAGGACCACGGCGTGCGTCTGGCCCGTATCCTGCGCGGCGTCGAAGAGGTGCGCACGCTGGACGGTCGCATTCTGCGCGGCGGCGAGGCTCGCAAGACCGGCACGTTCACGCAGCACCTGCAAGATGTCTACAACATGCCTGCACAGTTGGTGCGTAAGGACCGCAGCCAGATGATCTATGGGCCGATGGACCTGCTCGACGCCGTTCTGGCCGAGGGCGAAAAGGGTCTGTCGCTGCAACGCTACAAGGGTTTGGGTGAAATGAACCCCGACCAGCTGTGGGAAACCACGCTGGACCCGGATGCGCGGACGCTGTTGCAAGTGCGTGTCGAGGACATGGCCGAGGCTGACGACCTGTTCACCAAGCTGATGGGTGACGTGGTCGAACCGCGCCGCGAGTTCATCCAGCAAAACGCGCTGAACGTAGAAAATCTGGATTTCTGATCAATCAGGGGGCGTGCTGGCGCAGCATGGCACGCGCCCGATTGTCTGTATTCGGTTCGGGTATCGCGGAACTTTTGACACCCTGCGGCATGTGCAGTCCGCCTTGGTGACACGGCGGGGCGCAGTTGTGCCTTATGCACGCCAAACAGTCAGCTTTAACGGTAAGCACACTTGGAATTGGGTCTGTATGCGCGCGCAGAGGGGGAACTTTGTGAAAATTTTTCCTTTTTTGCGGCACGGATAGCCCTTAGACTTTTATCCAAGGCCGGTTTTGCGGCCAATACCAAGGTAGGAGACTGACTATGGGAAAACGTGACGACCTGATCGCGCAGTACGCGGATGATCTGAAGAACAAATGTGGCATGACGCCAGACATGGACCTTTTGACCAAGGTCACTATCGGCTGCGGGCCCGCGATCTATAACGCTGATGCGTCCACTGTGGCAGGCACGCAGCCATCCGAACTGGAGACAGTCAAAGAAAACTTTCTGATTAAAAAGCTGGGCTTGGCCGATGGCCCCCAACTGATGGAAGCGATCAACAGCGTGATCGAAACCTATGGCAAATCCGAGCGTAACAAATACCGCGCGGTGGTTTACTATATGCTAACCAAACACTTTGGGAAAGACAGCGTTTACGGCTGATTTCCCTTTGTCAAAGACGGTTTCAGGCCCGCATTACGCGGGCCTTATTCGTTTGGTCCCGGTCCGGTGTCAGGGATCAATCCCCGCCAAACCGCAAACAATCTGCCATTCCACATCTGTGACCGGCTGCACCGACAGACGCGAATTACGCACCAGAACCATATCGTCCAGACGGCCATCAGCCTTGATCATGTCCAGCGTTACAGGTGTTTTAACGGATTTGACCGCCTTGATGTCCACACATTCCCACCGGTCATCGTCGGTGCTGCTGTCAGGGTGCGCCACGGCGATCACCTCGACCACGCCAACCACGGCTTTTTCCTTTAGAGAATGATAAAAAAAACCCCGATCGCCCAGTTTCATTTCGCGCATGAAATTGCGTGCCTGATAGTTGCGCACGCCGTCCCATTCCTCGCCCGCGTCGGCCTTGGCCAGTTGGTCATCCCAGCCCCAGGTGGACGGTTCCGATTTAAACAGCCAATATGCCATCAGCCAATAACCTTTTTCCATTCGATCAGTTTGACGTCGGCAAACAAACCGGCCAGCGCATAGGGGTCGTTGTCGGCCCACAATTGCGCGTCTGCCATGCTGTCCACCGACAAGATCACCAGCGATCCAGCCATCTGACCACTGCCATCCAGCAACGGGCCAGCCTGAGCCACAACGCCAGTTTTTTCAATATAAGCCAAGTGGTTGTCCCGATTGGCCTTGCGCACGTCCAGCGCGCCCTCTCGGTCTGTGGCAATCAATGCGATCAGCATGTCATTCTTCCTTCAGTGGGCGCGACAACAGGGCCGCCATAGATGTGGGCACGTCGGCCTCGCCGTCCAGCAGGCGGGCAACTGTGTGTGTAATCGGCATATCAACTCCGCTGGCTTGCGTCATCTGCACAATCGCGCGGGCCGTGGCGACGCCCTCTACCGTGGTCGAGGGATCAAAGCTGTTTCCGACGCCCAGCGACAGACCCAGCCGGTAATTGCGCGACTGCTCTGACGTGCAGGTCAGCACCAGATCGCCAAAACCGGACAGCCCTGCGAGCGTTGCGGTTTCGGCCCCAAGGTGTCGCGCAAGGCGGGTCATCTCGGAGAACCCCCGCGTCATCAATGCAGCGCGCGCGCTTTGGCCCAGTCCCGCGCCAATGGCGACCCCGCAGGCGATGGCGATGACGTTCTTCAGCGCGCCGCCCAGTTCGGCACCCTGAGTGTCCGTTGTACGGTAAAGACGCAGGTTTTGCGTTGTTAGAGCCTGTTGCAACTTCTGACACGCCGCATCATCCGCACAGGCCAGCGTCAGTGCGGTTGGCAACCCACGCGCAATGTCGGCGGCAAAGCTGGGGCCCGTCAGGATCGCGGCGGTGGCCTGTGGCACCATATCGCGGATCACCGTAACAGGGCCACGTCCGGTCGAAACCTCGAAACCCTTGCAGCACGCGACCAGATTGGCGGTGCTGCTCTGCGGAATGTGGTCGGTCAGAAAGCCGGCAAGCCGTTGCATCGGAACCGCCAGCAGGATCACATCTGCGGCCAGCGCCTGCGCTATATCGCTTGTTAGAGACATAGATGCAGGCAAATCCACACCCGGCAAACGCGCGGTATTTGTTCTGTTGGCCTGCATTTCAACCACATGATCAGGATTGCGCCCCCACAGGGTCACGGCACCCTTCTGTGCCAGAGAAATCGCCAGCGCGGTGCCAAAGGCCCCTGCCCCAAGGACAGAAACGCTCATGCTTTGGCCCCTTTTTTGCCGCTGCCCAGCATCGCCTGACTGGCGGTGTCCAGTGGCATTCTGGGGCGGGCCGACAGGTCCATTCCGTCAGCTTCGCGGGTTTGCATCTGTTCGATGGCCGCATAAGCAATCATTGCCGCATTATCGGTACACAAAGCCAAGGGTGGCGCAATAAACGGGATGCTGTTCGCGTTCGAAACAGTCTCTAATGCAGCGCGTATAGTCTGGTTTGCAGCCACACCACCAGCAACGCACAGTGCCCTTACCGGACCGCTGGCCACCAAGGCGCGCCTGCATTTCTCTTGCAGGACATCCGCGACGGCGGCCTGGAATCCGGCGGACAGATCAGCCTGATCCTGTTCGGTCAGCCCGCCCTTTTCCGCGATGACCTTGTCACGCGCGCGCAATGTTGCGGTTTTAAGACCCGAGAACGACATATCGCACCCCTCACGATCCAACAGAGGACGCGGCAGGGCAAAGCGTTTGGCATCCCCACCCGTCGCTGCATGTTCAATCGACGGCCCACCCGGCTGTGACAGGCCGATCAGCCGCGCAACCTTGTCGAACGCCTCTCCGGGGGCGTCGTCGATGGTGCCACCAAGACGGCGAAATTCGTCAGGTCCAGAAACACACAGAAACTGGCAATGCCCGCCCGACACCAGCAGCAGTAAATAGGGATATTCAATCGCATCCGTCAGGCGCGGCGTCAAAGCATGGCCCGCCAGGTGGTTCACACCATAGAGCGGCACATCCAATGCTGCCGCCATCCCTTTGGCCAGCATCACACCCGACACCACGCCCCCGATCAATCCCGGCCCTGCGGTGACAGCAATTGCGTCAATATCACTTGGGTTAGAGCCTGCTTCAGCCAGCGCCTGCCGCACCACGCCGTCCAGCTTTTCCGCATGGGCACGCGCCGCAATCTCGGGTACGACACCGCCGAAATCCGCGTGCAGGCTGGTTTGCCCCAGCACCACCGAAGACAGCACGCGCCGCCCCCGCAACACAGCCGCGGCCGTATCGTCGCAACTGCTTTCGATGCCCAGCACTGTTAGATCGTTGTTCATGATGCGTGTCCGTTGCGCATTGTTCCGCTCCGAGGTAACACCTAGACATCGTTCAAACAACCAGAGCACAGCATGTCACGGCACCGGATCACGCTTTTGATGACCCGCCCCGAGGCCGGATCGCATGGCTTTGTCGCCGCCCTGCCCGATGCTGTGACGCAAAGCTGCGAGGTTGTCATATCGCCGCTGATCCGCATTGAACCACTGACGGTAGACACACCTGATTGCGACGCCGCTGTCTTTACCTCGGCGCATGGTGTGGCACATGCACCGCAAGCGCTTGGGCGGCGTGCGTTTTGTGTGGGTAACGCCACCACAGACGCTGCCGCAAAAGCAGGCTGGCAGGCACAGCACAGCGGGCAAGATGCCGAAACCTTGGTCGCCGCCCTGATAGCAGCACAGCCCCAAGGGCGGTTGGTACATTTTTCAGGCACCCACACGCGGGGAGATGTGGTAGGCCATTTGCGCGCCGCCGGTCTGACGGCTGACAGCGTTGCGGTTTATGATCAGGTGCTACTGCCGCTTACAGAAGCGGCACAAAACAGGCTGAATGGGACAAATCCTGTCATCGTTCCTCTTTTTTCTTCACGCAGCGCGCTACATTTCAGTCAGAGCACGGTGGGCGCTGCGCCGCTTTATCTGGGTGCGATCAGCGCGGCTGCTGCGGCAAATTGCGCAGATGTCGACCACGTGGCATTGCAGATAGCACGGAACCCGAACCGTGTTTCGATGATTGAGGTTGTGCAAATACTTTTGGCACAGGTGCTATCAGCTTGAAGCATGCCAAGAGAGGCGGCTAAGTTTAAACGGGCGCGCGTTCAAGCGTTCGGGAATCGGAAGGTAATATCGTGGCGAAATCCAAGTCTCCTGAAAGTGTTGGTCCAGCGGAAGACAAAGATAAGGTCGCAACCGAAGCGAACGCCGACGATAAGACCGCCACAGATCCGGACAAAGACGCTGGGCTGCCAGAGCCCGATAAATCGGACGAGCCAGAGATTGCCGACACGCCACAACCTGACAGTGCCGACGAACCCGTTGAACTGAGCGAGCCAGGCGAAATTATCGCAACTGAAGAGGTGACTGCGCCGAATGACGATGCCGCGGAAGATGACACGCCGGAAGAGGTCGTCACCCCAGAAGAAACTCCAACGCCCAACGAATATCCCGCAGCGCCCTCAACAATGCCCGCGGTCGCGCCCGAGCGATCCAGCAGCGGTTTCTGGCCACTGGTGCTGGGCGGCATGGTTGCCGCCTGCCTTGGATTTGTCGCGGGTAAGTCACAGATAATCGACCCCATATTACCTTCCAGTTGGCGCAGCGCGGGCGAGAACACCGAGACAGCGGCCAACGTAGAGGCGATGGGGCAAACCGTCAGCCAGTTGCGCAACGAGATCGAAGAACTGCGCAGCCAGATACCGGATGCACCCACCGACAACTCGGATACGTTGAACACCCTGTCGGCCTCGGTCGAGGAACTGGTGGCGCGGACCGACGCGTTGGAACAGCGTCCGCAGCCACCCGCTGATGGCGCATCGAACGTTGATGTTTCCGCGCTGACCGATCAGATGGCGACCCAGCAAGAACAGATCGACAAATTGCTGAAAGACGCCCGATTGATTCAAGAATCGGCCACGGCGGCGGCGGGCACAACGCTGGCACGCGCTGCAGCCACCCGCGTTCTGGCTGCTGTGGACAGCGGATC
Source organism: Pseudosulfitobacter pseudonitzschiae (assembly GCF_002222635.1). Taxonomy (NCBI): domain Bacteria; kingdom Pseudomonadati; phylum Pseudomonadota; class Alphaproteobacteria; order Rhodobacterales; family Roseobacteraceae; genus Pseudosulfitobacter; species Pseudosulfitobacter pseudonitzschiae. The sequence continues at coordinate 3,231,394 of NZ_CP022415.1, read as the reverse complement.
GCCCTTTGCGACAGCTCTGGCCGATGTTTCCGCCAACAGCGACGTGGACGTTCCTGTTGCGCTTTCGCGCGTTGCGGATGACGGCGTGACACCGCTGCCCGACCTACAACAAGCCCTGCCCGACGCCGCGCGCGCTGCACTGGCTGCGGCGCGCACCAATGCCACCGACGAAACCGGCGGGTTTGGCGGGTTCTTGCGGCGTCAACTTGGCGCACGTTCGGTACAACCGCGCGAAGGCACCGATCCCGATGCGGTGCTGTCGCGCGTCGAAGAGGCCACCCGACAGGGGCACCTTGCCGATGCGCTGGCCGAAGCCGAAACCTTGCCTGATCCGGCCAAGGCAGAACTGCAATCCTGGATGGACGCCGCACAGGCCCGTCTTGAGGCCATGAATGCCGCCGAAGCGCTGATTCAGCGTTTGGCCGCAAACTGAGGGGACCCGCATGATCTGGTCACTGGTTAAAATTATTCTGTTCGTTTGCGCCGTCGCTGCCGTTGCCTTGGGCGCGGGATATCTGCTGGAAAGTCAGGGGGGTATTCAGGTTGTCGTTGCAGGCACCGAATTCACGCTGGGACCGCTCGAATCCGTCATGGCGCTGGTGCTTTTGGTGCTGGCCGTCTGGCTGCTGATCAAGATTGTCGGCGCTTTGATTGCAGTCTGGCATTTCCTGAACGGAGACGAGACAGCCATCACCCGCTATTTCGCCCGCAACCGGCAAAGTAAAGGCTTTGACGCGCTGGCCGAGGGGATGATGGCGCTGGCGTCTGGCGAAGGGCGCCTGGCGATGACCAAGGCCGCCAAAGCCGAGAGATACCTCAAGCGCCCCGAACTGACCGACCTTCTGACCGCGCAGGCCGCCGAAATGTCGGGCGACCGTCGCAAGGCCGAGGAAACCTATCGCAAATTGGTGAAAAACGAACAGACCCGTTTTGTCGGCGTGCGCGGCATCATGAAGCAAAAACTGGCCGAGGGGGACACCGCCACGGCGCTGGAACTGGCCAAGAAAGCCTTTGCGCTGAAACCGCGCCACACGGAAACGGGCGATGTGCTGTTAAAGCTGCAGGCACAATCTTCGGATTGGTCCGGCGCGCGCACCACACTGCACACGAAGTTGAAAGCAGGCGCGCTGCCCCGCGACGTTCACAAGCGTCGCGATGCCGTGCTTGCCTTGTCCGAGGCCAAGCAGGTGTTCAAGGCTGACCAGAGCATCGAAGCCCGTGAATCCGCAATCGAAGCCAACCGCCTGTCGCCCGACCTGATCCCAGCTGCGGTCATGGCCGCGCAAAGCTATATCCAGCAGGGCAACAAGAAATACGCGACCCGCGTGCTGAAAAAAGCGTGGGAGGCATCGCCGCACCCCGATCTGGCTGCAACCTTTGCCGCGATCGAACCCGAGGAAACCGCGGCTGCACGGCTCAAACGGTTTCAGACACTGACCAAGCTGCATCGCGAACATTCTGAAACGCGGATGCTGCTGGCCGAGTTGCACATCGCGAATGAGGATTTTCCGCAAGCGCGCCGCGATCTGGGCGATCTGTTCGAAACCGATCCGACTGCGCGTGTCGCGACCCTGCTGGCCGCAATCGAGCGTGGGGAAGGTGCCCCTGACAATGTGGTCAAAGGCTGGTTGACCCGTGCCCTGACAGTGCCACGCGGGCCGCAGTGGGTCTGCGAGAACTGCCTGCACATCCATGCAAACTGGCAACCCGTCTGCGAGAACTGCGAAAGCTTTGACACGCTGGCGTGGATCAAGCCGCCGATGGCCGAAGTTGCCATGCCAGGCAGCATTGGAATGCTGCCGATGATCGTCGGCAACCCCGAGCCGCAGACCGACCCCAAGGCTGATCTGAACATGATCGAGGATGCCGAGTTGTTGGAATCTGACGCTGCGGACGACCCCGTATCGGATCAGAAACAGACCTGATATGCGTCAATGGCCGCAGTGGAAAACTCTGTGGCCTTTGACGTCTCCGTAAAATCAGACCATTCCTGCCGTATTCCTGTCGCACTTTAGCGGCACGTTTGTGTTGAACATCGGCGAGCGTCATCACCAAATCTTGCGACAGGCATGCACTATGACAACTTCGAACAGCTTTCAGGAACGGCTGAAACGGCTTGAGGCAAAGAATGGCCAACCTGCCTTGGCGGGCACGGCCAAGCCAGCCCCCGTGCCAAAGCCGGACGCCACTGGTGGCGCTATACTCATGACACCCAAGACGCTGATGATCGCCTTTGGCGGGGTTGTGGCACTGGTGGTTGTCGGATCGGTTCTGACAGTTCTGCTGACCATACCGAACTGACAATCATTTCAATGAGAGCGTTGCGACGCACGGGCAGGTTCCGAAAGCAGGCCACCCTGTGATGTGCTGCGGTAAGTGCGAATAAATTATCGTGCCACTAATATCGAAAAAAGCCGCCCGGTGGCAGGGCGGCTTTTTCGTTGTCTCGAACCTGCGAAGCAGATCAGTAGCGGTAATGTTCCGGCTTGAACGGTCCCTCAGGGGCGACGCCGATATAGGCTGCTTGTTCTGCATCCAGCTTGGTCAGCTTCACGCCGATTTTCGCAAGGTGCAAACGGGCGACTTTTTCATCCAAATGCTTGGGCAGGATATAAACATCGTTTTCGTAGTTATCGCCGCGCATCCACAGTTCCATCTGCGCCAGAACCTGATTGGTAAAGCTGGCGGACATCACGAACGACGGGTGACCCGTGGCGTTGCCAAGGTTCAGCAAGCGGCCTTCGGACAACAGGATCAGACGGTTGCCGCTTGGCATCTCGATCATGTCCACCTGTTCTTTGATGTTTGTCCACTTGTGGTTCTTCAGGGCGGCAACCTGAATTTCGTTGTCAAAGTGGCCGATGTTGCCGACGATCGCCATGTCCTTCATCTCGCGCATGTGCTCGATGCGGATTACGTCTTTGTTGCCGGTGGTGGTAATAAAGATATCTGCGTCGGCAACCACGTCTTCCAACAGCACAACTTCGAAACCATCCATCGCTGCCTGTAGGGCGCAGATTGGATCGACTTCGGTCACTTTCACACGGGCACCCGCGCCGCGCAGCGATGCGGCCGAACCTTTGCCAACGTCGCCATAGCCCATGACGACAGCGACCTTGCCCGCCATCATAGTGTCGGTGGCACGGCGGATGCCATCGACCAGCGATTCCTTGCAGCCGTATTTATTGTCGAACTTCGACTTGGTCACAGAGTCATTCACGTTGATCGCAGGGAAGGGCAGTTGGCCCCGTTTTTTCAGATCATACAGACGGTGAACGCCCGTCGTGGTTTCTTCGGAAACGCCAACAATCTGGCTGCGCATCTTGGTGAACCAACCGGGGTTGGCTGCCATGCGTTTTTTGATCTGGGCAAAAATCGCTTCTTCTTCTTCTGACTTGGGAATGGCGATCAGCTCGTCCTCTCCCTGTTCGACGCGCGCACCCAGAAGGATATACAACGTGGCGTCGCCGCCATCATCAAGGATCAGGTTCGGACCCTCTTCAAACATAAAGGATTTGTCGAGGTAATCCCAATGTTCGACCAGCGACTGGCCTTTGATCGCAAAAACGGGCACGCCGCTGGCCGCGATGGCCGCCGCAGCGTGATCCTGGGTCGAAAAGATGTTGCACGAAGCCCAACGCACGTCAGCGCCCAGCGCCACCAGCGTTTCGATCAGCACAGCGGTCTGGATCGTCATGTGCAGCGACCCGACAATGCGCGACCCTTTCAACGGTTTGCTTTCGCCATATTCCTCGCGCAGGGCCATCAGCCCGGGCATTTCGGTTTCGGCGATGTCCAGTTCTTTGCGTCCGTAATCGGCCAGTGCGATGTCTTTGACGATATAGTCGTTTGCCATGAGGGCCCTCGTGGGTGTTGTGAAATTTGCTCAGCGCATATCAGGCAGATCCTAACGAAACAATCCATAACCCCGCAGGAACGAGGGGGCAGTTAGTATGGGCACGACAAAACCGGCCAAGCAGGTGCCGGGCCGGTCGGGAAATGTCATGTAATGTGGATCTTAGTCGGTCAGCATCGCCAGCAATTCGCCAGCGTCCCCATCGCTATTCCAGTCCTTGCCAGAGTCCAGAACGCAGCTGTTGCCGTCGGGCAGATATTGCACCAGCGACCATGTTCCATTCCGCTCGGATACCCACAGCTGGGTGTCTTTGGCTTCTTGGCCTGCAACGGGTGTTTCACCGTACCAGTCCACCAGCGAAGCTTCCATTTCAGCGCTGGACATGCAGACCCCACCGGCCAAAGCGGTCGAGACCGAGAAAATCAGTGCGGCGATGGTCAATACGGGTTTCATGATATGCTCCTTCAAGGTTAAAACTCGAAAAGCACGAAATGGTTCCGTTCTTTTGCAAGAGGTTACATGGCACGCGCATCAAAGACAGCACCCAGAGCCTGGCAAAGGATGCTTTCGGGGCGGCGTCTGGACCTGCTGGATCCGACCCCAGTGGACATCGAAATTGAGGACATTGCGCACGGACTGGCCTTTGTCGCGCGATGGAACGGGCAGACGCGGGGCGATTATGCTTACTCGGTCGCCGAGCACTCATTGCTGGTCGAAACCATCTATGGCCGCATCGCCCCGAACGCCCCTGTGAAATGGCGTCTGGCGGCGTTGCTGCATGATGCGCCCGAATATGTGATTGGCGACATGATCTCGCCGGTGAAGGCAGCCATCGGGCCAAGATATGGCGTGCTGGACGAACGGTTGGAGGCGGCAGTGCATCTGCGCTTTGGACTGCCAGCCAAGGTGCCTGTGGCCGTGAAAAAGCAGATCAAAAAGGCCGATACCGTCAGTGCTTGGATGGAGGCGACGGAAATCGCGGGCTTTTCCAAGACCGAAGCCGACAAGATATTTGGCAAACCTGATCCCACGCTTATGGACGGGCTGTCGATTGTCCTGCGTCCTCCCGTCGAGACGCGCGCCGAGTTTACCGCGCGTCACACCGAATTGCTGGGGCTACTGCCATGATCCGCGTGCGCCATGCCACGGCGCTGGATGCCGCGTCGATGGCGCATCTGTTGAATGCGATCATTGAAACGGGCGGGACAACTGCGCTGACCCGTCCGGTGACTGCAACGGATCTGAAAGACTGGATGACTGTCGATGCCGACCGCTCGGCGTGGCAGGTGGCTCTGGACGACACCGAGGCTGTAGTCGGCTTTCAATGGGTCGCACCGCACGCGAAATTGCCACCGCAAGCCTGCGATGTTGCCAGCTTTGTGCAATTGGGGCGCACCGGTCTGGGTATCGGGTCGGCGCTGTTCGATGCGACGCGCAAGGCGGCCAAGGATCTGGGTTATGACTGGATCAACGCCACCATCCGCGCCGACAACGAGGGTGGTCTGACCTATTACCAAAGCCGCGGCTTTCGCGACTGGGCCATTGACGAAGGCGTAAAGCTGGACAGCGGTCAAGTGGTCAACAAGATCAGCAAGCGCTTCGATCTGAAATAGCCCGTCACTGGCAATCAGCGCGGCGAGCGTTTCGCCAGAATGCGCTGCAACGTCCGGCGGTGCATGTTCAGGCGTCGCGCGGTTTCGCTGACATTGCGGTCGCACAATTCATAGACCCGCTGGATATGCTCCCAACGCACACGGTCCGCGCTCATCGGGTTTTCGGGGGGTGGGGGCAGATCATCGCCGCGCGCCAACAGGGCGTTGGTGATGTCGGTCGCATCCGCAGGTTTCGAAAGATAGTCGGTGGCACCGATCTTGACCGCAGCAACGGCAGTGGCAATTGCGCCATACCCGGTCAATACAACAACCCGCGCATCGGGGCGGCGTTCACGCAGCACCTCGACGATGTCCAGACCGTTGCCATCCTCCAGACGCAGATCGACCACCGCATAGGCGGGTGGCCGGGCTGTGGCGATGGCACGTCCTGCAGCGACGGAATCGGCGGTTTCAATCTCGAAACCGCGCTTTTCCATTGCTTTGGCCAGACGTCGCAGAAAAGGCTCGTCATCGTCCACCAGCAGCAGCGACTTGTCTTCACCGATATCCTCGGGGCTAACCTCAGCCATACCGTCTCTCCTGCATTTAAGAACCTTTTCGGTGACTATGTAGCGCGCGGCAGGCCGCGTCAAACCTCACCTAAGAGTGATCAACAAAGCACTGCACCCGGTCGGCCATTTCTTCGGGTGACACTTCGCGTCGGAAAAAGTCCACAAAACCCGTTTCGGGCAGCACCAGATAGGTGAACGTCGAGTGATCCACCAGATACAGATCATCATCAGCCGGATGCGCCTTGTAGTAAGTTTTATAGGCCTGACTTGCCGCTTTGACCTGTTCGGGGGATCCGGTCAGACCAATCATTTTTTCATGCATCGCATCGGCATATTCGCCCACAACTTCCGGCGTATCGCGCGCAGGGTCGATCGAGATGAATACCCCCGCGGCTGAAATTCCCCTGTCTGCCAAAACGTCCAGCGCATCGGAATTGCGGGCCACATCAAAGGGGCAGACGTCAGGACAGAAGGTATAGCCAAAGTAAACTAGCGACGGTTCGGTAATCACATCCTTATCGGTGACCGTCTCGCCCTTACCATTCACCAGCTCGAAAGGGCCGCCAATCTGGCCTGCGCCGCCAGCAACCGCACTGCCGCGACATTCGGCAAACCGGTCGTCCGCACCCATGCGGGTAAAAAGAAAGGTGCCGCCGACCACGGCAACAACCGCAACAGCAGCAAGAATGGAGAAAAGGCGGGTCATGATGGCCTCCGGCTAAGGATTGCGCCTGTTGGCGCTGCGTGGAACACTGGTACGTAGCCCTAGTGCGAAATACAATGAACAGCATCGTGACATAATGGCCCAACCTGATCTTGACCAGATGGCACGCACCCAGCGTTCAAGCTGGATACGCTTGCGGACGTTGATATTGCTGCGCTGGGTGGCGATCATCGGGCAGCTGACAGCCATCACCGTGGCGCAGCGGCTTTATGGCCTGCAACTTGAACTGGGGCTGTGCTATCTGGTGATTGGCGTGTCAGTGATCGGCAATCTGATCGCGATCTTTGTCTTTCCCGAAAACAAACGCCTTAGCGAAGTCGAAAACCTGATGATGGTGATGTTCGACCTGCTGCAACTGGCGGTATTGCTGTTTCTGACGGGCGGGCTGCACAACCCCTTTGCACTGTTGATGTTGGGGCCGGTGACAACCTCTGCCGCGGTGCTGACCGCGCGGTCGGCCATCATGACAGGTGGCACCGCGATTGTTCTGGTGACGATCCTGTCACAGTACCACTTTCCCTTGCTCACCGATCAGGGGGCCATTCTGCGCATACCGGACATCTTTGTGTTCGGCCAATGGACCGCGCTGGTGATTGCGATCATATTCATCGGTGCCTATTCGCGGCGGGTGACATCGGAAATGGATTCAATGTCCGATGCGCTGTCTGCCACGCAAATGGCGCTGGCACGCGAGCAAAAGCTGACGGATCTGGCCGGTGTGGTGGCCGCAGCCGCACATGAACTGGGCACACCACTTGCAACCATCAAACTGGCCAGCGCCGAGCTGATAGAAGAACTGGAAGACCCCGAACTGCGCGAGGATGCCATGCTGATCCGTGATCAGGCCGATCGCTGCCGTGACATCCTGCGGGACATGGGGCACGCAGGCAAAGACGACCTGCATTTGCGGCAAGCCCCGCTGATGTCCGTCATCTCCGAGGCCGCCGAGCCGCACAGTCATCGCGGCAAGCACATCCATTACACGCATGATCCGGACGCCGGAGACGAAATTGATCAACCGTCGATCCTGCGCAAACCCGAAATCATCCACGGTCTGCGCAACCTGATACAGAACGCAGTGGATTTCGCGGCGGCCAATGTCTGGATCGAGGCGCACTGGACCGACAGCACAATCACTCTCAGAATCATGGACGACGGGCCCGGATATCCTCCGCAAATGCTGGGCCGGATCGGCGATCCTTTTGTAAAGCGGCGCCGATCCGTGGCAGACAGACAGACGCGTCCGGCCTATGACGGCATGGGCTTGGGTCTGTTCATCGCCAAAACTCTTCTGGAAAGATCAGGGGCCGAACTGAACTTTGAAAACGGCTCGGATCCGTACACCGCGCAGCGCCAAATACGTCAAACGCAGTTGGGTGCCATTGTCGAAGTCGTGTGGAAACGCAATCTGATCGAAGCACCGGCGGCAAAATTGGGGCCGAACATACGATTTTCCGTTTGATCATCCCAATCGGTTAATGACCTATTAACCTATTCTTGTTTTTGGTTGCACACGTAAAAAGCGAACCGAGGCTTGCAATGCCGCTGATCGACATCATCACACTTGTCCTTGTTTCCTGCTTTTCGGCGGCTGCCGTTCTTGGGTTGTGTTGCTGGTTTGGGTTTGGCCGCAAGATTGAGGGCGCAGGGGATGCGAGCGATATCAAGGTTTTATTCGAAGGTGACCTTGCAACCCATGCCAGCCCTGCGGCCCTTGTTGCGTTTAACAGCACATTGGACGATCTGACGTGGGACAGTGCGCAAGCCCAATTGCGGTACCGGTTTCAGAACCTCCCTCCAGATCCCGCAGTTCTGGATGACGGGGTGCAACATATGCAGGCCCTGATGCCGGGAGATGGCGCGGTTTTGACCGTGGAAAAACGCCGTGACCTGATCGAGATGAGCCTGTCCGGTGACCGGAATGAAAGCGTGGGCTACCACGCTCAACTGAAATTGTTGCAGGCTAAAATTGACACGCTTGAACGCTCCAGCGTCTCTGCACCCTATCCGATGTGGCAAAAGAACCAGCAGGGCCACATCACCTGGAAAAACGCAGCCTATGACGAACTGGCGCAAAGTGTTGGACAGGGCGACGCCGATATCGCGCTGTTTGACGATGTTTTGGGGTCTGCTGCCACGCCGATCCACCGACGTGCCGCGATAACGACCCACCCGGACGGAAAAACACGCTGGTTCGATGCATCGCAACAAGATGTGGATGGCGTCATCGTGGCCCATGCCGTCAACATCGACGCGGTTATCGACGCCGAGGTGGCCCAGCGCAATTTTGTACAAACTCTGGCTAAAACCTTTGCGCAATTGTCCATCGGTCTGGCCATTTTCGACCGTAAGGGACAGCTTGCCCTATTCAATCCGGCACTGGTCGACCTGACACGCCTGCCCGCCGAGTTTCTCAGCACGCAGCCTTATCTTTTGTCTTTCTTTGACCATCTGCGCGAAAACCGGATGATGCCAGAGCCGAAAAATTACGGGTCGTGGCGGCAGGACATCGCAGAGTTGATCAAGGCCGCCTCAGATGGCCGGTATTTGGAGATATGGACGCTGGAATCGGGCCAGACCTACCGCGTCAGTGGTAAACCGCATCCCGACCGCGCTGTGGCCTTTCTGATCGAAGACATCAGCGCCGAAATCGCTTTGACCCGTAACTTTCGTGCCGAACTGGAGATGGGCCAGTCGATGATGGATGCACTGTCAGTTGGGTTGGCGGTGTTTACGCCGGCGGGCGTTCTGACACTGTGCAACTGCGTCTATTCGCAGATGTGGGGCTTTGATCCCGATCGCAGTTTTGCCGACATTACGATTAATGATTCCGTTCAGGTCTGGCGTGCGAAATGCGTGCCCACCACTGCTTGGGACGAAATCCGCGATTTTGTGAAATCAACAGGTCCGCGTACAGAATGGCAGGTTGATCTTGAAACGACCGATAGCGTTGACATCCAGTGCACCATCACGCCCCTGACCGGCGGAGCTACGATGCTAAAGTTTCGTGTACTCGGGGACCGGATGCCAAACCAGCCCGACCACCTGACGATCGCGCAGACAGGCTGACCCAGCGCAGCCATTTCACTTGCGGCTGGTGACACGCAAGGTAGGTTGCTGCCATGGCGGCAGACCACTTTGAAACCCTTTTCCCGACTCCAGAAGCAACCGCCACATTTGGCGCGGCGCTGGGCGTGCGCCTGTTGCCCGGCGACGTGATCCTGCTGGATGGGCCAGTGGGCGCGGGCAAGACCCATCTGGCGCGTGCCCTGATCCGTGCGATCCTGTTGTCGGACGAAGATGTGCCGTCACCCACATTCACGCTGGTCCAGACCTATGACACGCAAAACGGGGCACTGTGGCATAGCGATCTGTACCGGTTGACCTCAACATTCGAAGTCGAGGAACTAGGCCTGATTGATGCCTTCGAAGATGCGATCTGCCTGATCGAATGGCCCGACCGTCTGGGCGAATTGACCCCTGAATCTGCCCTGCATCTCACGCTGGCCCCCGCGCCGGATGAGGGGGCACGCGTGGTGCACGCCACATGGAGCGATCCAAAGTGGCGAGACCGATTGGCAGGACTGCAAACATGACCGACCGCGCAACCCGAATGGCACACTTCATCACCACCGCTGGCTGGCAGGACGCCACCCGCACCACGGTTGCAGGAGATGCGTCTAACAGACGGTATGACCGGCTGACGATCTCCGCCGGCAACACTGCCATTTTGATGGACGCACCGCCCGAAAAGGGCGAAGACGTGCGTCCTTTTGTGCATATCGCTACGTTTCTGCGGGCACAGGGCCTGAGCGCACCTGCCATTCTGGCACAGGACGACACACACGGGTTTCTGCTGCTGGAGGATCTCGGCGATGATCTGTTTGCCCGCGTTCTGACACGCGAGCCTGCGTTGGAACTGCCACTCTATCAGGCCGCTACCGACGTTTTGGTCGCGCTTCACCGTGCCACGCCACCTGCGCTGGCTGCTTATGACGCCGACACCATGACCCCGCTCGCTGCGCTGGCCTTTGACTGGTATCAGGCGGGTGCGACGGGTGCGGTAAATACCCAAGAAAAGGCGCGATTCAGCACGGCCTTTCACGCAGCGCTTGCTCCGCTGGACGCCACTGCGCCAGTATTGATCCAGCGCGACTATCACGCCGAAAACCTGCTGTGGCTGCCCGACCGAGATGGCTTCGCCCGTGTCGGCCTGCTGGATTTTCAGGATGCGATGGCGGGGCATCCCGCCTATGATCTGGTGTCGATCCTGCAAGACGCGCGGCGCGATGTACCTGCCAGCATCGAGACGCAGATGATCGAACGCTATACCACCGTCACCACGCAGGACGCGACCGGATTTGCACGTGCCTATGCCCTGCTGGGCCTGCAACGCAATCTACGCATTCTAGGCGTTTTTGCCCGCCTGTCCATCCGTGACGGTAAGGCGCACTATGTCGATCTGATCCCGCGGGTGTGGGGCCATATCCAGACCAATCTGAAACACCCAGACGCCGCACCACTGGCCGATCTGCTGACCGGACTGCCCGTACCCGATGTCCAAACCCTGAACCGGATAAAAAGCCGATGCGCGAAACAGCGGTAATGATCTTTGCGGCGGGGTTTGGCACGCGGATGCGACACCTGACCCAAGACCGCCCCAAGCCGATGGTGGCTGTGGCCGGGCGACCCTTGATCGACCACGCGCTTGAGATGGTGCGGACCGTGTCGCCCGACCGGATTGTCGCCAACCTGCATTATTTGCCGCAAGTTCTGGAAACGCATCTGGCAGGCACCGGAGTGCAAACCGTAACCGAGACAGGCGCGATCTTGGAGACCGGTGGCGGGCTAAGAAACGCCCTGCCTCTGCTGGGGGACGGGCCGGTGTTCACTGTGAACCCCGATGCGATCTGGACCGGCGCCAATCCGTTGCAAGCACTGCGCGCGGCATGGAATCCGGCGCAAATGGACGCTTTACTGATGTGCGTGCCTGTGGCGCAAACCGTGGGCTATGCGGGGCAGGGTGATTTTAACGTAGGTCGTGACGGACGACTGCAACGGGGACAGGGTGCGGTTTATGGCGGCGTGCAGATCATAAAAACCAACCGTCTGTCCGAAATTGTCCAGACCAGTTTCTCCCTGAACCTGCTGTGGGACATGATGCTGCAAGACGACCGCCTGTTCGGCGTAGAGCATACAGGCCGTTGGTGCGACGTGGGCCACCCCGAGGGTATTGAGATGGCCGAAAAAATGATCGTTGCCGATGTTTGAACCCTCGGACACCCCGCGCCTGTTCGGTTTGCCACCCGGCGTGGATTTCCCGGCAGCGCTGATCGACGGGCTGCGCGCACGGCTTCCCGACAAAGACCCCACGGCGATTGCGCGCGTTGATCTGATCGTGAACACCACGCGGATGCAGCGCCGGTTGCGCGCACTGTTTGATCTTGGCCCCGCCGGCTTGTTGCCGCGCGTGCATTTGGTGACAGGTCTTGATGGGTTGCTGAGCGGTCCGGTGCCGCCCCCGGCCGTGCCACCGTTGCGCAGGCGGCTGGAGCTGATCCAGCTGGTCGCGGGTCTGCTCGACCGCCAGACCGACTTGGCACCGCGCGCATCGCTGTTCGATCTGTCCGACAGTCTGGCCGCGTTGCTGGACGAGATTCAAGGCGAGGGCGTGCCGATCGAGGCAGTGACCGAGCTTGATGTCTCTGATCAATCGGGGCATTGGGAGCGCGCCAAGACGTTCATCCGCATCGCCGAAACCTATCTGGGGCCGCGCACCGACCAAATGGACGGACAGGCGCGGCACCGTGCAGTTGTCACTGCACTGATCGAACAATGGGAGCATGAACCGCCGCAACATCCGGTGATCGTCGCCGGTTCGACCGGATCGCGCGGCACTGTGCAAATGCTGATGCAGGCGGTGGCAAGATTGCCACAAGGTGCAGTTGTATTGCCCGGCTTCGATTTCGACATGCCGCCCGAGGTTTGGTCGAACCTGTCCGACGGGCTTCTGGCCGAAGATCACCCTCAATACCGTTTTCAAAGCATCGCGCGCGCCTTGGACATGCACGCGACGCAAGTGGCGGAATGGACCTCCACCGCGCCGCCGGACCCCGTGCGCAACAAACTGGTGTCGCTGGCGCTGCGCCCTGCGCCCGTAACCGATGCATGGCTGATCGAAGGGCCCAAGCTGGACGGGCTGGCCACTGCGCTGGACGGCGTGACGATGGTCAATGCCGAAACCCCGCGCGCCGAGGCGCTGGCGATTGCCATGCGCCTGCGTCTGGCCGCCGAGCGGGGCGAGACGGCGGCATTGATCACCCCGGACAGGATGTTGGGGCGTCAGGTTACGGCAGCGCTGGACCGTTGGGATATTCTGCCCGATGACAGCGCGGGCGTGCCGCTGCATCTGTCTCCTCCGGGGCGGCTGTTGCGGCACACTGCATCTCTTCTGCGCGATACGTTGGACGCCGAGGCCTTGCTGACCTTGCTGAAACACCCGTTGGTGCACAGCACTGCCACGCGCAACCGTCACCAGTTGAACACCCAGCGGCTGGAATTGCAGATCCGCAAAGAGGGACTGCCCTATCCGACACCCGATACGCTGGTGGCAACGGCAGGACGTGCGGTCAACGACGCTGACGAAGTCGCACGGATCACCGCCTGGGCTGCATGGCTGGCGGAAACGATCTGCCACAGGGATGTTAGCGACGAACACGAATTGTCGGATTGGGTCGCCGTGCACCGCAGCCTGACCGAAGCGCTGGCGGGAGGCCAAGAGGCCGAAGACAGTGGCGGGCTGTGGGACAAATCCGCAGGCGGCGAAGCACGGCGGATCATGGATGCGCTGGCAGACGAAGCGGACCTGGGCGGCTCGATGTCAGCGGCGGATTATGCCGATCTGGTCGGTGCGCTGTTGGCGGGGGGCGAGGTGCGCGACCGCGATGCGCCTTTTGCCGGTGTGATGATCTGGGGGACACTTGAGGCGCGCGTTCAGGGGGCCGATCTGGTCATTCTGGGCGGCATGAACGACGGTACATGGCCCGAAGCGCCCGCGCCCGACCCGTGGCTGAACCGTGTGATGCGGCACAAGGCGGGGCTGCTTTTGCCCGAACGCCGTATCGGTCTGGCGGCGCATGACTTTCAACAGGCGGTAGCGGCGCCCGAGGTCTGGATCACCCGCGCGGTCCGCTCGGATGACGCCGAAACCATCCCGTCGCGGTGGATCAACCGGATGCAGAACCTGTTGCAGGGTCTGCCATCCACCGGTGGCCCGGAGGCGTTGAAAGCAGCGCAAGAACGCGGTGATGCGTGGCTGGCAAAAGCACGTGCGCTGGAGAAAGCTACTGAGGTTTCCCCGGCCTACCGCCCGTCGCCGCGCCCCCCTGTCGCTGCGCGCCCTCGGACGCTGTATGTCACCGATATTCAGCGGCTGATCCGCGACCCCTATGCCGTTTACGCCAAGCATTGCTTGCGCCTGCGCCCACTGAACCCACTGGTGCAAGACGCCGATGCACGGCTTCGCGGCGTCGTGCTGCATGAGATCATGGAGCGTTTCCTGCCGATGACGCTGGACGATCCGACCACGTTGACCGCCGCGCATCTGATACAAACCGCCGATGCGGTTCTGGCCGAGGTGGTGCCGTGGCCCACCTTCCGCACGCTTTGGCAGGCGCGGATCGCGCGCGTTGCGGACTGGTTCGTGATGCAGGAACAGGCGCGCCGCAAGACCGCCACGCCGCTGGCGCTGGAAAGGGACGCCATGGGCGCGCTGACGCTTGAGGATATTGGCATGACCGTCGCCTGCCGTGCCGACCGGATCGACGAAACCGCGGACGGGTCTGCGATCCTTTACGATTACAAAACCGGATCAGCCCCCAAACCCGCTGTGCAAAAGCATTTCGACAAGCAACTGCTGATCGAGGCGGCAATTCTGGAGGAAGGCGGGTTCAAATCCGTCGGCATGCGTCCAGTGCTCAGCGCCGTCTATATCGGACTGGGATCGATCCCCGAAGAGGTCGCGGCCCCGCTGCTGGACGAACCACCGGAAAAGACGCTTGAGGATTTGCGGGTGTTGCTGATGGCCTATTTAGACCCTGAAAAGGGCTTTACCGCCCGTCGTGCGCCGCGATCCGAGGTGGATGAGGAAGACTATGATCAGCTGGCCCGCTACGGCGAATGGGACACCGGCACCAAAGCCACGCCCGAGGATGTGACATGACCGTTATGGACGAGGCCACCCTGCGCCAGCTTGAGGCGGCGCGGCCTGATGCGTCAACATGGCTTTCGGCCAATGCCGGTTCGGGCAAGACACGGGTGCTGACGGACCGCGTGGCGCGGCTGTTGCTGGACGAGGTTGAGCCGCAACACATCCTGTGTCTGACCTATACCAAAGCGGCAGCGTCCGAGATGCAGAACCGGCTGTTCAAACGACTGGGCGCTTGGGCGATGCTGCCCGATGCGGAACTGGCGCAATCGCTGACCGATCTGGGGGCAGGGCACGCCACCGGTACCGACGCGCTGCGCCGTGCGCGGACCCTGTTCGCCAGTGCGATCGAAACGCCGGGCGGATTGAAAATCCAGACAATCCATTCGTTCTGCGCAGCTTTGTTGCGACGCTTTCCGCTAGAGGCGCAGGTCAGCCCACAATTCACCGAGATCGAAGACCGCGCCGCCGACATGCTGCGTGCGGACATCGTCGACCAAATGGCGCTGGGTGGCGAAAGTGCAGTCGTGCGCGCCCTTGCTACGCAATACACCGGCGAAGATTTCGGCAAGCTGACGCGCGAGATTGTCGGTCAGCAGGCGGGGTTTTCGCCTGCGCTGGACTGGGCTGGCTGTCTGAATCTGTTCGATCTGCCCGCAGACCTGACGGCGGACGCTGTCGCTGCCCGCGTTCTGCTGGGCAACGAGGCCGACATTCTGGGCGCGCTGATCCCGCATCTGCTAGTCAAGGGTGGCAACGACGCCAAGGCAGGGCACAAACTGCAACAGATCAACCGGATGGACCTGTCAGCACTGTCCGTGATGGAAGAGGTGTTTTTGACCGGCGTCAGCGCCAAGGAACCCTTTACCGCCAAGCTGGGCAGTTTTCCAACCAAGCCGACGCAGGCCAAAGTGGCCGATCTAATGCCCGCATTAGAAGACCTGATGCGCAGGGTCGAAGACACGCGGGCGCTGCGTCTTGCGTTTGGTGCGGCACGCAAGACGCACAGTCTGCACCAGTTTGCGCAGCCGTTTCTGGACCGTTACGCGCAGGCGAAGCAATTGCGCGGCTGGCTGGACTTCGACGATCTGATCAACAAGGCGCGCAGCCTGCTCTATGATAAAAAGGTCGCGGCGTGGGTGTTGTACCGTATCGACGGCGGCATCGATCATATTCTGGTGGACGAGGCGCAAGACACCAGCCCCGCGCAGTGGGACGTGGTACGCAAGCTGACCGAGGAGTTCGCCAGCGGCGATGGTGCCCGTGCGGACGTGCTGCGCACGGTGTTCGTGGTCGGAGACACCAAACAGTCGATTTATTCGTTTCAGGGGGCCGACCCGCGCGAATTCCACCGGATGCAGCAAGAGTTCCAGACCCGCATCGAGGGTGCAGGGCAGCTGTTTCAAGAGCGTACACTGGACTTTTCATTCCGCTCTTCGCCCGCAGTGTTGCGGCTGGTCGATACGTGTTTCTCCGAAGACGCCCAGCCCGGTTTTGCCAAACAGGCGCAGCATATCGCGTTCAAAACCGATCTGCCGGGGCGGGTCGATCTGTGGCCGTTTCTGGAAAAGGCCACGAAAGAGGAAGAAAACGTCTGGTACGATCCCGTCGACAGGCTAAGCCCGACACATCACAATCTGGTGCTGGCACATCAGGTGGCCGACCATCTCCAGCATCTAATGGAAAACGAGACCATCCCCGACGATGGCGACACTCCCGGCACCTATGTGCGGCGCAAGGTGCGCGCGGGCGACTTTTTGATCCTTGTGCAGCGCCGTTCGACCCTGTTTTCGGAAATTATCCGTGCGTGCAAGGCACGCGGCCTGCCGATTGCAGGGGCTGATCGGCTGAAGGTAGGCGGCGAACTGGCCGTCAAAGATCTGGCGGCGCTGCTGTCATTTCTGGCCACACCCGAGGACAGCCTGTCGCTGGCCACGGTTCTGCGTTCGCCTCTGTTCGGTTGGACCGAGCAGCAGTTGTTCGGGTTGGCGCACACGCGCAGCCAGACGCATTTGTGGCCCGCGCTGCGTGACCGCGCCGCAGAATTTCCAGAAACCTACGCCGTACTGCGCGATCTGCGCGACAATGTGGATTATCTGCGACCCTACGACCTGATCGAACGGATACTGACGCGCCATGACGGGCGGCGCAAGCTGTTGGGGCGGCTGGGCGTCGAGGCCGAAGACGGGATTGACGCGATGCTGTCGCAGGCGCTGGCCTATGAACGCACGGACGTGCCCAGCCTGACGGGTTTTCTGGTGTGGATGCGCACCGACCAGCTGGAAATCAAACGTCAGATCGACAGCGCATCGGACCAGATCCGTGTGATGACAGTGCATGGATCGAAAGGTCTGGAAGCACCAATTGTGATCCTGCCCGACACGGCAAAGCGCGACATTCGCGTGCTGGACGAAGTGATTGATGCAGGCGGTCATCCGGTTTGGAGGCCCAAGGCAGCCGAGATGCCAAAAATGGTGGCCGACACGATGGATCGGATGAAGCAGGACATCGCCGAAGAGCGGCTGCGGCTGCTTTATGTGGCTCTGACACGCGCGGAAAAGTGGCTGATTATCGCGGGCGCGGGCGAGGCGGGCAAGAATGGCGACAGCTGGTACGAGATCGCGCAAACCGCGCTCGGACAGATGGGCGCAGTGGACACGCTGACCGACCAGGGCACGATCCAGCGGTTCAGTCATGGCGACTGGAATGCGCCGCCATTGGTTGAACTGCCCCCCAAGGTCTTGCAAACAGCGCAGGTTGATCCGCTGTTCGGCACGGCCGCCCGGCGCCCGCCCGAGCCACCCAAAACGCTGTCACCATCCGACCTTGGCGGGGCCAAGGCATTGGCCGGTGATTTGGGCACGGATGAGGATGCCGCGAAATCCTTCGGCTCGGCTGTTCACCTGCTGTTAGAGCGCATGGCGGGGCGTAACGCGACCGATTGGCCCGCCATCATTGACGTCTGCCGCAGCGATTATGTCGAAATGCCCGGCGAGATATGGGAAACCGCCACAGGGGACGCCCGCGCGGTGCTGCACGCGCCCCATCTGGCCGGACTGTTCACCGAAACTACACTTGCCGAAGTGCCGGTAACCGCCAACCTTGGCCCCGAACGCCTGCACGGCGTCATCGACCGGTTGCTGGTTTATGATGATCACATATTGGCGATTGATTACAAAACAAACCGCGTCGTTCCCGCCACACCCGAAGACTGTCCCGACGGGCTGCTGTTGCAGATGGGTGCCTATGCACAGGCTCTGTCACAGGTGTTTTCGGGCAAACGCATCGACGTGGCCATTTTGTGGACCACCGATCAGACGTTGATGCCGTTGCCTGCAACATTGGTCATGACTGCGTTGCAACGGGCGGGGTACCTTGACGATCCTATGGGTGCTACATAGGTTCTTAGTCCACATTCAAGCTGGCAGGAGACACCCCTATGGCCACCGTTGCAGTTACAGACGCTACCTTTGACGCCGAAGTGAAAAACTCGGACATCCCCGTTGTCGTGGATTTCTGGGCAGAATGGTGCGGCCCGTGCAAGCAGATCGGCCCGTCGCTGGAAGAACTGTCGGCCGAGATGGAAGGCAAAGTGAAAATCGTCAAAGTGAACGTTGACGAGAACCCGAATTCCCCAGCCCAGATGGGTGTGCGCGGTATTCCCGCCCTGTTTATCTTCAAGAACGGCGAAGTCGTATCAAACATGGCAGGCGCCAAACCCAAAGCGGCGCTGCAAAACTGGATCAACGACGCGATTTAATCCGTCGCCCTGTCAGTAAACGACCAAAGGCGCCCGCATCGGGCGCCTTTTTTCATTGTGCTGGGATTGGCCAACCAAACCTTGCCAGCCGCGCGGCAATCTTGGCTTGTGCTGACGGGTGACCCGCGTTGATCGACTGGTATTGCAAGAACCACCAGATGTATTTGGCGTAATCGGGCCGGTGACCGGCAATACGATGAAAGTTGGCGGGATCATCACCGCGCAGGGCGATATGGTGAAAATCAACCTCTGCGAACAGGATCGCGGGCTTGCCAAAGAAATAGCCGTTAAACGCCGCTGACGAGTTTTGCGTGACCACGCAATCGCACGCGGGCAGCAGGCGGTCCATCTCACCAATGCGCACCTCAAGCAGCGGATCGCGGTCGGCTATGGCCTCAAGTACTGCAATCTCGGCGTCGGTATAGACTTCTTTGGGGTGCAATGCCGCCACGATCCGCCGGTCGGGCCATGCGGCGCGCGTGCGGTGGATCATCTCAAGCGGCGCGCAGGATTGAAACGACCGATGCTCGGTCAGCCGTCCTTGCAATGGCATGTAGACAAAGCCATCATTGTCGGCGCGGGCTGGGGCATCGGCAAACAACATGGTGTGATTGCGGCGGTCGCTCTCCAGTGGCGAACGAGGTCCGGTATGTTGGCCTCATGGATATAAGCCGTGAGGAGAACGACCTATGGAACATTATGCTGGTTTGGATGTGTCACTGAAAGAAATTTCGATCTGCGTTGTCAATCATGATGGCAAGACCATCGCGCGCGGGACGTGCCCTGCGGACCCGGAGGGCGTGGCAGGTTGGTTTCGCAACCGATCGCTCACGCCACACCGGATCGTACATGAGAGCGGGATGCTTTCGATCTGGCTGCAGCGCGGGATGATGAGGCTTGGTCTTCCAGCGACATGCATCGATGCCCGGAAGGCGCACAAGGCTCTGTCGGCCCGGCTCAACAAGTCCGATGCCGCTGATGCTGAAGGACTGGCGCAGCTCGCGCGGACCGGCTGGTTTACACCGGTCCACATCCGCAGCGAAGATGCTGACAGGCTGCGAAGTCTGGTCGGTGCGCGAGAACGGATGATCCGGTTGCGCAAAGACCTCGAAGGTCACATCCGGGGCGTGCTGAAAACCTTCGGCATCCGAATGACCGGCATCGGCCAAGGTCGGCAGCGCCAGAATTTTCGCGACCAACTGGCCGCAGCGGGGGAAACCGATCCGGTGCTGCGCGCCATCGCCGATGGGTTTATTACGGCCCACTCCACGTTGTGCCAAGCGGCGGACAATCTCGATAAGGCTGTGAAGAAAAAGGCAAAGGCCCACCCCGTTGCGTGTCGCCTGATGACCATTCCTGGCGTCGGGCCAGTGAATGCGCTCAGCTTCATTGCCCTGGTCGATAATCCAGACCGGTTCAGCCGGGTGACTGATGTCGGCGCATTCCTCGGGCTCACACCAAAGAGGCACCAGTCTGGCGAAATGGATTGGTCGGGACGGGTGTCGAAGTGCGGAGACGGGACGATGCGCGGACTGCTGTTCGAGGCAGCGTCCTGCTTGATCCGCCAGGTGAAGCGTTTCTCGCCACTGAAGAGCTGGGCTGTGCGACTGGCCGGACGACGCGGGTTCCGAAAGGCCGCAGTCGCAACAGCGCGCAAGATCGCAGTCCTGATGCTGACGATCTGGAAATCTGGCGCGGACTATCACTGGACAAAGGAGGCCACTGCCTGATCTGAATTTCCGCCGCTGAGAAGGCGGGAAGCGAAGTCCCGACGGGACGGAGGTAGATCGATCTCGTAAAAACGGTTGGGGCGCAGGCTCGCTTGCCCACCCCGCAAACGACATTGGAGACGATCCACCACCGAAAACCATCATGAGGCGCAATGCGCGACCTCGGAGAGAACCATGACCCCGAACGGACAGATCGCCATCCCGCTTGACAAAGCCGCAATCAGAGAACCGCTTTTGCCAAAACGCATAGAAACGCTGCGCCTCTTTCGGGTCGATCTGATCGGCGACAAAGTCATTGCGCGCCACGTCCCAGCCCCAGCGCCGGTCGGTCTGGTCGATCTGCCAGAACGGGTAGTGATAGACACGCCGAAAGGTCAGACCGCGCACGCCGACGGGCGGTTTCATATGGCTGAGCGTCAGCCCACCAGACGCGGCACCCGCGAGGCGCGCCGCCTCGGTGCCATGGATAAATTCACAACGCAGCCCCGCATTTTCAAGCACGCCCGCAACCTTGCCGATGAAGTTGTGGGCACCCGCTGCCGCGCTGTCGCGCAAGCCTGCCTCAAGGTAGAATCTGACCGTCTCTTGGGTGCCCATGCGCCATTGCTAGCTGCCCGTCCCGGTGCGAACAAGGTCGAACCCTTGTGTGCAGATGCGCCCACCGCCATATAGGCCCTCAAGGCACAGGAGAGCGACCATGGAAAAATCCGACTTTCCCGGATGGCACGGGACCACGATTATCGGCGTCAAAAAGGGCGGCAAAGTGGTGATCGCAGGCGACGGACAAGTGTCGTTGGGCCAGACGGTCATCAAAGGCACAGCACGCAAGGTGCGTCGCCTATCACCCGGCGGCTTTGATGTGGTCGCAGGCTTTGCGGGTTCAACGGCAGATGCCTTTGCCCTGCTCGAACGGCTTGAGGCCAAGCTGGAAGCGACACCGGGCCAGTTGGCACGTGCCAGCGTTGAACTGGCCAAGGACTGGCGCACCGACAAATACCTGCAAAAGCTCGAGGCGATGCTGATCGTGTCAGACGGCGCCGAAATTTTCGTGATCACCGGCGCGGGCGATGTACTGGAGCCGGAACATAACGTGGCGGCCATCGGGTCGGGCGGCAATTTTGCGCTGGCAGCGGCCCGCGGCATGATGGACAGCGACCGCGACGCCGAAGCCGTGGCGCGGGATGCGATGGCGATTGCGTCCGACATTTGCGTTTATACCAACGGTAATCTGACGGTCGAAACCATCAGTCCAAGCGGCGACTCAAAGCCATCTTATGACCGAACTTGACCGCAACGATCTGCGCGCCGCAGTTGGCGCGGGCGTTCTGAGCGAGGCACAGGCGGCATCGCTGCTTGCGCTGGCACAAAGCCGGCGCGGGGCACGCGAAAGCCTGCCCGCAGGCGATGAGCCGTTCGAGTTGTTCAAAGGCTTTAACGAGATTTTCATCGTTATCGGTCTGATCATTCTGGCGACGGGTTGGGGAGCCGTAGCAGGCCTATCCATTGCGACCTCGCTTGGTGCCTATCAGGACAAAGCCGTGTTGGCGGCAGTTGTTGGTGCGGCAGTCCTGTGGGGTTTGTCGGAATATTTCATCCGCCGTCGACGGATGGTTGCGCCTGCGATTGCGCTGTCGATCCTGTGGGCGCTTAATGCAAGCGCTGGCCTGATCGCGCAGTTCTCCGAACCCTTCATGGTTGCGCAGGCCAACTATTCCAGCCTGCCATTGCCAATCGGCCTGACCACGGTGGCCATCGCTGCCTACTGGCTACGGTTTCGGGTGCCCTTTGCGATGGCTCTGATTGCACTTGGCGTATTTGCCCTGTCGATGATGATGGGGGCGATCCAAATGGGATCGCCCACAAACATAACCGACTATTTCCTGCTGTCGGCTAGTGGTCCCTTTGCCTGGATCACGCTGGCGGTGGGGTTGCTTGTGTTTGCCGTGGCCATGTTCTTTGACATGAGCGATCCGCACCGCGTGACCCGCCGTTCGGCGCAGGGGTTCTGGCTGCATGTTGTGGCCGCCCCCGCACTGGTCAACACTATCGCGCTGAGCTTGCTGGAAAACGGCACCGGCACCGCGTACCTGCTGTTGCTGGCGGTTTTGCTGCTGTTTGCTGTTGTCGCCATCGTGATCGACCGCCGGTCGTTCCTGATTGCTGCCATTGCCTATAGCGTCACGCTGACAGGCACGGTTTTTGACGGCAACGGCACAGCCTCGACCATACTGGTTCTGGGCGCCTTCCTTGTCGTGCTTGGCGCATTCTGGACACCGATCCGCGCTGCAATTCTTTCACCATTGTCCAGGGTGCTGCCACTTAACCGGCTGCCACCCTCTCACTGATACGGGATACCCAATGACAAACCTGACACCCCGCGAAATCGTAAGCGAACTCGACCGGTTTATCATCGGCCAGAATGACGCAAAGCGCGCCGTTGCGGTCGCCCTGCGCAACCGCTGGCGACGCAAGCAATTGGCTGACGATCTGCGTGATGAAGTCTATCCCAAAAACATCCTGATGATCGGGCCCACCGGCGTCGGCAAAACCGAGATCAGCCGCCGCCTGGCGAAACTGGCCCGCGCGCCGTTCCTCAAGGTCGAGGCGACCAAGTTTACCGAAGTCGGTTATGTCGGGCGCGATGTCGAACAGATCATCCGCGATCTGGTCGATAGCGCCATCGTCATGACCCGCGAACACATGCGCGAGGACGTCAAGACCAAGGCCCGTGCCGCTGCCGAAGAGCGCGTAATCGACGCCATCGCAGGCACCGATGCACGCGATGGCACCCGCGATATGTTCCGCAAAAAGCTGAAGTCGGGAGATCTGGACGATACAGTGATCGAGCTCGAAATTGCCGACACGTCGAATCCCTTTGGCGGAATGGATATCCCCGGCCAGCCCGGCGGTGCCAGCATGATCAACCTGGGCGATATCTTCGGCAAGGCGATGGGCGGGCGTACTGTGCGCAAAAAGCTGACCGTCGCGCAAAGCTACGAGGTTCTGGTCGGAGAAGAGGCCGACAAGCTGTTGGACGACGAGATCGTGAACAAAGCGGCTGTCGCCTCGGTCGAAAACAGCGGCATCGTGTTTCTAGACGAGATCGACAAGGTCTGCGCCCGCTCGGACGCGCGCGGTGCCGATGTCAGTCGTGAAGGCGTGCAGCGCGATCTGCTGCCGCTGATCGAGGGCACGACCGTCAGCACCAAACACGGACCGGTGAAAACCGACCACATCCTGTTTATCGCATCCGGTGCCTTCCACGTCTCGAAACCTTCGGACCTGCTGCCGGAATTGCAAGGCCGTCTGCCGATCCGCGTGGAGTTGCGGGCGCTGACCGAACGAGATTTTGTCCGCATCCTGACCGAGACCGACAATGCGCTGACACGGCAGTATACCGCGCTGATGGGCACCGAGGATCTGACCGTCAGTTTCACCGAGGATGGCATCAAGGCGCTGGCCAGCATCGCCGCCGAGGTGAACGCCACGGTCGAAAACATTGGCGCACGGCGGCTGTATACGGTGCTGGAACGTGTGTTCGAGGAACTGTCGTTCACAGCGCCAGATCGCGCAGGCGAAAAGATTGTGGTGAACGCCGAATTCGTCGACGCAAATCTTGGCCAACTTCTGGCATCACCAGACATCAGCCGTTACGTTTTGTAACCTCAAAATTGCAGCCCTTCCCACCCTTTGGGTTTCAGCCTAGGTTGGCCCAAAGGGTGGGTTCGGGTGCTGCGATTTCTGATCATTTTTGTGATGTTGTTGTCCGCCTGTGCGGACCGCGTGGCGTCGCCTGTCGTGCCCGCAGCCTTGGACATCGGCACCATTCGCAACGTCTTTGTCGGCACAACTCGCGCAGAAGACCCACCAGGCACGTTCAGCATAAAACGTTCCTCAAATCTCAGCCTTTTGCAGGTCAAGGTATCCATCCCGCCTGACCACAAGTTTGGCAAAATCTCGGACGGCTTGGACAAGCCGAAACCGGATCGTGATTTCGTAATCGCCCAGCGCCACGACTTTGGCACGCCGGACCAATTTCGCAACGCGTTGAACCTTGAGATCAAGAAAGTGAACGCGCCGGAACGTGAAGTGACGGTGTTTGTGCACGGGTTCAACAACAGCTTTGCCGACTCGGTGTTCCGTGTGGCGCAGATGGCCAATGACCTGAAACTGCCGGGGTCTTTTGTGTCCTACGCATGGCCCAGCCGTGGCAATCCGCTGGGCTATCAATACGATGCCGACAGCGCCCTGTTTGCGCGCGACGGACTGCAAGAACTGCTTTACAATGTGCAGCGCGCAGGCACCGAACGGATCATTCTGGTGGCCCACTCGATGGGCAGCGCATTGTTGATGGAGACCATGCGCCAGATCGAAATCGCGCAGCCCGGCTGGACATCCAGAAACATCGCAGGCGTCGTATTGCTGTCGCCAGATTTGAACGTGGATGTGTTTCGCTCCCAAGTTCGCGCTTTTGAAAAGCTGCCCCAGCCATTTCTGATCTTTGTGTCCAAACGCGATATCGTGCTGAAGCTGTCGGCACGTATGCGCGGTGAAAAGGTACAGCTGGGTAACCTCAGTTCAATCGCTGACCTTGGCGATATGCCGGTTCAAGTCATTGATGTCAGCGCTTTCGAAGACCGCCAGAGCGGTGATCACTTCGTGACTGCAGGATCGCCAGCGCTGGG
This sequence comes from Pseudosulfitobacter pseudonitzschiae, assembly GCF_002222635.1. Lineage (NCBI taxonomy): Bacteria > Pseudomonadati > Pseudomonadota > Alphaproteobacteria > Rhodobacterales > Roseobacteraceae > Pseudosulfitobacter > Pseudosulfitobacter pseudonitzschiae. Next base: position 3,206,269 of record NZ_CP022415.1, on the reverse strand, counting down.
TGCGCTTTTGAGTAATATCGGACGTCTGGACAGCGGATTTGTGCGTGGCCGCAGCGGTGTCGGCCTGTCTTTGCCGGGGACACGGCGGGTTTATGGCAATGCGTCCGAACTGACTGTGCGGTTGCCAGACAAATGATGCGGATTGATCCACTGGCGGGGCCGCAACCGCTGACCGAATTCATTGCAGGTAATGCGCGCTGGTTGGGCGCGGGAGCGTTGCTGACGCTGTTGTCATCCTTTGGGCAGACATTTTTTATCTCGATCTTCGCGGCGGAAATTCAGGGGGCCTTTGGCCTTAGCCACGGGGGATGGGGCGGGATTTATTCGCTGGGCACCACGGCGTCGGCGATCGTGATGATCTGGGCCGGTGGTCTGACCGACCGATTCCGCGCGCGGCATCTGGGCGCGGGTGTGCTGATGCTGCTGGCGGCGTCCTGTTTGATGATGGCGGCCAACCCTTTTTTATGGGCGCTGCCTGTGGTGATCTTTGCGCTGCGGCTGATGGGGCAGGGTATGACCAGCCACATTGCAATCGTGGCAATGGCGCGTTGGTTTGTCGCCACGCGGGGCCGCGCGCTGGCGTTGGCAAGTCTGGGATTTTCGGTGGGCGAGGCGCTGTTGCCTTTGTCGTTCGTGGCTCTGATGACCGTGATGGACTGGCGGCTTTTGTGGGTTGCGGCGGCTGTGGTCGCGGTAATCGGGGTGCCGGTACTGCTAAGCCTGCTGCGCACTGAACGCATGCCCCAGTCGATGGCCGAGGAAAACGCCAGCTTCGGAATGCGTGGGCAGCACTGGACGCGGATGCAGGCGCTGCGCCATCCGTTGTTCTGGTGCATGTTTCCCGCGCTGCTAGGTCCATCGGCATTCAACACCGCCTTTTTCTTCCATCAGGTCCACTTTGCCGAAGTCAAAAGCATCACACATCTGTCGCTGGTGGCGCTGTTTCCCGTTTACACGCTATGCTCTATCGGGTTTTTGATCGTATCCGGCTGGGCGCTGGACCGTTTTGGCACCGCGCGCCTGCTTCCATTCTATCAACTGCCGATGGTTGTCGCATTCACGCTGTTCGGGCTGGGGCAAGGGATTGTGCCAATGGTTACGGGGTTCTTCTTTCTGTCCATGACTACGGGGGCCAACTCGACCCTGCCCAACGCGTTCTGGGCCGAGTATTACGGCACGCGTCACATCGGTTCGATCAAAGCGATGGCGGCTGCCGTCATGGTGCTAGGGTCCGCCATCGGGCCAGGCATCACCGGCATGATGATCGACGCAGGTGTGACCCTGAGTGTGCAATATCTTGGAATCGCAGCCTATTTTATCTTTACCTCGACGATGGTCGGGCTGGGAATTGTCCGCAGCCGCGCCGATATGGCCTAGCGTCTCTTGCGCAAATAAACGTAGTAGGCACCCGTGCCGCCGTGGCGGATATTGGCGGGGGTGATCTGCAACACCGCCTGCGCCAATGGCGCCATCGACAACCACTGGGGCACCTGATGACGCAACACGCCAAAACGGACGGGGATCGGGCCACCTTCATCCCGGGATTTGCCCTTGCCTGTGATCACCAGAACCAGCCGTTTTCCCGACGCCTGCGATGACAGAATAAACCGCGTCAGCGCCGGATGCGCGTGATCCAGCGTCATACCGTGCAGGTCGATGCGACCCTCTGGTTTCAGCTTGCCGCGTCTCATCTGGTCAAAGGCTTTGCGGTCCATCTGGACCTGCGCCTTTGACAAACGCTCGGCCAAGGGGTGCAACACGTCGCGGGTGATCGCCGGCTGACCTTTGGAAACTGCGGGCTTCGGCAATGTCTCGAAACGGGGGGTGACGCGCGGCTGTGGTGGGTCCGCCCGCGTAACCTCAAGCGCTTGCTTCATCGCCGCACCGGTGTCCAGCCTTTCGGCCTTTTCGGTAACCTTGCGCCACAACTCAAGCTCGTCCGGTCGAAGACGCCGGCGGGTCATATCGCGCTTTCGGGCAGCATGGCATAGGCGCGCTGAATCGGCAGCAGCACATACATGCGTCCGGGATCACGCAACCGCCCCGCAGCACGCCCCGCCTTGTCACCGGTGCCAAAGAACACATCGGCGCGCTGTGCGCCCTTGATCGCCGATCCGGTGTCTTGCGCGATCATCAGACGGCGCAGCGGCAGCTTGCCATCCTTTTCGATCCACACCGGTGCGCCCAGCGGCACAAATGACGGATCGACAGCAATCGACCGCATCGTAGTGATCGAACGGTTCATTGCACCCAGCGGGCCGCGGTCGGCGGGCACTTCGCTGACCTCGCGAAAAAAGACATAAGAGTCGTTGTGATACAGCAGTTCACGTCCTGTATCCGGATTGCGGCGCACCCAGCTCTTGATCACATCGGCGCTGACCTGATGGGCGGTGTAGGTGCCGCGCCGGACCAGTTCCGCTCCAATCGAGCTGTAATCATGCCCGTTCGATCCCTCATACCCCACGCGCAGGAACGTGCCATCAGGCAGACGAATCCGCCCAGAACCCTGAATTTGCAGAAAGAACAATTCAACTGGGTCATCGACCCACGCGATTTCCAGACCGCGCCCGGACATCGTGTCACCATCAAGAATATCACGACGGGTCAGCCACGGACGGGTCACGCGTGCCTCGGGTGGCATGGAATACACCGGATAGCGAAAGCGCGGTGTTTGCTGCCGCGATCCGTCAAGTTCGGGTTCAAAATAGCCGGTGAACAGCCCGTCCTTCCCGTCTTCGATCAGCACGGGGCGAAACAGAAGCTCAAAGAATGTTCGGGGTTCGGGGTTTTGCGCGGCAAAGGCGCACAGGGCGCGCCAGTCCGGTTCATTCAAATCGTGGCAGGTGTTTCTGAAAACAGCCATGGCAGCGGCGTGGTCATCGGTGTCCCAGCCGTCAAGCTGGTCAAAGCCTGTAACCTGCACCCGTGTTTCAGACTGAGCCGGTTGTGTCATCGCCGCCCCCATAAGGATACCGGCAACAACACACCGCCAGATCACGCGTCTGTGGAAACCAGCAGCCAATTTGGATCATCCGAACCCATTGTCCGCGCAAAGGCCCAAGTGTCCTTCTGGCGTTTGATTTCGGTTGTACTGCCTTCCACGATATCGCCGCCCTTGTCACGCACGGCAGAGGTCAGTTCAGCGACAAAGCGAATGGTCAACTCGGCCTCGTTGGTGTCAGCGTCAAAGGTGGCATCAGTCAGCCTGACTTCGCTGATGCCGATAAAGTTCACGTCGATGGTCAGACCCTGATCTTCGCGCGCGGCCACGCCGTCGACAAAACTCTCATAGACCTCTTCGGACAGGAAGGGCTGAATCTGCGCCAGTTCGCCCTTTTCATAGCCCAGAACGATCATTTCATAAGCACCGCGCGCGCCGCCAAGGAAATCAGAGACGTTGAACGACGGCTCGATCCGCTTCATCCCCGCCAGTGCTTTGGCAGCATCACTGTCTTCGGGGACGTGATCGGTGATATCCAGGTCGGGCCCGCCTTCGATCACTTCGAATTCGGGGCGCTTGGCATCTGACGATTGTTTGGTCACAGGCGGCTTTTCAAAGCCTTCACGCGTGCCCAGAACGCTTTTCAGGCGCAGGATCAGGAAAATGGCGATGCCGGCCAGAACCAACAGTTGGATAAGGGGCGCTTGCATTGAAATAACCTCATTCAGGCGGAGAAGTGGTAACCCGCAGTGTTGGACATTATGTAGGGGCTGAGGCGCATCAAGTCCACCGCGCCAACAGGAAAGGATCGTTTGTATGTGGTTGTTTTTGGCATTTCTCGCTGTGCCACTGATCGAGATTACGCTTTTTGTCCAGATCGGTGGTGCCATTGGGCTGGGCTGGACCCTGTTTATCGTCATCGCGACAGCCATTCTGGGGACCTATCTGGTGCGCCAGCAAGGGTTGCGAACGATTGAAAAGCTTCGGTCGTCGGTGAACGAACTGACCGATCCAACCGAACCGCTTGTTCACGGCGCAATGATCCTGTTTGCCGGCGCCCTGTTGCTGACACCGGGATTCTTCACCGACGCTTTGGGCTTTTCGTTGATGATCCCGCAGGTACGGTCGTGGATGTTTCAGACCATGCGCAGCCGGATCAACGTGTCAGCTTTTGCAACCGGTCCGCAGCAATCTCGACGCCATCCCGACCGTCCCGATGTGATTGACGCCGATTATCAGGACGTCACCCCCGAAACGGATGAACCCCAAGGCCCGTCAGGCTGGACCAAGCCATAAGGCCCGGCATTGAGCACCGCCCGGCAACCTGCTAAAGCGTGAAAAACGCTATTTAATGGGAGACTCCAATGGCTGAAACAGACGGTCAGGCACCACAGCAACAGGCGCAACCATCTATGCGCATCTTGGGCCAGTTCATTCGCGACATGTCGTTCGAGAACATCATGGCACAAAAGGGCGCGCCGCAGGATGTGCAGCCCGATGTGCAGGTTCAGGTGAACCTTGATGCCAAAAAGCGCAGCACTGACAACCAGTATGAATCCGCGATCAAACTGAACGTCACATCCAAGGTCAAAGACGGCGACGCCACACTGTTCGTGCTGGAAATCGACTATGTCGGGATCTTTCACATCGAAAACGTGCCCGAAGACCAGATGCACCCGTTCTTGCTGATCGAGTGCCCGCGCATGATCTTCCCGTTTTTACGCCGTGTTGTCAGCGACATCACCCGCGACGGTGGTTTCCCGCCGCTGAATCTGGAAAACATCGACTTTATCGCAATGTACCGCAATGAAATCGCGCGTCGTCAGGCAGAAAACCCGCCCAAAGCCGACGCTTGATCTAATGAAAGCTGGAGGCCGCTAGGCGGCCTTCAGCCCTTTGCCCACAGGGTTGCGTCACCCATTTTTTCGATAAACGTGGCATGGGCCTGTGCCTCTTCTTCGGTCAGAAGGGACGGCATGGCGGTCGGGCGCGGCTGAGGTGTCCAGTCGGGCAGGTCGGTTTCCGACTTTTGCGAATTACCGGTGGACAGGCCGAAATCAGGCTGCCGGCCACCAATCAGTTCAAGATAAACCTCGGCCAGAATTTCACTGTCCAGCAAAGCGCCGTGCAGCGTGCGCGCCCCGTTGTCGATGCCAAAACGGCGGCACAACGCATCCAGTGATGCGGGCGAGCCGGGAAACCGCTTGCGGGCGATTTCAAGCGTATCAATGGCGCGGTCATAGGGAATTTCCGGCAGGTTCATCCACTTTAACTCGGCATTTAGAAACTTCATATCAAAGGCAGCGTTGTGGATCACCAGTTTTGCATCGCCGATAAAGTCCAGAAAGGCCTGACCGATGGATGCGAACTTCGGCTTGTCGCGCAGAAAGTCGTCGCCCAGCCCGTGTACCTGAAACGCTTCGTCCGGCATTCCGCGTTCCGGGTTGATGTATTGATGATAGGTCTTGCCCGTGGCCATGTGGCCCATCAACTCGACCGCGCCGATCTCGACGATACGGTCACCGGTGAACGGGTCAAATCCGGTTGTTTCGGTGTCCAGAACGATCTCACGCATCGGATAAGCCTGCCTTGATGGTGTTTACGATGGCCTGCACCTGCGCGCGGGCGTGGTCCATCGTATCGGTGATCACAACATAGTCGGACTGTGCCACTTTGTCATCGTTTGGCATTTGTTTCGCTTTGATCTGCTCGAATTGCTCAAGTGTCATTGTACCACGGTCCAGCACGCGCTTTTGTTGTATTTCCGCCGGAACAGAGACACATACAACCGCATCCATCGCCTTGTTTCCGCCGGTTTCAAACAGCAGCGGAATGTCGAATACCAAAATGTCGGACCGCGCCGCGTCGACAAACTCTTTCCGGTCTTGTGCCACAAGCGGATGCACGATTTTCTCGATCCGCGCCAGCAATGTAGGGTCTTCGGCGATCAATGCGCGCAAGGATGGGCGCGACACCATGCCGTCAATCACTGCACGCGGCTCAAGCGCGCGCATCGGTTCGACTGCACTGCCGCCTTTGCCGTAAATGCGGTGTACGGCGACATCGGCATCCCACACATCGCACCCTGCTTCGGCGAACAATTGCGCCGTGGTTGATTTGCCCATGCCAATGGACCCGGTCAGCCCCAAACGAAAGCTCATCGCAGGGCCGCTGCCCGTGCCGCACTATCGACCGTTGGGCGCTGGCCAAACCACCGCTCGAACCCAGGCACGGCCTGATGCAGCAACATGCCCAAGCCATCAACCACTACACAGCCTTGTTCTTCGGCAGTGGCAAGAAATCTGGTCTTGAGCGGGGTATAAACCAGATCTGTTGCAACAGTGCCGTGTCGCAACCCGTCCAAGGGTATACGCATTTCAGGTTTGCCGATCATCCCCAGTGATGATGTGTTTACCGTCAGCACGGCATCATCCAGCATGTTGCCCGCCTGCACCCAGTCATAGATCTGTACACGGCTGCCAAAGTCAGAGGCCAATCGTTCCGACCGCACGCGGGTGCGGTTGGTCAGCATGATCTCGGGCACGCCTGCGTCCAACAGCGACGCAACGACCGCGCGGGACGCGCCACCGGCACCAATCACAGCTGCGGGACCGGATTGAGGAACCCAGTTTGGCGCACCGGTTTTAAGATTTTCCAGAAACCCGTAACCATCTGTATTATCAGCCTGAATCTTGCCATCCTTGCGAAAGATTATTGTGTTCGCCGCGCCGATCAGCGTCGCGCGGTCGGTCACCAGATCAGCGATCTGTAACACGGCCTCTTTGTGGGGAATGGTGATGTTCACCCCGACAAACCCCATCTGGGGCAGTGTGCGCAACACGTTTTCCAGATCATCTGGCTCGACGTGCATGGGAACGTAATGCCCCTTCAGCCCCAGCGTCTTAAGCCAGTGGCGCTGTAGCTGTGGCGATTTGGAATGAGCAACGGGGGCACCGATTACGCCCGCCAATGGAATCTTTGTCTCGGTCACGCCTTCAAAACTCCTCGGACTGTAAGAAAGGCCAGAAGCTGCAAAAGTGGCATACCCAGCACACTAAAGTAATCCCCTTCGATGCTGGCCATCAGACGCACGCCCTCTTCCTCGATCTTATATCCGCCGACGCTGTGGCGAATACTGTCCCAATTACGGTCAACATAGTCGCGTACGTAGACGTCGGATGCATCACGCATCCGCACACGAACCTGACCGATATGCCGCCAGATAGGTTGCCCATCTTCGCAGATCACCGACGCTGACAACAGACTGTGTGTGTCACCGCGTAGGGCACTCAGTTGGGTAACCGCCTCTTCAGGCGTCTCGGGTTTTGACAACAGGGTGCCGCGATGGTCCAGCACCTGATCACAGCCCAGAACAAATACCCCAGGCACCTTGTCACTGATCTTACGGGCTTTAATCTCGGCCAGACTGTCAGCGATATCGCGCGGCTTTGCCCCTTCGGCCAACATACCCGCTTTAACGCTTTCTTCATCGACCCGTGGTTTCATCACCTCAAAGGGAACACCGGCTTGGGTTAGCATTTGCGCCCGGATAGACGACCCCGAGGCGAGGATGAGAGCCTGTGGCATGTGGATAACCTTGTGTGAAAACCATGTGCAGCGCGTTGGTCCTTTTGTGAGAATTATACGCTTGGGGTTCAATCCCGAATTTCGCCCGGGTTCTGTCAGTCTTCACCTCATTTGTACCCCCATGCATAAGGACAAAATCGAAGGTGTTGATATCTGAGTTCTCTTGAAATTATCCACAGAGTTACACAGGCCTTGAATAAACTCACATTTTATTAATACATTGATATAAATCACAAAATTTTAATACCCTTCATACCACTCCCGAGGTGGATAAACTTTTACGCCTGTGCAAAAACCAGTGCACAGAATGATAATCCACAGGATTCAACGACCCTACTTAATCATCAACCTTTCTTTTCTCTTATATTTATTATTAGTAAGGAGCCGAGCGCAGGAGGCCCCATGTCCGATATTCTGAGCAACTGGTATCCCTACATCAAGGCAATGCACATCATGTCAGTGATTGCGTGGATGGCAGGGCTGTTTTACCTGCCACGGCTGTTTGTCCATCACATCGAGACTGCAGGCCTGCAGGGCCCCAGCCACGATTTGTTCATAATCATGGAAGACAAGCTTCTACGTGTAATCATGAACCCGGCGATGATATCGACTTGGCTTTTTGGTATCTTTTTGGTGATGATACCCGGGATAGTAAATTGGGACATGGTCTGGCCCTGGACCAAAGCGATCGCGGTACTGGCGATGACCGTATTCCACATGTGGTTGGCAGGGCAACGGCGCAAGTTTGTCGCGGGCAAGCGCCTGAAAACTGGTCGCACCTACCGGATGATGAACGAGCTACCAACAGTTCTGATGGTTGTGATTGTGCTGTCTGTGGTGGTGAAGTTCTGAATTCATTGACTCAGACAGCGCATTTGCCTATTTGACATAAAGCACCCCGTTCGGGGACCGCATCAAGCGATATATTTTGATTTAGGACAGCCTGTTTTGTGCCGGCTGCTACGTGTTTGCATGACAACCGAAACAACTGAGATAAACGAATGTCTGACTCTGGCCGAGTTGAAAGCCAATAGCCCCAAAGATCTGCTAGCGATGGCCGAAGAGCTTGAGATCGAGAATGCTTCGACCATGCGCAAAGGCGAGATGATGTTCCAAATCTTGCGTGAACGCGCGGACGAAGGCTGGGACGTGTCTGGTGATGGCGTGTTGGAAGTGCTGCAAGACGGTTTTGGATTTTTGCGCTCGCCCGAGGCGAACTATCTGTCCGGCCCCGATGACATCTATGTCTCGCCCGAAATGATCCGTAAATATTCGCTGCGCACCGGTGATACCATTGATGGTGGAATTCGTGCTCCTGACAATGACGAACGCTATTTTGCGCTGACAGATGTGGCAAACATCAACTTTGAAGACCCTGAAAAGGCGCGTCACAAGATTGCCTTTGACAACCTGACGCCGTTGTACCCCGATGAGCGTCTGACGATGGAAACCGACGAGCCCACGACCAAAGACCGGTCGGCGCGGATCATTGATCTGGTTTCGCCCATTGGTAAAGGTCAGCGTTCGTTGATCGTGGCACCGCCGCGCACAGGTAAAACAGTGCTGTTGCAAAACATCGCCAACAGCATCGAACGCAATCACCCCGAATGCTATCTGATTGTTCTGCTGATTGATGAGCGGCCGGAAGAGGTCACCGACATGCAGCGTTCGGTCAAGGGCGAAGTTATCAGTTCAACCTTTGACGAACCTGCAACGCGTCACGTCGCCGTTTCGGAAATGGTTATTGAAAAGGCCAAGCGTCTGGTCGAACACAAGCGTGACGTTGTTATCCTGTTGGACTCGATCACCCGTCTGGGCCGTGCGTTCAACACCGTCGTGCCGTCGTCGGGCAAGGTTCTGACCGGTGGTGTGGATGCCAACGCGCTGCAACGCCCCAAGCGTTTCTTTGGTGCGGCACGCAACATCGAAGAGGGCGGTAGCCTGACCATCATCGCCACTGCTCTGATCGATACCGGCAGCCGGATGGACGAGGTGATCTTTGAAGAATTCAAAGGTACGGGTAACTCGGAAATCGTGCTGGATCGCAAGATTGCAGACAAACGCGTGTTCCCGGCCATTGACATCTTGAAATCCGGGACGCGAAAAGAAGAACTGCTGGTGGATAAGATTGACCTGGCAAAAACCTTTGTTCTGCGCCGTATTCTGAACCCGATGGGTACGACGGATGCAATCGAGTTCCTGATTTCCAAGTTGAAGCAGACCAAGACCAACTCGGATTTCTTCGATTCCATGAACACCTGACCCTTGGGGGCGTGACTGATGGATACGATTTTCGCCCTTGCAACTGCACAGGGCCGCGCGGGCGTGGCCGTGGTGCGTGTGTCGGGTCCATTGGCGCACCGTGTTGGCGCGCAGTTGTGCGGTGACATTCCCGACGCAGGAAGCTTTGCCGTGCGTGCGGTGCGCGCGGATAGTGAATTACTGGACCGTGCTCTGGTTCTGACTTTTGCAGCCCCGCACAGCTTCACGGGCGAGGACGTGATAGAATTCCATTTGCATGGCAGTATTGCGATCATCCAAAGGGTGCTGACTGTTCTGGGTCAGTTCGATGGCGCAAGATTGGCCGAACCGGGCGAGTTTACCCGCCGCGCTCTTGAAAACGGAAAGATGGACTTGGCTCAAGTCGAGGGTTTGGCAGATCTGATAGATGCCGAAACCGAATTTCAGCGGGCACAGGCGATGCAAACCGTTGAGGGCGCATTGAGCAAGGTCGTCGAAGACTGGCGTAGGCGGCTGATTCACGCGGCGTCTCTTTTAGAGGTCACAATAGATTTTGCCGATGAAGACGTGCCAGTGGATGTGGCCCCCGAGGTGTCCGATCTGCTTGCGGATGTGATCGCGCAAGCCTCGGATGAGGTATCGCGGTCGTATGTGTCCGAGCGTGTTCGCGTCGGGTTTGAAGTGGCGATTGTTGGTCTTCCGAATGTGGGAAAATCTACACTTCTCAATGCGTTAGCGGGGCGTGACGCTGCAATTACCTCAGAATTTGCGGGCACAACGCGTGATGTCATCGAAGTGCGGATGGATCTGGATGGTTTGCCGGTAACGTTTCTGGATACGGCTGGTTTGCGGGACAGCGACGATCATGTGGAATCTATCGGGATCAAGCGGGCAATATCGCGTGCAAAGAAAGCTGACTTGCGTGTGTTCCTGACCGATGATGCGTCAGAGTTGCCCTTGGAACCTTTACCCCAAGATTTAGTGATCGCGCCAAAGGCGGATTTACGAACTGACGGGACCGGAGTTTCTGGTGTCACGGGCGCAGGTTTGACTGATCTAGTACAAGCCGTTAAGGCCGTATTTTCAGGAATGGTTGCGCATGTTGGCCTGACATCGCGTGCCAGACATCGTACATCGCTGCAATCCGCCGTCGAAGCGTTGGAACAAGCGTCGTTGCTCGTCAAGCAGGGGCCAGAGGTTTATGATCTGGCAGCGGAAGAATTGCGCACTGCGATTCGAAGCCTCGAGTTCCTAGTTGGACGAATCGATGTAGAAAATTTGCTGGATGAAATCTTTTCCAGTTTTTGCTTGGGTAAGTGACAGGAGTGTTTCACGTGAAACATTTTGACGTTTTGGTAATCGGAGGTGGCCATGCGGGAGCAGAGGCTGCCCACGCGGCTGCGCGGATGGGTGCCAACACGGCGCTGGTCACCATGACGCTGTCTGGCATTGGTGTTATGTCCTGCAATCCAGCGATCGGCGGTTTGGGAAAAGGGCACCTTGTTCGCGAAATCGACGCAATGGATGGCGTGATGGGAAAAGTTGCAGATAAGGCTGGAATTCAGTTCCGTCTGCTGAACCGGCGTAAGGGGCCTGCGGTTCAAGGCCCACGTGCGCAGGCAGACCGTGAGATTTATCAACGAGAAATGCTGGCTGTCATTCAATCGCAGCTCAATCTAACAGTGATCGAAGGTGAAGTTGTCGACCTGAAAATGGTGGGGCAGCGCGCAACCGGAGTTGAACTGGCAGATGGAACACAGATTCACAGCAGCACAGTTGTCCTAACCACGGGGACGTTCCTTCGGGGGATCATACATATTGGCGAAGAAAAACGTTCTGGCGGTCGCATGGGCGATAAGGCGTCGGTACGTCTGGCGGAGCGGATTGACGCGTTCGGCTTGCCCCTTGGTCGGCTTAAAACCGGAACGCCGCCCCGTTTGGATACACGCACAATCAATTGGTCCATTCTGGACGAGCAGCAGGGGGACGAAGACCCTGCGTTTTTCTCTTTTGAAACAGCGCAGTTGTCGGCGAAACAGGTTGCTTGCGGAATTACCCATACCAACGAACGCACCCATGAGATTATCACGAAGAACCTCAAGCGTTCGGCGATGTATGGCGGTCATATAGACGGGAAGGGCCCGCGCTATTGTCCGTCGATCGAAGACAAAGTCGTGCGTTTTGCTGATAAAACGTCACATCAAGTGTTTCTTGAACCTGAAAGCTTGTCTGGAAACACGGTTTACCCAAACGGTATATCGACATCTCTGCCCGTAGATGTGCAAAAGGACTATATCCACTCCATTGTCGGGCTAGAGGACGCGGTGATCCTGCAACCGGGATATGCGATTGAATACGACTATGTCGATCCGCGCGCATTGGACGCGTCGCTGCAGCTTCGCGCGACAACGCATCTTTTCCTTGCGGGGCAAATAAACGGGACGACAGGTTACGAAGAGGCCGCAGCGCAAGGTTTGGTCGCGGGTATCAACGCTGCTTGTTTGGCGCAAGGTCGTGAGCAAGTCCATTTTGGCCGTTCGAACAGCTATATCGGTGTAATGATTGACGATCTGACGACACGTGGCGTGACAGAGCCCTATCGCATGTTCACCTCGCGCGCCGAATTTCGACTGTCGCTGCGCGCAGATAATGCGGATCAACGGCTGACACCGATGGCGATCGATCTGGGAATGGTATCTTCGAAGCGGCAATCCTTGTTCGAAGCCAAGCGAGATGCGCTTTCTGCTGGATATCAAGCATTGACGCGAAAAAAATACACTCCCAAACACATTTCGGGCGCAGGAATAGCAGTGAAAGAGGATGGTACGCGCCGGACGCCTTACCAACTGTTGGCATTTCCAGATGTTCAGTTTGCGGATATTGTACGTGTTCAGCCAGACTTGGAAGGTATTGAAAAGAAAATACAAATTCAACTCGGACGCGACGCGCTCTACGCAAATTACATTGACCGCCAGCAGAAAGATATTGACCGTATTCAAAAGGACGAAGCCCAGCTTATTCCTAGTGGATTTGTGTATTCGGGGATCAGCGGGCTTTCGAATGAGCTGACCGCAAAGCTTGAAAACGCACGGCCCAGCAATCTGGCGCAAGCCGCGCGGGTTGAGGGGATGACGCCAGCGGCTTTGGCGCTGTTGCTGGCCAAGCTTCGGCAGCACAAGAAGAAATCAGCATGACTATTATACCTGATTGGTTGGCGGGGGATGTTTCACGTGAAACATTGGAAGACCTCGAACGCTTTCACGACTTGTTTTTAAAGTGGAACGCCAAAATCAATTTGGTTTCGCGCTCAAGCGCGCCCGAGCTGTGGAATCGCCATATTTGGGATTCGGCACAGGTTTGGATGCTTGCGCCAAAAGTTGCGCATTGGGCAGATTTTGGCAGTGGTGGAGGCTTTCCGGCAATCATTTGTGCAACTTTCGCGAAACACGCTGACTGTGAGACACGATTTACACTGGTTGAAAGCGATCAGCGTAAATCGACGTTTTTGCGGACGGCAGCGCGCGAGCTTGAATTGAATGTAACTGTCGTGGCCAAGCGGATTGAAGCACTTGAACCGCTGAATGCAGATATAATTTCTGCACGCGCGTTGTCGCAACTGTCTGATTTGTTTGGGTTTGTGGCGCAGCATTTATCCCATAATGGTCAGACGCTCTTTCCGAAGGGCGAGATGTGGCAATCAGAGCTTGATGATGCGCGGAAAACATGGACATTCGACTGTGAAGCACATGCAAGCCACACAGACTCGCAGGCGGCTGTATTGCAGATCAAGGAGTTGAAACGTGTCTGATCCCACACGCCCAATTGGACCCAAGATCGTTGCAGTTGCCAATCAAAAAGGGGGCGTCGGTAAAACGACGACGTCGATCAATCTGGCTGCGGCATTGGCCGAACAAGGTCGCAAGGTGCTGCTTGTGGATCTGGACCCGCAGGGCAATGCTTCGACGGGGCTTGGGATCGAGGTAGATGACCGCATTTTGACGACGTACGAGCTGTTGCTGGAAGATGTCGACCTCAACGAAGCAATTCTACCCACAGCAGTTGAAAATTTGTCAATTATACCCGCGACAGTCGATCTGAGTTCGGCTGATCTTGAGCTGATCTCCAATGAAAAGCGCAGTTTCTTGCTGCATGATGCCTTGCGCCAGGTCCAAATGGACGCATTCGGCTTTGACTATGTGTTGGTCGACTGCCCGCCCTCACTGAACCTGCTGACCGTTAATGCAATGATCGCAGCGCATTCAGTCTTGGTGCCGCTTCAGTCCGAGTTCTTTGCGTTGGAGGGCCTTTCGCAATTGATGCTGACCATTCGCGAGGTTCGCCAATCCGGCAATAAAGATCTGAGGATCGAAGGTGTCGTTCTGACCATGTACGATCAACGGAATAACCTGAGTTTGCAGGTTGAGCAGGACGCGCGAGATAATCTGGGCGATCTGGTGTTCAAAACTGTAATCCCGCGCAACGTTCGTGTGTCAGAAGCGCCGTCTTTTGCAATGCCGGTACTTAATTACGATCCTGCATCTCGCGGCGCCAAAGCCTATCGTGAGTTGGCCATGGAATTTATTCGAAACAATGCTCGACAGAAAGTAGAGGCCTGAGATGGTATCCAAAGATAAAAAACGTGGTCTCGGTCGTGGCCTTTCGGCGTTGATGGCGGATGTGAACGAGGCTGAGCAGGTCGCACAAGAAAGCACTGCTTCTGGCGTGCGGTCGGTGCCGATTGAGCGCGTCAAACCCAATCCAGAGCAGCCGCGCAAGCGGTTTACGCAGGACGATCTGGATGATCTGGCGGCGTCAATTGCCGAAAAGGGTGTCATCCAACCGCTTATCGTGCGTGAAAAAGACGGTGCTTTTGAAATTGTTGCGGGTGAGCGTCGCTGGCGTGCTGCGCAGATGGCCAAGCTTCATGAGCTGCCAGTGATCGTGCGCGACTTTGACGATATTGAAGTTCTGGAAGTCGCAATTATCGAGAACATTCAGCGTGCCGATCTGAATGCGATTGAAGAGGCCGCAGGCTATCGTCAGTTGATGGATAAATTTGGTCATACCCAGGAAAAGATGGCAGAAGCTTTGGGAAAAAGTCGCAGCCACATTGCAAATTTGCTGCGATTGCTACAGTTGCCTGAAGATGTGGTCGAGATGGTGCGCACGGGCGATCTGTCATCTGGTCATGCGCGCGCGTTGATAACAGCAGATGATCCCTCCGCTTTGGCGCGCAAAGTGGTTGCCGAAGGTCTGAGTGTACGTGCGACCGAAGCGCTGGTGAAATCCATGCAAGGACGGAATGACCCTGCTGCCCCGAAAACCGGCACCAAAAGATCGGGTGAAGCGAAAGACGCGGACACCAAAGCTCTTGAAGGGGATTTGTCGGCGGCCTTGGGCATGACAGTTTCACTGTCCCACAAGCCGGGGGCAGAGTCGGGACAGCTTTCGATTTCGTATAAAACACTAGAAGAGCTGGACGAACTCTGCCGGATGCTAAGCGGAAGTTAATCCGCCAGCAATTCGCGCAAAACCCCATTCAGAACGCTAACACCTTGTTCTGTAACAAAAATCCTTTGACCCCTCTGATCGAGCAAACCAAGCTCAGAGAGGTTTTTCAGCGTATCAATGGCCACAGAGCGCCCTGAAAGCGTCTCAAAACGCGAAAGATCCACGCCTTCTGACAATCTAAGGCCCATCAAAAGAAATTCGTTGGCCTGATCTTTGTCGGTCAAAGCGATGGCAGGCAGTTGTCGCAGCTCTTCCAGCCAGCGTTTCGGGTTGCTTGGCGCTTCGGTTGCGTATCGTTTACCTTCGGCGGTGATGCGCCCGTGTGCACCGGGACCAATCCCAATGTAATCGCCATAGCGCCAGTAGATCAGATTGTGCCGTGACTGCGCGCCGTCACGGGCATGGTTGCTGACCTCATAGGCGGGCATTCCAAAGTCGGCGCAGATGTCGCGGGTAAGGGTGAACATATCGGCGGCGCGATCTTCGTCCGGTAATCCGGACAGTTTGCCCGCGTTATACCGATCACCAAAAGCTGTACCTTGTTCGATGGTAAGCTGGTACAGCGACAAGTGATCTATTGCCATGTTCAGAGCCTGCTTTAGCTCGGATTCCCAAGCCTGCAAGGTTTGTTTTTGCCGCCCATAGATCAGATCAAAACTGACCCGCTCAAAGGTCTTGCGTGCAATGTCGAATGCGGCGCGTGCCTCGTCGGCAGTGTGAATACGACCCAAGCGCCGTAGATCTTCGTCGTTCAGTGCCTGAATGCCCATTGATATGCGGTTCACGCCACCTGATCGAAAATCGGCAAAACGCTGCGCCTCGACCGACCCGGGGTTGGCCTCAAGTGTGATTTCCATGTCGTTGGCGGTGGGCCAATGTTTGCGGATCGCGTCGATGATGTCCGCAACAACCCAAGGTTCCATCAGGCTGGGCGTGCCACCGCCGAAAAACACGGTGTGAACAACGCGGCCTGGCGTTTGCTTGGCGGCTCTGCGAATCTCTTCCAGATAAGCATCGCGCCAAGCAGAATGATCGACGCTGCGCGTGACGTGACTGTTAAAGTCGCAATAGGGGCATTTGGCCGCGCAAAAAGGCCAGTGGATATAGATTCCAAAGCCGCCGTATTGCCAATCTTCAGTCAAAACAGCCGTCGATCAGTTTCTTGAACGCATTTGCGCGATGGCTGATCGCGTTCTTGGCATCTGCGGTCATTTCGGCAAATGTCACGTTGTGGCCAAGTGGCTGGAACATGGGGTCGTATCCGTGCCCCAACGCCCCGCGCAGGGGCCAGACCAACGTGCCGTCAACCGTACCTTCGAAAACCTCATCGTGACCATCGGGCCACGCCAACACCAGCGTCGAGCAGAACCGCGCGGTGCGGGGTTCGGGTGCTTTACGATGTTCCAGCATCTCGCGCGTTTTGGTCATGGCCATCAGGAAATCGCGCCCGTTTGGTGTTTCGGCCCAATCAGCGGTATAGACACCCGGCGCACCGTCAAGCGCATCGACCTGAATGCCGGAATCGTCTGACAGTGCGGGCAGGCCGGTCGCTTGTGCTGCCGCATGTGCCTTGATCCGGGCGTTGCCGACAAAGGTGCTTTCGGTTTCTTCCGGCTCTGGTAGCTTCATTTCGGCGGCGCCGACGACTTGCACGCCAAAGGGTTGGAGCAGCGCAACCATTTCTTCCAGCTTGCCCGCGTTGTGCGTGGCCACCAACAACCGATCCCCTGAAAATTTGCGTGTCATAAAGTGGCGGCCTTTTGCACTGTGACCAGTTCAGACATGCCCTTTTCAGCCAGATCCATCAACTGATTCATCTGATCGCGCGAAAATGTCTGCCCTTCGGCGCTCATCTGCACTTCTATCAAGCGGCCTGTGCCAGTCAGGATAAAGTTGCCGTCTACGCCTGCTTCGCTGTCTTCGGGGTAATCCAGATCCAACACCGGCTGGCCCGCGTAGATGCCGCAGCTGACGGCGGCAACGGGGTCTACTAGCGGATCAGAGACAATATCGCCCGCTTTCAGCAACTTGTTCACAGCAAGCTTCAATGCAACCCAGCCGCCGGTGATCGACGCGCAACGGGTGCCGCCGTCTGCCTGCAACACGTCGCAGTCGATAGTGATTTGACGTTCACCCAAGGCCGAGCGATCTACGCCAGCGCGCAAAGACCGGCCAATCAGGCGTTGGATTTCAACTGTCCGCCCGCCTTGTTTACCCATTGCGGCCTCACGGCGCATTCGCGTGTTGGTGGCGCGGGGCAGCATGCCGTATTCGGCGGTGACCCAGCCCAGCCCGGACCCTTTGATAAATGGCGGCACGCGGTCTTCAATTGTGGCGGTGCACAGAACATGCGTGTCACCCATTTTGATCAGGGCAGACCCTTCGGCGTGTTTGGTAAAGCCGGTTTCGATGGAAACGGCGCGCATTTCGTCCAGTTTTCTTCCCGAGGGTCGCATGATATATCCTTTTATCTGTTGGGGCGGGGATAACGCCCTGCGGGCCTGCGACGCAAGTGCGATTGACCTTTTGTTGCACAGCCCGTCTAGTGACGACGCCGAGGCGAAATATGACAGATACACCGAATATCTTTGAAGAGCTGAACGACCGATCGCGCGAAGTGTTTCGCCGCGTGGTCGAAGGCTATCTTGCGAACGGTGATCCGGTCGGATCGCGCACGCTGACCCGCGATTTCAGCGAAAAGGTCAGCGCGGCGACGATCCGCAACGTTATGCAGGATCTGGAATTTATGGGGCTGTTGGACAGCCCGCACGTCAGCGCCGGACGCGTTCCGACGCAGCGCGGTTTGCGGATGTTCGTAGACGGGTTGATGGAAGTGGGCGTGCCTGACTCGGCTGACCGTGAAAAAATCGATGCGACGCGCGGTGGCAATGAACGCGATGTTGCGGGGCTGTTGGATCGGGTGGGGTCCGCCCTGTCTGGCGTGACGCAGGGTGCATCATTGGTGCTGGCACCCAAACACGAGGCGCCGATCAAACATATCGAGTTTGTCTCGCTTGGGCATGACCGCGCCCTTGGTGTGCTGGTGCTGGCTGACGGGCATGTTGAAAATCGCCTGTTTACTCCGCCGCCCGGTCAAACTCCCAGTTCCATGCGAGAGGCCGCGAACTTCCTGAACGCGCTGATTGAGGGCAAAACCCTGAGCGAAGTGCAATCGGTGATACAGGTCGAGATCAAGAAGCGCCGCCGCGAGATCGACAGTCTGGCAGCCGAACTGGTGCAGCAGGGGTTGGCCGTTTGGGACGGTGATGACGACCGTAATCAGCGGCTGATCGTGCGGGGAAGGTCGAATCTGCTGGGGTCTGCAGGCGAAGGCGAGGATCTGGACCGAATCCGCACGCTGTTTGACGACCTTGAACGCAAGCGTGATATCGCCGAATTCCTTGAACTGACCGACGAAGGTCACGGCGTGCGCATTTTTATCGGTTCAGAGAACAAACTTTTTTCACTTTCGGGTTCCTCTCTGGTGGTTTCCCCATATATGAACGCAGATCGAAAGATCATCGGAGCGGTCGGGGTCATCGGACCCACGCGCCTGAACTATGGGCGCATCGTTCCGATCGTGGATTACACGGCGCAATTGGTGGGCAAATTGCTGACCGATAAAAGTTAGAGGTGAAGAATGGCGGAGCCGAAAGAAAACGATTTCCTGGACGACATCGATGCGGTTGAAGCGGATGAATATGCCGACGAAATGGCCGAGATTGATGACGAGGCGTTGGAGCTGGACCAGCTGCGGGCTGAGCGGGATCAATTGAAAGACCGGTTCATGCGTGCGCTGGCAGATGCGGAAAACGCGCGCAAGCGGTCGGACAAGGACCGTCGCGAGGCAGAGAACTATGGTGGGTCCAAGCTGGCCCGCGATATGCTGCCAGTATACGACAACATGAAGCGCGCGCTTGAAGCCGCAACCGAGGACCAGCGCGATGTGGCCGGTCCTTTGCTGGAAGGCATCGAACTGACCATGCGCGAGCTGCTGAGCGTGTTCAAGAAACATGGTATCGACATGATTTCGCCCGAGGTGGGCGATAAATTCGATCCGCAGCACCATCAGGCGATGTTCGAGGCACCCGTGCCCGGCACAAGGGCAGGCGAGATCATTCAGGTCGCCGCCGAAGGGTTCATGTTGCACGATCGTTTGCTGCGCCCTGCGCAGGTTGGCGTGTCTTCGATGCCTGCATCGTAAAAGAACCCAAAAGCAAGTTCGAAAGGGGCGGTCAGGTTTTGGCCGCCTCTTTCAGTTTATAAAGCGCTTCTAGCGCTTGTTTCGGCGTCATCTCGTCCGGATGCAGTGCGCCTATAATCTCTAATAAAGGGCTTTGTGCCTGTTTCAGAGCAGGCGGTGCAGCCTGCATGCTGAACAGTGGCAGATCGTCGATCAATGCCTTTTGCGTGGCGCCGCCTTCGCGTTCGCCCTTTTCCAGCGCTTCAAGAACAGTGCGGGCGCGGGCGATGACCGAGGGTGGCAGTCCGGCCAGTTGGGCGACCTGCACACCATAGGACCGGTCAGCAGCACCCTTTTGCACCTCGTGCAAGAACACCACCTCGCCATCGAATTCCTTGACCGCGACGGTGGCATTGTCGACATGGTCCAGCTTGCCGGCAAGGGCAGTCAGTTCGTGGTAATGGGTGGCAAACAGCGCGCGACTTTTGTTGGCGTCGTGCAGGTGTTCCAGCGTGGCCCATGCGATGGACAGACCGTCATAGGTGGCAGTGCCACGTCCGATTTCGTCCAGAATCACCAGCGCGCGATCGTCCGCCTGATTCAGGATCGCAGCAGTTTCCACCATCTCGACCATAAATGTGGATCGTCCGCGTGCCAGATCGTCGGCTGCGCCAACGCGGCTGAACAACTGACTGATAACACCGATGCGCGCAGAGGTCGCGGGCACATAACTGCCCATTTGCGCCAACAGGGCGATCAGCGCATTCTGGCGCAGGAATGTTGATTTACCCGCCATATTCGGACCGGTTAGCAGCCAGATGTTTGATCCGTCTTCGGCAGTCAGGTTGCAATCGTTGGCGATGAACGGCTCGCCCGAACCGTCGCGCAGGGACTTTTCCACAACAGGGTGACGCCCGCCAACAATGTCAAAGGCACGACTGTCATCCACGCGCGGGCGACACCAGTCTTCGGCCCGTGCCAGGCGGGCCAGCGCGCAAGATACGTCAAGTTCTGCCAGTGCAGTCGCGGTTTGGAAAATCTCGGCGGCCTTGGCCAAAACAGTCTCGGAAAGCATTTTATAGAGACGCTTTTCCGTCTCGATCGCACGGTTGCCTGCGTTCAGAATCTTGGTCTCCATCTCGGACAGTTCGACCGTGGTAAAGCGCACTTGGTTGGCTGTGGTCTGACGATGGATAAAGGTTTCGGACAGCGGCGGTGACAGCATTCTTTCCGCATGGGTCGCCGTGGTTTCGATGAAATAGCCCAGAACGTTGTTGTGCTTGATCTTCAACGAGGTGATGCCGGTGATGTTGGCAAAGTCTTGCTGCATGGCGGCGATTACCGACCGACCCTCATCTCGCAGGGTGCGGGCCTCGTCCAGATCTGGGTCATAACCCGTCGCGATAAAGCCGCCATCGCGAGCCAGCAGCGGCGGTTCGGCCACCAGCGCGTCGTCCAGCAGGTTGATCAGATCTTCCATCCCACCCATGCGGTTCAGTGCGTCCGCGACACCATGTGGTGCGTCGGGGCCCAAACCATCCTTGGCGATAGAGGCGGCCTGTATCAGACCATCGCGAATGGCTGTCAGATCGCGTGGGCCGCCACGGTCCAATGACAGCCGCGACAGGGCGCGGTCCAGATCGGGGACATGGCGCAGCCGTTCGGTCAGACCATCAGAGAGACTGTTTTCAAGGAAAAAACTGACAGAATCCAACCGGTCCTGTACGATGCGCACATTGCGCGAGGGACTGGCAAGGCGCCGTTCCAACAAGCGTGCACCGCCGGCGGTCAGTGTTTTATCAATGGTAGCCAACAGCGATCCGGCACGACCACCGGACAGCGCGTGGGTCAGTTCCAGATTGCGCCGTGTGGCCGCGTCGATCTGAACTTGCCCCAACTGGTCCTCTTGTTGCGGGGTTCGCACCAAGGGCAGTTTGCCCTTTTGCGTGATGTTTAGATATTCAACAATCGCACCCATCGCTGAAATCTGAGCGCGATCAAAGCTGCCGAATGCGTCCAGTGTCTGCACCGCGAACAACTCGCACAGCCGTTTTTCGCCACCAGTGCTGTCAAAGCTGGCGCGCGACAACGGCGTCATCGAGATACCGAAATCAGAGACGAATTCGGATAATTTTGCCTCGGATGCATCCATAACGATCAATTCCGACGGGGCCAGCCGTGCCAGTTCCGGCCCCAGACGCATCTGGTCCAGTGGCATCACCCGAAAGGCACCTGTGGACATATCCAGCCACGCCAGCGCTGACGCATCGCGCACCTGTGCGAAGGCTGCCAGATAGTTGTGCTGCCGCGCGTTCAGCAGTGAATCTTCGGTCAGGGTGCCGGGGGTGACCAGCCGCACAACACCGCGTTTGACCACAGATTTGTTGCCGCGTTTCTTTGCTTCGGCGGGGTTTTCCAACTGCTCGCAGACGGCCACGCGAAACCCCTTGCGGATCAGCGTCAGCAAATATCCTTCTGCGGAATGTACGGGCACGCCGCACATGGGAATATCGTCGCCGTCATGTTTGCCGCGTTTGGTCAGGGCAATGTCCAGTGCTTCGGCAGCTGCCACCGCGTCTTCAAAGAACATTTCGTAAAAATCGCCCATCCGGTAGAACAGCAGCGATCCGGGATGCGCCTGCTTGATCTCCAGAAATTGCGCCATCATCGGCGTTACCGTCATACCTGCCCCCATGCGAACCAGCGCGACCTTACAAACGCCAGAGGCCGAGCGAAAGCCAAAGCTGATTGAGCGCGGATCATCGCTCGGTTATGAGAGGTCAATGCATTGGAGGAATGTTGCACATGTCGAAGACCAAAGTCACAGCAGAAGAGGCTCTGGCCTTCCATCTTGAGCCCACGCCGGGAAAATTCGAGATTACTGCAACGGTACCCATGACCACCCAGCGCGACCTAAGCCTGGCCTATTCGCCCGGTGTCGCTGTGCCCTGCGAGGCGATCGCGGAAAACCCCGAGACGGCGTATGACTATACCAACAAGGGCAATCTTGTGGCGGTCATCTCGAACGGTACGGCTGTTTTGGGTCTGGGCAATCTTGGGGCGCTGGCGTCCAAGCCGGTAATGGAAGGCAAGGCGGTTCTGTTCAAACGCTTTGCAGACGTGAACAGTATCGACATTGAACTAGACACCGAAGACCCCGACGAATTCTGCCGCGCCGTGCGACTGATGGGGCCGACATTCGGTGGCATCAATCTTGAGGATATCAAGGCACCCGAATGCTTTATCATCGAACAGCGTCTGAAAGAGGAAATGGACATTCCCGTTTTCCACGACGACCAGCATGGCACAGCCGTGATCTGTGCTGCTGGATTGATCAACGCGCTGCACCTGTCGAACAAAAAGATTGAAGACGTCAAAATCGTGCTGAACGGTGCAGGGGCGGCAGGAATTGCCTGCCTTGAGTTGCTCAAATCGATGGGCGCGCGACATGAAAACTGCATCATGTGCGACACCAAGGGCGTGATTTTTCAGGGCCGCACCGAAGGCATGAACCAGTGGAAGTCGGCCCACGCGGTCAAGACCGAACTGCGCACGCTGGAAGAGGCGATGGTGAACTGTGACGTGTTTCTTGGCGTGTCGGCCAAGGGGGCCGTAACGCCCAAGATGGTCGCCTCAATGGCGGACAATCCGGTGATCTTTGCGATGGCCAATCCCGACCCTGAGATTACGCCCGAAGAGGCGCATGAGGTGCGGGTGGATGCGATCGTGGCCACAGGTCGCAGCGATTATCCAAATCAGGTGAACAACGTGTTGGGCTTTCCCTATCTGTTCCGCGGGGCGCTGGACATCAACGCACGCGCGATCAACGACGAGATGAAGATTGCTTGCGCCCATGCTTTGGCGCAACTCGCCCGTGAAGATGTGCCGGACGAGGTGGCGCTGGCCTATGGCAAGAACCTGACCTTTGGGCGCGATTACATCATTCCGACGCCGTTCGATCCGCGTCTGATCCACCGTATTCCGACAGCCGTGGCCAAGGCGGGCATGGACACGGGTGCGGCGCGCCGTCCGATTATCGATATGGAAGCCTATGAACTGTCGTTAAAGTCGCGGATGGATCCCACCGCAAACATCCTGCGGGGCATCAATGCGCGGGCCCGTGCTGCGCAAGCAAGGATGATTTTTGCTGAGGGTGATGACCCTCGCGTGTTGCGCGCAGCGGTGATGTACCAGCGCTCTGGCTTGGGAAGCGCGCTGGTCGTTGGACGCAACAGTGACGTCAAGGCCAAGCTGGAAGCAGCAGGCTTGGGCGATGCAGTGCGCGAGATTGAAGTGGTCAATGCCGCCAACACCCAGCATCTAGAATCCTATAAAACATTTCTCTACGAACGACTGAAGCGGCGCGGATTTGACCGGTCGGATATTCACCGTCTGGCTGCGCGCGACCGGCATGTGTTCTCGTCTCTGATGCTGGCGCACGGACATGGTGATGGACTGGTGACCGGAGCCACGCGTAAATCGGCGCATGTGCTGGAACGAATCAACAATGTCTTTGACGCTGATGCAGAACATGGCGCTGCGGGCATCACGGCGCTGTTGCACAAGGGGCGCATCGTGTTGATTGCCGACACGCTGGTGCACGAATGGCCGGACGAGGAAGATCTGGCGAACATCGCCGAACGCGGTGCGGTTGTCGCCCGTCATCTGGGGATCGAACCGCGCGTGGCTTTTGTTAGCTTCTCGACTTTTGGCTATCCTGTGTCCGAGCGGGCGGAAAAGATGGCGTTGGCGCCCAAAGTTCTGGACCGGCGCGGCGTTGATTTCGAATATGAGGGCGAAATGACCGTTGATGTGGCAATAAACGCCAAGGCACAGGGGGCTTATCCGTTTTCGCGTTTGACGGGGCCTGCGAATATCCTGGTCGTGCCTGCCCGCCACTCGGCCAGCATTTCGGTCAAGCTGATGCAGGAAATGGGCGGGGCGACTGTGATCGGGCCGATTTTGTCGGGCGTGGACCGGTCGATCCAGATTTGTTCGACGGTTTCAACCGCCAACGACATCCTCAACATGGCCGTGCTGGCCGCCTGCAAGGTTGGCTGATGGCGATCTGGAATCTTGGGTCGATTAACATCGACGTGGTTTACCGGCTGCCGCATCTGCCTGCGCCCGGTGAAACACTTGCTGCGACCAAGGTGACACGCGGATTGGGTGGCAAGGGTGCGAACATGTCTGTTGCCGCCGCCCGTGCTGCGGCGCGTGTTGCGCATATCGGTGCGGTGGGGGCTGACGGTGGTTGGGCCGTGGACCGGTTGATGGAATACGGTGTCGACGTGCGCCACGTTGCGCGTCTGTCTGGCGAAACCGGCCATGCCATCATCGCCGTCGATGATGCGGGCGAGAACAATATCATTCTTTATTCCGGGGCCAACCGCACTCTGGCCGATGACATGATCGCGGGGGCTTTGTCCTCTGCTGATCATGGCGACACGTTGTTGATGCAGAACGAAACCAACGGCCAGACCGAGGCTGCGAAAATTGCCAGCCAACTGGGTCTAAAAGTGGTCTATGCTGCCGCACCCTTTGACGCGGATTCAGTGCGGGTGGTCATGCCCTACCTGGATATGTTGGTACTTAACGCGGTTGAGGCGGCACAGCTGAGCGACAGTCTGGGGGCGGAATTGGGCGATTTGCATATCTCGCAGATTGTGGTGACGCGTGGTGCGGATGGCTGCGACCACTACGACAACATTCGCAAAACCAAGGTGCATTACCCGTCGGTCAAGGTCGATCCGGTTGATACCACCGGTGCGGGTGACACGTTCACCGGCTATCTGGTGGCGGGGTTGGACCGGGATTTACCCACTGCGCAAGCGATCAAACTGGCCATGACCGCTGCGGCGATCATGGTGACACGCCACGGCACGGCCGATGTGATCCCAGACCTAAAAGACATCGAAGATTTTAAACTGGGTTAACTGCCGGGCAAAAAGGGCGCGTCACTGCCCCAAAGTTGCTTTACCCGTTCGTCACGTCCGCACGCCTCGCGATATGCGGTGTAGGCGTTGGCTTTGGTCTTTGGGCCGAAACGGGTCAGGATCAAGCTGGATTGTTTATAATAATCTTGATGATAGGCATCTGCCGGATAAAATGGTTGCGCTGAAAAGATGGGCGTAACGACAGTCTTTCCCAGGGCTTCTTGGGCGTTGGCTTTGGCCTGTTCTGCTGCCTGCTTTTGTGCGGTGTCAGCGGCAAAGATCGCGGTGCGGTAGCTGTCGCCGCGATCACAAAATTGGCCGCCTGCATCCAGTGGATCAACCGACCGGAAGAACAGGTTCAGCAATGTGTCGGCTTGTACCACCGCAGGGTCATAGGTGATCTGTACCACCTCGTAGTGGCCGGTGCCGCCCGCGACGACCTCTTTATAGGTCGGATCGGACACCGTACCACCGGCAAAGCCGGACACCGCGCTGGTCACGCCATCGACCTTTTCAAAATCGGCCTCTACGCACCAGAAACAACCGCCCGCGACGGTCAGTGTTTTAAGGTCTGCGGCCTGCGCCGCGGTGGAAATGCCGATGCAAGCAGCAGTGATCAAAAACAGTCGTTGAATATTCATGACAAACTCCCTTTGTTCAGAAATAGGGGAAAGGCTGCCCCACTCAAGAAATCGGGGTGGAAAGTCACGCCAAGGTGAAGTCGCGTCAGAAGGATCAGCGCATGAAAACCAAACGGATCGCAATGTGGTCGGGGCCACGCAACCTGTCCACTGCCATGATGTACAGCTTTGGTGCACGGGTGGATTGTAAGGTTGTGGACGAACCGTTTTACGCGGCATACCTGCATGCGTCCGGTATCGAACATCCCATGCAAGCCGAGATTCTGGCAGCTCAGCCGATTGACGGTTACAAGGTCGCTGAAACGCTGGTTTCCCCCGTGTCAGAGCCTGTATTTTACCAAAAGCACATGGCCCATCATATGGTCACCGGTGTCCCGCGCGACTGGATGAAGCAGGTCACCAACGTGTTTCTAATCCGTCATCCTGCCCGCGTTCTGGCCAGCTATGCGCAAAAACGCGAGGGGCCAAGTCTGAACGATATCGGCTTTGTCCAGCAGGCCACGCTGTTTGATGCAGCGCAGTCGCCAGTGGTGATCGACTCCGCCGACATTCGCGACAACCCCGAGGGGATGCTGCGCGCGCTGTGCGACGCCATCGGGATAGAGTGGGATGCGGGAATGTTGAATTGGTCTGCCGGGGGTCATGCCGACGACGGTGTTTGGGCATCGCACTGGTATGGCGCAGTGCATCAGTCAACAGGGTTTGCAGGGTCCGAGGGCCCGCTGCCGGATTTGCCGCCCGAATATCAGGACATCGCCAATGCAGCGATGCCCCATTATATTCGGATGGCAGAGAAAAAGCTTAGGATTTAAGGCGACGATCCCGTGCCGCCAGCAGCTTCAGTCGCAGGGCGTTCAACTGAATGAACCCTGCGGCGTCTTTCTGGTCATAGGCGCCTGCGTCATCTTCAAAGGTTACGTGCGCTTCTGAATAGAGGCTGTGTTCAGACCAGCGGCCCACCGTGCGCGCCAAACCTTTGTACAGCTTCAAGCGGACAGTGCCTGTCACATGCTCTTGGCTGCGGTCGATCAACGCTTGCAGCATCTCGCGCTCGGGTGAGAACCAGAATCCGTTATAGATCAGTTCCGCATAGCGCGGCATCAATTCGTCTTTCAGGTGGGCAGCGCCGCGGTCCAGCGTGATCTGTTCAATCCCGCGGTGCGCTTCCAGCAGGATGGTGCCGCCTGGCGTTTCGTAGATGCCGCGCGATTTCATGCCGACAAAACGACCCTCAACCAGATCAAGACGGCCAATGCCGTGCTTGCCGCCCAGTTCGTTCAGCTTGGTCAGAACCGTCGCAGGCGACATCGCTTCGCCGTTAATAGAGACTGCATCGCCCTTCTCAAAACCGACTTCGATGTATTCGGGCGTATTTGGCGCATCCTCTGGGGCGACGGTACGCTGATAGACGTAATCGGGCGCGTCCTGCGCGGGGTCTTCCAGCACTTTGCCCTCGGACGAGGTGTGCAACAGGTTCGCATCAACCGAAAACGGCGCTTCGCCGCGTTTGTCCTTGGCGATCGGAATCTGGTTTTTCTCGGCAAAGTCGATCAGCTTGGTGCGGCTGGTTAAATCCCATTCACGCCATGGCGCGATCACTTTGATGTCGGGGTTCAGCGCATAAGCTGCCAGTTCGAACCGCACCTGATCGTTGCCCTTGCCCGTGGCACCATGGGCCACCGCATCGGCACCTTCTTTTTCAGCAATCTCGACCAGACGCTTTGAAATCAGCGGCCGTGCGATGGATGTGCCCAGCAGGTACAGCCCTTCGTACAGCGCATTGGCGCGGAACATCGGGAAAACGAAATCTCGCACGAATTCTTCGCGCAGGTCTTCGATATAAATCGACGACGCACCCATCAGCTCGGCCTTGGCCCGTGCGGGCTCCAGCTCTTCGCCCTGACCCAGATCAGCGGTAAAGGTGACGACTTCGCAACCGTATTCGGTTTGCAGCCATTTCAGGATAATCGAGGTGTCGAGGCCGCCGGAATAGGCCAGCACTACTTTCTTTGGCGCGCTCATTGGTTCTTTCCACATTATGGTTTTGCTGGCCGCGATATAAGGTTTCGGCCCTAGGGGCAAGATTGACCCTTGCAGGCGGGGCGCTTAGGGCTGGAATGACCTGAAAGGACTGCCATGACGTTCAAAGATGATGCACGGGCTGCCACCGCCGCGATGCGCAGCGTATTTCCCGCGACCCCGCTGTTGCGCAACGATCTGCTGTCGGCCCGTTATGACGCTGATATCTGGTTGAAACGTGAAGACCTTAGCCCTGTGCGGTCCTACAAGCTGCGCGGTGCGTTCAATGCGATGCGCAAGGTCATTCCGGGCCAAACAGTTTTTGTCTGTGCCTCTGCGGGCAACCACGCGCAGGGCGTGGCGTTCATGTGCCGCCATTTTGGCGTGCGCGGTGTGATCTTTATGCCAGTGACGACACCTCAGCAAAAGGTGCAAAAGACACGCATGTTTGGCGGTGACGCAGTCGAGGTGAAGCTGATTGGTGACTATTTCGACAATACGCTGGCCTCGGCGCAGGCGTTTTGCGCGCAAGAGGGGGCGCATTTCCTGTCGCCCTTCGACGACGAGGATGTGATCGAAGGCCAAGCCTCGGTTGCAGTCGAGATCGAGGAACAGTTGGGCCGTGTGCCGGATCGTATCGTGCTGCCCGTGGGCGGTGGCGGATTGTCGTCGGGCGTTTACAGTTATTTCGGGGGCGACACGCGCTATACCTTTGTCGAACCTTCCGGTGCTAAAAGTCTGGCAGCGGCGGTCGAGGTTGGTCAACCGACCGAGGTGAAGCCGGTCAATACATTCGTTGACGGGGCAGCCGTTGCTACCATCGGTGTGCGGACGTTCGCGCGGCTGCGCGGTATCGACCGCAGTGATGTGATCGACCTGTCTGAAGATCGCATCTGCACCACGATTCTGGAAATGCTGAACGTCGAAGGTATCGTTCTGGAACCCGCAGGTGCGCTGTCCATCGAGGCGCTGGGCGATCTGCGGGACGAGATTCGGGGCAAAACTGTGGTCTGTGTCGCTTCTGGTGGGAATTTCGATTTCGAGCGTCTGCCCGAGGTCAAGGAACGGGCGCAGCGGTACTCTGGCGTCAAAAAATACTTTATCCTGCGGCTGCCGCAGCGTCCCGGTGCGCTAAAGGATTTCCTGTCGCTTTTGGGGCCGAACGACGACATTGCGCGGTTTGAATATCTGAAGAAATCGGCGCGCAACTTCGGTTCGGTCCTGATCGGGATCGAAACCAGCGCGCCCGAGAATTTCACCGATTTCTTTGCACGGCTGGATGCGGGCGGGTTTGCCTATACGGACATCACCAACAACGAAACTGTAGCACAATTTGTCATCTAGGGAGAGAGACATGGATTTTCAGGGCAAAGTTGTCGTCGTCACCGGCGGGGCCAGCGGCATTGGCGCGGCGATGGTACGGAAGTTCGCGGCGCTGGGTGCGCAGACCTGCGTGGCTGATCTGGATATGGATGCAGCCCAGGCGCTGGCCGATCATGTGGGCGGTATGGCAATGCGCTGCGATGTGACGTCCGAGGGTGACATTATAGCAATGTGCAATGGTGTTACTGCGACTTTGGGCCCGATTGATGTGTTTGTGTCAAACGCGGGTCTTGGCCGTGGTCAGCCCAGCCACGCAGCGTCAGCGACTAATGAGACATGGATGCTGAACTGGAATGTACATGTGATGGCGCATGTTTATGCGGCACGCGCATTGCTGCCGCAGATGATCGAACGCGGCTCGGGATATTTCGTTAATGTCGCTTCGGCGGCGGGGTTGCTGAACCAGATTGGCGATGCGGCCTATTCGGCAACGAAACACGCCGCCGTCAGTTTTGCCGAATCGCTGGCGATCAGCCACGGTAATGACGGGATTGGCGTGTCGGTGCTGTGCCCACAGTATGTGGCGACGCCGCTGATTGATCTGTCGGATGCGGATGCTGCACATCATGTGTCATTGATGACGGCAGATGACGTGGCGCAATCCACCATTGACGGGATCACCGGCAAACAGTTCCGAATTCTGTCGCACCCCGTGGTCAGCGAATACGTCAAGGCGCGCGCGCTGGACCCCGATGGCTGGCTGGAAGGTATGCGCAGGCTAAAGGCCAAGGCCGAACGTGAGTTGGGACAGGCGGGCATCAAGGATTTCTACAAGCTGGTCTAAGCGGCCAGCACGCTGTCTTTCTGGGCCAGAAAACACGCCTTGGACTTGCTATAGCTGTGCAGCATCTGCGGGATGTCCACTTGATCGGCTTGCCCCTGTCGGGCCATCCGTTCGCCAGTCTGGCACAGGGCCGAGAAATCGGAAAACCCTAAGTTCAGCGCGCAACTTTTCAAAAAATGTAGGTCATGTTCAAGATTGGACGTGGCCCGTGACCGACGCAGTCGCTCAGTCACCTCTTCCACCTCTTCGATAAACAGGGCGATTACCTCGTCCATTTCGTTGGCGCCGATTTGGTCGCGCAGCGCGGTTACCTGAGTCCAGTCAATCATCGCAGCCCCCTTTTGGATTGTTCGGGGCAGGATGGATGACAGGGGTAAACATCAGGTGAGTCATTTCAATTTTAGGAAGGTTTCGGGAAATGATGACCAATCGTTAACGGTGCAGGGGCCACAAACGGTCAGATATAAAATTGATTGGATACCTATAGATGCAGTCCCCCGCCCCGTCATCTTCGCCGGAGCACCACAGCGACGCACCCCGGCGGCGGCGATTGGCGTTGATCGTAGACGACAGCCGCCTGCAACGTCGCATCCTCAGCACATCCGTGCGCGCGTGGGGCTTCAACGTGATTGAAGCTGCGTCGGGTGATGCTGCGCTGGAAATGTGCCGCGAGGTGACCCCCGATCTGGTCCTCAGTGACTGGATGATGCCGGGGATGAACGGGCTGGAATTTTGCGATGCCTTTCGCAAGCTTGGGGGGGACGATTACGGCTATTTTATCCTTCTGACCTCGAAGTCGGAAAAAGAGGAAGTGGCCTGCGGGCTTGAAGCGGGTGCCGACGATTTTGTCAGCAAGCCGGTAGATTTGAACGAGTTGCGCGCCCGGATCACGGCAGGCGACCGTATTTTGCAGATGCAACGCGAACTGACAGGCAAGAACCACCTGATTTCGCAAACCCTGCTTGAGCTTCAGCGCCTCTATGACAGCATCGACAAGGATCTGCTCGAGGCGAAAAAGCTTCAGCAATCTTTGGTGCGCGAACGCTCGGTCGCCTTTGATCAGGGGCATGTGTCGCTGCTTTTGCGGCCCAGCGGCCATGTGGGCGGCGATCTGGTGGGGTTCTTCCGGTCGGGCGACGGGCACCTTGGGCTTTATGCCATTGATGTATCGGGCCACGGGATCAGTTCGGCGCTGATGACGGCGCGACTGGCGGGTTATCTTTCGTCTACGGCGCCTGATCAAAACGTGGCGCTGATGCCCAACGGCGACGGCACCTATCGCATCCGCCCGCCGCTGGCGGTCATGCGGGCGATTAACAACCTTGTACTTAATGAAATGGACACCGAGCATTATTTTACGATGATCCTTGCCGATGTCGATCTGGCCACCGGCAAGGTTGCGTTGGCGCAGGCGGGGCATCCGCATCCTGTGGTGCAGCGCAGCGATGGCCGCATCGAACAGATTAGCCCTGGCGGCTTTCCCGTGGGGCTGATCCACGACGCCGAATTTTCGCAGTTTGACCTGCATCTTGGGGCAGGGGACAGGCTGTTGTTGTGTTCGGACGGCGTTACAGAATGTCCAAACGATGCTGGCGATCTGCTGGACGAGGGCGGGCTAGAGGCGATCATGCGCGATCTTCAGGGGGTCAATGGCCCTTCATTCTTCGAGGCGCTGATCTGGAAGCTGAGCGAATTTGCTGGCAATCAGGATTTTCCGGATGACGTGTCGGGTGTGCTTTTTGAATATCAGACCGAACTTGAGGCATAGCGCTGAAGGAACAACCGGTCGCCATCGTTGCCGATGCTTGCAATCGCCTCGGCCCATGGTAGCACCAACGACACGTGGTCGGGTTCAATCGGATCGGAAATGCGCCGGGTCGGGCGGGCGACAAAAACCGTACACAGTTTTTCGGCCCACATATCGTACTCGGGCATATAAACAAACCGCCGGAAAGCACCCAGTCGCAGGGGCTGTGCAATCGCCCAACCGGTTTCCTCGCGCACTTCGCGGTGCAGGGTCTGTTGCGGGGATTCGCCGGGATCAATGCCGCCACCCGGCAATTGAATGTCCAGCCAGTCGCCCTGCTGTCCGGTCAGCAAGACGCCACCTCGTACCGGTAAAATCGCATAGGCGCCGGAACGCTGTGTGTATTTCCGATCCTTGATCGGGGGTGGTCCGACACGACGGATCATGGGCTACCTCTTTTACTGCGGATTGCGTCACCTATATTGACGCGATATGCCAACGACCGGCGCATAAGGAAACCCCAATGACTCTCGGAAACCAACTCGTGTGGGACGACACGGTCCTGCCTTTTCAGCTTGATGCCTCGGACATTCGTGGCCGCGTGGCGCGGCTGGACGGTGTATTGGGCGGAATTCTCAAACAACATGACTACCCCGCTCAGGTTGAAGCGTTGGTCGCCGAGATGGCGCTACTGACCGCGTTGATCGGCCAAACCATCAAACTGCGTTGGAAGCTGTCGCTGCAAGTGCAGTCCAAAGGCGCTGTGCGGATGATCGCAACAGACTACTACGGCCCGACCGAAGAGGGAGAGCCCGCACGCATCCGCGCCTATGCCAGCTACGATGCCGACCGGCTGACCGACGGCGCACCGTTTGAAAATGTGGGCGAAGGTTACTTTGCCGTCATCATCGACCAAGGTCAGGACATGGCCCCCTATCAGGGTATCTCGCCATTGGTGGGGCCGACGTTGTCCTCCTGTGCCGAGGTGTATTTTGCACAGTCCGAACAGTTGCCGACCCGGTTCCAACTGAGCTTTGGCAAAAGCACCGAAGGCAACGGTGAAGAGCATTGGCGCGCAGGGGGTGTGATGTTGCAGCACATGCCCGAGGCTTCGCCGCTGATGGCCAAGGTCAAAGGCGAGGGGGACATCCTCAAGCCGTCCGATTTGCTATCGGATGACAAACACGAAAACTGGCGTCGCGTGAACATCTTGCTGGACACGGTGGAAGATCTGGAACTGATCGGCCCGCAAGTGCCGCCAAACGATCTGTTGCTGCGCCTGTTCCATGAAGAACTGCCGCGCGTGTTCGATCCGCAGGCCGTCCGCTTTGGTTGCACCTGTTCCGAAGCGCGTGTGCGTCAAAGCCTGTCAATCTATTCGGCACGCGACATCGAGACGATGACGACCGACGATGGCCGCGTGACCGCCGACTGCCAGTTCTGCGGGGCGCATTACGATCTGGACCCGAAGACAGTCGGCTTTGATGCAGAAGCGGGCCCAAGTGACGTTTGACCTGAATGATATCAAGGCCGCGCTGGACCGTCCGGGGCGGCCTTCGTCCGACTTTGATATGAACCCCGATGTGATCTTGCCAGCGGGGCGCAAGCTGCGTCCCGCCGGTGTGCTTGCAGCGGTGGTCGACGGGGTTGACGGGCTCGATTTGATCCTGACCACGCGATCTTCTGCGCTGAAACACCACCCGGGGCAGATCGCCTTTCCGGGGGGCAAGCAGGACGACACCGATTCAGACGTGACTGCCGCCGCCCTGCGCGAGGCGCACGAGGAAATCGGCCTGCCACCGGAGCTGGTGCAAGTGCTGGGCACCTTGCCCCCGCACGAGACAAGCACAGGGTTTCTGGTCACGCCGGTGCTGGCCTATGTCGGAAACCCGTTCGAGATTTTGCCCGAAACGGGCGAGGTGGCCGAGGTGTTTCGGGTGCCGCTGGCGCATGTTCTGAATCCCGAAAATTACATTACTCAATCGCGCCGTTGGCGTGGGGCGATGCGCACCTATTATACTGTTCCTTACGGACCCTATTACATCTGGGGTGCAACCGCGCGTATGTTGCGGGTATGGACCGACCGGATGATATGAAATTGCCCGCTGATGTGCCTTGGCTGAACGATGCCGGGGCGCTGGCGTTGTGTTCAACGTTAGAATCTGCGGGATTTCAGGCGTTGTTTGTGGGTGGCTGTGTGCGCAATGCCGTTATGGGCATTGCAGCCAGCGATATTGATATTGCCACAGACGCAACGCCTGACGAGGTTCAAAAGGTCTGCAAAGCGGCGGGGTTCAAGACAATCCCGACAGGCATTGATCATGGCACCCTGACCGTTGTGATCGGCAGTGAACCCTATGAGGTCACTACTTTTCGCAACGATGTCACGACCAATGGCCGTCACGCCGTTGTCGCGTTTTCGACTCACGTGGTCGAGGACGCCCGACGGCGCGATTTCACGATGAATGCGCTTTATGCGCGGTCTGATGGAACGCTGGTTGATCCGCTGGGTGGTTTGCCCGATGCGTTGGCGCGTCGGGTGATCTTTATCAACGATGCTGCGGCCCGCATCCGCGAGGATTATCTGCGCATTCTGCGGTTTTTCCGGTTTTCGGCTTGGTACGCCGACCCGGTGCATGGCTTTGATGCGGATGCACTGGCGGCAATTGCCGAACATCTGGACGGATTGGCGCAACTCTCTGCCGAGCGCGTCGGGTCCGAGATGACAAAGCTGTTGGGTGCACCCGATCCCGCGCCCGCCGTTGCGGTGATGGAGCGTGTCGGGGTGCTGCCGCGATTGTTGTGTGGCGCACAGGCGCGGTGGCTGGCGCCGTTGATCCACGCCGAATCCATGCTTGACCTGTCACCTGATCCGATGCGCCGTCTGGTAGTTCTGGGGGGCGAGGATGTGGCCGAGCGTCTGCGTTTGTCCAAGGCGGATGCGCGTAAAACCCAGTTGCTGGGTGAACTGGTTGGCACAGCCGTAGGCGCGGCAGAACTGGGTTACCGGTACGGTCTGGCCACAGCACTGGACGTGATCGCTTTGCGGGCTGCGTTGTTCGAAACCCCTTTAAACAAGGGCGATGCGGCGGCAGCGACACGTGGCAGCGCGGCAAAGTTTCCGGTCGCTGCGCATGACCTGATGCCCGCCCTGCACGGCCCTGCACTGGGTGCGAAATTGAAAGAACTGGAAACGCGCTGGATCGCTTCCGGTTTTATCCTGACCCGCGCGCAGCTTTTGGGCTGACATTTGCGGGTTTTGCCGCTATCTGGAATACAGACATGAGGAGAGTGCGAGATGTACCGCGGGATTTGGTTCACTTAACCACAGCTGTTTGATCGGGCTGCAAGCTTGGGCAGTCCGCAGTTGAATTCCGTCTTTCTACAGGTCTCCCATGTTCAAATACTTCGAAAACCTCGTCGACCCCTATGCACCTTTTGCTGAAACTAACACACCGCCCACGCGGTTGTGGCCGTTCATGCGCGCCTATGCCAAACCGTTCAAAACGGTTTTCATTCTTGCGGGCATTCTGTCCATCGTCATTGCCGCGATCGAGATTGGATTGATCTACTATATGGGGCGGGTCGTTGATCTGCTTCAGGGTGCGCCAGCCGAAGTATGGGCCGCCAACAAGGTTGAACTGATCGCGGTTGCGATCTTTATCCTGACGCTGCGCCCACTGATCCAGTTGCTGGACGTGATGCTGTTGAACAATACAATAATCGTCAATTTTGGCACGCTGATCCGCTGGCGGGCACACAAACACGTTTTGCGTCAGTCTGTTGGCTGGTTCGAGAACGACTTTGCCGGACGGATCGCCAACCGTATTATGCAAACGCCCCCCGCCGCGGGTGAGGTGGTGTTTCAGGTGTTTGACGCGATTTCCTATTCGCTGGCGTATATGATCGGCGCTGCGATCTTGCTGTCTTCCTCTGATGCGCGGCTGTTGCTGCCGCTGGTGATCTGGATGGTGCTTTATGGCATGTTGATCGTCTGGACGACCAAACGGGTCGGCCCCGCGTCCAAGGCGGCGTCGGATGCGCGCAGTACGGTCACGGGGCGTGTGG
Organism: Pseudosulfitobacter pseudonitzschiae; assembly: GCF_002222635.1. Classification (NCBI taxonomy): domain Bacteria; kingdom Pseudomonadati; phylum Pseudomonadota; class Alphaproteobacteria; order Rhodobacterales; family Roseobacteraceae; genus Pseudosulfitobacter; species Pseudosulfitobacter pseudonitzschiae. The sequence continues at coordinate 3,170,228 of NZ_CP022415.1, read as the reverse complement.
TTGATGCCTATACCAACATCCATTCAGTCAAGATGTTTGCCCATCATGACAGCGAGCTGGACTATGCCAAGGACGCGATCGAGAAGACGCGCAAGACCTTCCAGACCGAGATGCGGATTTACACCACGATGGATTTCTCGCTGGTGCTGCTGAATGGTCTGCTGATTGTCGGCGTTGTTGGCTGGGCGATTGCGTTGTGGGTGCAGGGGCAGGCGTCGGTTGGTACTGTTGCTGCGGCGACGGCGCTGGCGCTGCGGCTGAATGCGATGACGGGCTGGATCATGTGGGCGCTGACCACCTTCTTTCGCGAGCTGGGTGTCGTGGCCGAAGGGATGGAAACGATTGCACAGCCTGTAACGCTGGTAGATGCGCCAGACGCCAAACCGTTGGTTCTGACCGATGGCCGGATCGAACTGAAGGCGCTGACACACCATTACGGGCGGGACTATGGCGGGCTAGAAGCGCTTGATCTAACAATCCAGCCCGGTGAAAAAGTTGGCCTTGTCGGGCGGTCGGGTGCGGGGAAATCGACATTGGTAAAATTGCTGCTGCGGTTTTATGATCCCGAAAGCGGACGGATCGAGATTGACGGTCAGGACGTCACGCAGGTCACGCAGGATAGTCTGCGGTTGAACGTCGGCATGGTGCAGCAGGAAAGCAGCCTGTTGCACCGGTCAGTCCGCGAAAACATACTCTATGGCAGACCCGACGCAAGCGAGGCCGAAATGATCGCAGCAGCCAAACAAGCCGAGGCGCACGAGTTCATCACCACGCTGACCGACCCCAGTGGCAACATCGGCTATGATGCACAGGTGGGCGAGCGCGGCGTAAAGCTGTCGGGCGGTCAACGTCAGCGGGTGACACTGGCGCGGGTGATCCTGAAGAACGCGCCGATCCTGCTGCTGGACGAGGCCACCAGCGCGCTGGACAGTGAAGTCGAGGAAGCGATTCAGAGAACGCTTTACAAGATGATGGAGGGCAAAACGGTGATCGCCATTGCCCACCGCCTGTCCACCATTGCCGAAATGGACCGTATTCTGGTTCTGGATGGCGGCAAGATCATCGAAGATGGAAGCCATGACGCGCTTTTGGCCAAGGGCGGTCTATATAGCGAATTCTGGGCGCGCCAATCGGGCGGGTTCCTGAACCCCGAGGCTGTGACATGAACATTGCAAACTGGATCCACGCTTTTCGCCCCGCTGACGGGCCACCGCCGCGCACGCTGGGTGCGTTCATGCGTTGGGCGTTGTCGGGGGCGTGGCCTGCACTGTGGCTGGCCGCATTCTTCTCCGCAGCAGCAGGCACGATTGAGGCGGGAACGGCGTGGCTGTTGGGCAAGGTGATCGACGCCAGCACAGTCTTGGGACCGGACGGGTTCTTTTCGGCTGCCAACCTTGCGCTGATCCTTGGCGCGATTGCGTTTTTCCTGATCGCGCGGCCTTTGTTGTTTGGCCTGTCCTCGTCGGCCAACGCGATCATCGTTCAGCCGAACCTGAACCCGCTGGTGTTGTCGCGTCTGCACCGCTGGACGTTGGGTCAGTCGGTCCGGTTCTTTGACAATGATTTCGCAGGCCGGATCGCCCAAAAGCAGATGCAGACGGCGCGTGCCGTGACCGATGTGGTTGTGGAAATGATCAACGTCGTCGCCTTTGCGCTGGCGTCGCTGGCGGGGTCGGTTCTGTTGCTGGTGGCGATTGATTGGAAGATCGGTCTTGGCTTCATGGTGTGGCTGGCGGGGTATTTCCTGATGATCCGCTGGTTTTTGCCTCGCATTCGCAAACGGTCTGCGGCGCGTGCCGGTGCGCGGGCGATGGTGTCGGGGCAGATCGTGGATACGATCACTAACATCAAGACGGTCAAGCTGTTCGCCCATGATGAACACGAAGATCGCGCGGCGCTGGGCGCTATGGGCAACTTTCGTCGCACGGCACTGGATTTCGGCTATCTCGCGGCGGGGTTCCGGTTTTGCCTGATGACACTTGCGGGGCTGTTGCCGGTGATCTTGTTGGGCTGGACGTTGATCCTGTGGAATCAGGGTGTTGCCACACAGGGTGACATCGTGGCAGCGGGCGCCGTTGCCATTCGTATCGCGCAAATGACCGGCTGGGTCAGTTTTACGTTGATGGCGATTTATTCCAGTGTGGGCGAGATTGAGGACGGCATTCACACGCTGACCCCGCGCAATCGGACCGAAAACAACCCCGACGCCACTGATCTGGATGTGGTGAAGGGTGGTATCGTTCTGAAAAACCTGAACTTTGCCTACGGGCGTGAAGTGGGTGGAATATCAGGTGTGAACCTGCACATTGAACCGGGGCAAAAGATCGGTATCGTGGGCGCGTCCGGCGCGGGGAAATCGACCCTCGTCGCGCTGCTGTTGCGGCTGTACGAGACCGAAGGCGGCACCATCAGCATCGACGGGACCGACACCAGCACCGTCACGCAGGAAAGCCTGCGGCGCAGCATCAGTATGGTCACGCAGGAAACTGCGATGTTCAACCGCTCGGCGATGGACAACATCCGCTATGGCCGCCCCGAGGCGACGGATGAAGAAGTGTTTCAAGCTGCCCGCGAGGCCGAGGCGCATACGTTTATTCTGGATCTGGAAGATCACAAAGGGCGCACCGGATATCACGCCCATCTGGGCGAGCGTGGCGTAAAGCTGTCGGGTGGTCAGCGGCAACGGATTGCGCTGGCCCGCGCCATTTTGAAGAATGCGCCGATCCTGATACTGGACGAAGCGACCAGTGCGCTCGACAGCGAGGTCGAGGCCGCGATTCAATCCGCGTTGGACCGTGTGATGCAAGGCAAGACCGTGTTGGCCATTGCCCACCGTTTGTCGACGCTGACCGAGATGGACAGGATCATCGTGATGAATCAGGGCCGGATCGTTGAAGATGGCAGCCACGAGGCTTTGTTGAAGCAGGGCGGGCTTTATGCGCAGTACTGGCATCTTCAATCGGGGGGGTTCCTGCGGACTGAAGCAGCGGAATAACCTTGATGATGTAAAAACCGCCCGTTTGACTGGGCGGCTTTTCTATTTGTCGCCCACTGGATCAGGCCAGTTTCGGGTCCAGTTCCACCGACCACAATTCGACATCCGCGCTGTCCATCAGACGTACGGTCATCACACCTGTGTCGGCGGCGATGTCCACCTTGCCAAAGAACTGCATGCCGTCACTGGGCGGCAGGTTAGCCTGACCCGGCTCGGGGTGCTTGGCATAGCGCACTTCGGGACCGAAGGTGTTGTCGTAATCCGACGGGCCAAAGGTGCCCGCGTGCAGCGGACCCGAGACGAATTCCCAGAAGGGTTCGAATTCCTGAAATACGGCGCGATCAGGTGAATAGTGGTGGGCGGCAGTGTAGTGCACGTCGGCGGTCAGCCAAACCGTGTTGGTGATCTCGGCTGCCTTGATAAACGACAGAACTGCTGCAATGTCTTTTTCGCGACCCAGCACAGGGCCGTCGCCGTTCGACGAGTTTTCCATGTTGTCGCCATCGCGCACCATCATGCCGATGGGCATGTCCGACGCGATAACTTTCCATGTGGCAGTCGAATTGACCATTTCGCGCTTTAGCCATGCCAGCTGATCGGCACCCAGAAACGGTGTGCCTTCGGCTTCGGTGTTGGCTGTGTTGTCGCCGCGATATGTGCGCATGTCGATCACGAAGATGTCCAGCAACGGGCCGTAAGACACCTTGCGATAGACGCGCATCGGCTCGGACAGGCTTTGCCGCGTGGGCATCATTTCGTGGAACGCGCGGTGGGCGCGCGTTGACAACAACTGCATCGACTTGACGGTATAGCGGTCGTCTTCGGCTAGTACTTCGTTAGGATACCAGTTGTTGGTAACCTCGTGATCGTCCCACTGAGCGATGATCGGAACGGCGGCGTTCAGCGCCTTCACGTTCTTGTCCATATAGTTATAGAGGTGCTGGCCACGGAATTCGTCCAGCGTTTCAGCCACTTTGGATTTGGCGGGGGTGACCACGTTTTTCCAGACGGTGCCGTCTTCCAGTTCGACCTCTTCTTTCAGTGGGCCGTCGGCATAGACAGTATCGCCCGAGTGCAGGAAAAAATCGGGGTTGTGGCCCAGCATGGTGGCATAAGTGGTCATGCCGCCGCGGTCTTCGTCGATGCCCCAGCCTTGGCCGGCGGTGTCGCCGGACCAGACAAAGCTGATATCGCGGCTGCCCATCGGGGCCGTGCGGAATGTGCCGGTGGTTGGTTCGGACAGAGTGCCGTCGGGCAGATCGGACATGGTCACGCGGTAAAATATGTCCTGATCGCTGGGCAATCCGGTCAGGGCCATTTTGCCGGTGTAGTCGGTGGGCGATCCTACAGCCAAGGCAGGGACAGCGCGCGCGTCGGACATGTTTTCGGTGGTGGCCCATTCGACCAGCATCTTTGCCTCGCGGTCGGCGCGGCTCCAGATCACTGCGCCGTCGTGGGCAACGTCGCCGGACATTACGCCGTGGGTGATCAACGGACGCGATTGGGCGCGCGACAGCGAAGGCATGGACATCGAAACGCCAAGTGCGGCGGTGCCTAGCAGGGTCTGGCGACGGGTGAATGAAATACGTGGCATCGGGGAAGCTCCGTGGATGAATGTGATGTCCCGGATCGATGCGGTCTTTTGGTAACATTGGGGTGATGGTCAGGCGACAGAATTGCGAAATCTGCGCGTCTTGAACGGCGACTGTGACGGCGCGGTGCCTGAACGACAAACGCGTACCGATTTATTGGCCGCACCAGACGCCCACTCTATGCGAATGTGCCGGTATCACCAAGAAAACAGTACGCGTTTATCAGATGTAACAGTCTGCAAACGGGTGTCAGCCGAAATTGTTCCGCCCGTCGTCGCGTATTTGTCCATATTTTTCCGAAGGATCGAAATTCGAAGATTGCCGTTGTCCGTTGCGTTTGTTGGACGTGGCAAAGATGATCACAACCACCGAGATAAGTGCAAGTAACCCAAATATAAACACGTCGAAACTCATGTTATGTTCCTTTTTATGGCGCTTCGTTAAGTGGCATTGTTGATCCAACACCGAAATCCGGTCTGGGTTCCGTAGCTGGCACGTTGAATCCAATACAAATTGTCACAGTTGCGCTAACGCATCATTGAAGACGGATCTTCGGGCCGGATCGCCGGATCAAAGTCTGTCAGCAGCATCCGAAACCGCACACCACGCCGCAGAGTATGTTCGATCAGGTCAAACCATGACTTGCTAATGTTACGTGCACGTTCACCGTACAACGGCGTTGCGGGTGGAACGCGCGAAAGCCAGCCAGAATTCATCCGTCGGATCAAGAAACACGTTCTCAGGAGCGGGGTACGTTTCGGAAGCAGCCAGGAAAATCCTGGCATTGGTCAGATTGTGCGGCGCCTTCATGCGATATTAGTGATCGGCGGGTTCGTGAAAAACATCTTCGACATCAAAGGTTACCTCGGTGCGGTACACACGGTCCGTCGAGGTGGTTTCGATCCTGCCGTGCAATTGCGTCGCGAACGCACGGATCAATTGTGCGCCCAACCCTGCTTCGTTGGCTTCAACGTCGTTGATATCTGCGCCGACCGAGTTTTCGCAGATCAAACGCGCAGTCCCCGCATCAAGTTGCTTTAGCGAGACAAAAAGATGGGGCGTTTCACCCTCGGGGGCGCCCATGAACTTCAGCGCGTTGGTGCCCAGTTCGGATGCCAGCAACGTCAGCGGCACCGCTTGGTCAGGAAACAGCACAATCTCGTCAAAGTCGTGGCGATACTCCATTCCCTGCGGGTCATTCGCGGCCACCAGACGTTCGAACAGGTCGGGAATCAGAGTGCCGGCGTTGGTCTGGCTGAGATTTTCAGTTTGGTACAGGCTCTTGTGGACCGAAGACAGGCTCATCACCCGTTCTTGCAGGCTACGCAGGATATCGCGGGTTTCAGGTTCGGCTGCCCTGCGAATCTGCATGTTCATGATCGACGAGATCAACTGAAGGTTGTTGCGGACCCTGTGGTGGATTTCCTTGAGCAGGACGTTCTTTTCGCGCAGGGCATCTTCCATCTGTGCCTCGTCATCAAGCAAGTGAAAGGCCATTTCGGCCAGCGCGTCTTCAAGATCCTGCAATTCGGCGGATAAAGAAAGCTGGTCCGATGTGCTGGGCAGGCGGCGGGTACGCGAAAATGCCTGTACCTTGTTGCGCAATTGCTTGACGTGGCGCACCACCAGACGGTCGACCGCGAAATAAGCCACTCCAAGGCTGGCAACAAACATCAGCAACGGAAACAGCAGCGGCGTGCCCGACAGGCGACCAAATGCGGGCTTGCGATACTCAACCGGCCAGGCGGCCAGCGCATAGACCAACCCCGGCACGACGGGCACGACGGCAAAGGCCTGTTCCTGATCGAACTGGTTCTTGGCAATGAAAGTCTGCGTCCAGTTGCCCTTAAGCCGATCGAACTTGAAATCCTGTGGTACATAGATGGTCTGGTCTGTTGTCGACGAAACCGTGGTCAGAACATCGCCATTGTCGTTAAAGGTGGTCAGACTAAGCGGGTGGCGGGTGTTGGTCGGCAACCAAGGCGCGCCCAGCTTGGTGCGGGGCAGGGACATGGCGATATAGCCGCGAAAGGTGTCGTCCTGATACGAAGGGAACAGCACGTTGATAACGGCACCACTGTCCGGATTGGTGTTGCGCGTGGGGTCAATCCACATGCGCGGTGTGTCGAACTGCTGGGTCAGGTTCGACCAGTTGCTCAGGTCAGCGTCGGGTTCGCCAGAGGAACAGACCATCGTACCGCCGGGATTCAGGAACCCGACAAAGGAATAGCTTCCGGTTTCTTTGACATACTGGCTAAGATAGCTCCCGCAGCGTTCCGGTTCGACCAGCATCAGTTGCAGCACTGAGGTAAGCGCCTGCGCAGCCCCAAAAGCGCGCTCGAACATTTGCCGTTCGGAAACCGCCGCTGTGTTGGTCAGCGCCAGCAGCGCCAATTCCGAGCTGTTGTCGACTTCGCGCGACAGGTCGCTGGTTTGCAGAACGCTCATCACGCCGATGGGCAGCAGTGCCAAAGCAAGAAAAGCCGCGACCCGAACTCTCAGGCCGCGGGTCAGTTGTCTGGACAACGTTGTGACGCGTCCCCGATCAGGCATTAGAAGGATGAGGAGCCGTTGGCCGCCACCACAGCGACTGTTGCGCTATCGGTCATGATCATGGAATCCTTGTCATCTAGGTGCATCAATTCCGCCAGACGTTTGCGCCCGCGATTGGCACGGCTTTTGATTGTGCCTACGGCGACTCCACACATCTCGGCGGCCTCTTCGTAGGAAAAACCGGACGCGCCCACAAGGACAAGAGTTTCACGTTGCTCGTCTGGAAGCTGGGCAAAGGCCTTGCGAAAGTCGTTCATTTGCAAGCGGCCATCGTGGGCCGGCTTTTCAGCCATATTGCCGGTGTGCATGCCGTCCACGTCTGCCACTTCGCGTTTCACTTTGCGGCGGCTGGAATAGTAGGTGTTGCGCAGAATGGTGAACAACCAAGCGCGCATGTTGGTACCTTCTTGGAACTTCTCGATATTTGTCCAGGCTTTGACCACGGTATCCTGCACCATGTCATCGGCGACAGCGCCGTTACGCGTCAAACTCAGGGCGAACGCCCGCAGCGCTGGCAGATGATCTACCAGCTCGTCTCTCGGATTTGAATCGCTCATTTTTGTTCACCTGACCCCTTTTTGGTGTCTTGCTCCTGTAGCTGCGCAAGCAACTGCTTGAAGCGTTCGGGAACCTCTTCCTCGACCTTTTCCTGAAACACACGACGCAGATTGTCGTCGATCTGTTTGCGTGTTCCGGAATTCGGTTCGTTGTATGCCATTGTGATATTCGCCTAATAACAGAATTGTACTTTTGCGCACTTAGTTGGGAACTAAACACTGGATGCTGCGTTTGGTTCCCAAGAAATATGAAATTCGGGGAAATTAATATGACTTCTGAAAGCACTGTCCAGGATCGCACAGCCGAGATCGGCTCGGCGCTGCCGTATCTGCGCCGCTATGCGCGTGCGCTGACCGGTTCGCAAACCGGAGGCGACCGTTACGCTGCCGCGACGCTTGAAGCGATACTTGCGGACAGCGGTGCAATGGATTCCAACCTTGGCACCAAGACTGCCTTGTTCAAGGTGCTGCATGTCATCTGGCAGGCCAGCAAGGTTGATTCAATGGATTCATCCGACGACCTGATGGAAGGTGCCGCGCAAAAGCATTTGTCCAAACTTACAGACAACACCCGCGAGGCGTTGTTGCTGCACACCATCGAAGAATTTGGTTTTGGCGCTGTTGCCGACATCATGGGCGTTGACCGTGACGAGGCCGAGCATCTGGTCAACATCGCACACCGCGAGATGGCCGACAGCATTGCAGGCAGCGTTCTGATCATCGAAGACGAGCCGATCATCGCGATGGACCTGGAAAACCTTGTTGGAGAACTTGGCCACCGCATCACCGGCATCGCGCGCACCCGCGCCGAGGCCGTGAAGCTGGGCACGTCGGATAAACCCGATCTGATCCTTGCCGACATCCGTCTGGCCGATAACTCGTCCGGTATCGACGCGGTGAACGATCTGTTGAATCAGTTCGGCAATCTGCCGGTGATCTTTATCACGGCCTATCCAGAACGCCTGTTGACCGGCGAACGGCCAGAACCTGCGTTCCTGATCTCGAAGCCGTATAAGGATGATCAGGTGAAATCAGCCGTCAGCCAAGCCATGTTCTTTTCGACAACTGCTACGCTGAAAGTCTGAGGCTTCAGGCCGAAGCGAACGCACGGGCCCGTTGCAGTGATGCGGCGGGCTTTTGCGTGCAGGCTTAGGCCTGTGCATGGGGTGACAGGCCGATGTTGCCCAGCACGCGTTCGATATCTTCCGTGCTGAACGGTGCCGCAACGCGGTATGCATCATGCAGAACTTCGATGAAATCCAGATCCTCCACGCCGACACGCACTGCCGTGATGCAGCGATCTATCAGCAGGTCCATTAGCGCGGGATTGATGGTTCTTGCGGAATTGCCCAGCAAGAACACCACCTCGGGCGTGCCATTCGTTTTCAGCGCATCAACGGCTGTGGTCACGTCGTCCACTCGGTGTATTTTTGATTCAGGTACATAGTTTGAAAGAATCTGGGACAGATCTTCTGCAATCAATACTTCGCCCTGCACAATCAGGAATTTCGTCGTCATATCTGTTCTCAAGTGTCTGACAGGTGCCCTTTTGTGGAACATTATAAAAGGTGGTGCATTAAACTATGACATAGTGGAACAAAGGTAATCCCCTCATGGCAACAAAGTGCGCCAACTGCCCATTGCAGCGCAGTGACGTGTTCATTGATCTGGGTGAAGATGAAATCCGCTTCATGCAGAAGTTTAAAGTCGGCGAGCTTGAGGTGAACCCCGGCACACCGCTGTTGATGGAGGGGTCCAACAGCCCGCAGCTTTACACGGCGTTGCGAGGCATGGGGGTACGCTACAAGACACTGGCAAACGGCAACCGACAAGTGATCAACTTTGTCTTTCCGGGTGATTTTATCGGCTTGCAGGCTGGCGTAATGGGCGAAATGCAACATTCGGTCGAAGCCAAGTCGCCAATGACCCTGTGTGTCTTTGACCGCAGCGAATTCTGGAGCTTTTTCAAAACCCACCCCGAACGCGCCTTTGACCTGACATGGATGGCCGCCGCAGAAGAGCATTTTTTGGGCGAAGCATTGGCATCGGTCGGGCAACGCACCGCGTTTGAAGCAATTTCTTGGGCGCTGTGCAAGATCATGCTGCGCGGGCAGGCGCTGGGGTTGGCCATAGATCGCGTGATGCCGATACCCTTTCGCCAACAGGATCTGGCCGATGCGCTGGGTCTTTCGCTGGTTCACACCAACAAAACGCTCAGCAAGCTGCGCAATCGTCAGTTGGCGAACTGGGGCGATGAAATACTGGTGGTGAACGATCTGGGTGCTTTGGCCGATGCTGCCGGAATGACGCTGGAACCTTTGATGAAGCGCCCGATTATGTAAGCGCCCGCCGACACTGTGCAGTTACAACAGTGTCGGTGTTTCGTGCTACTGCTTTTCCAGAACGTCGTCTTTAACCTGACCCCACGCGATCATTGCAAAGACAGCAGTGCCGCCAACGATATTGCCTGCCAGCACCGGAATGAAAAACCCAAACAAGGCTTCGGAAAAGCCCAGCAGCCCTTGCACCCCAAGATAGGCCATTTCGACCGATCCCGCGACGATGTGGGTAAAGTCACCGGCCGCAATCAGCCACGTGAACGTCAGGATGGTGAAAAATCCCGAGTCGCTGGCTTGGGGCAGCATCCACACAATTGCGGCCACCAGAATACCCGCTGGAATCGCGCGGAAAAAGCTTTGGTCTGCTGGCATATGCACCGCATGTTCTGACAGGGACAGCAGCGCCGGCCTCAGATCTTCGGGAATCACAGGCGTATAGGCAAACAGCGTGGCAATACAGAATGCGCCCAGCACGTTGGCAGCCAGAACGACCACCCACAGGCGCGCTACACAACCGAATGTGTGCGTGGTTGGCAACACCATCAACGGCAACACCGTCGTTATGGTATTCTCGGTGAACAGTTGCATCCGGCACATGATGACCAGCAAAAAGCCCAGCGAATAGCCAAAGTTCTCGATCAAAAAGGACCATGACGCATCTGGTAAATAGGTGCGCAAGATCGCCTCGCCCAATACCGAAAAGCTGATCATGATCCCCGCAGCCGTCCCCGACCAGAACAGCGATCGCTTGCTGCGTGCCAATTCTTCTTCGCCGTCGCGGCGGATCACTTCATAGATAAGTTTCGAAGACAGCCTTGCCGCCCGCTCGACTGACTCGCGTTCGGTCTCTTCTTCCAGAGGTGCGGCACCGGGATCGCTTTCGTGGGTGGATACCATTTTCTTTTCGTCCCGGTTGCTCATCAGGGGATAACACCACGGCATCCCGTTCGGTTCCGTGCAAACCTCAAAGTCTTAGCCATTGTCGTTGACGCGCACTGCCCCACATTGCAGCGTGTTATTAATGGAGAGTTAAATGTTCGGTTCGCGCGCCTATGTTCTGAAAATCGCACAGGATGTGCGGTCCAGTTACTGGTTTATTCCGTCCACTCTGGTGGTTGCGGCCTTGTTGCTGTCTGAACTGACGCAGTGGATTGACCACAATCCCGACATGCTGCCAGCGACGTTGCCTGACGATTTTCTGGATACCCAAGTCGATGGCGCACGCCAGACGCTGGCGGTGATTGCGCAGTCTATCATCGGGGTTACGGGCGTCATGTTCTCGATCACGATGGTGGCGGTGTCGTTCGCATCGGGCAATTTCGGGCCGCGTCTGATTGGAAATTTCATGCGCGACAAGGGCAATCAGATCAGTCTGGGCGTGTTGATCTCGTCCTTTGTGTATGCGCTGATGATTTTGCGTTCGGTGCAAAGCTCTGGCGACAACGGGTTGGAATCCTTTGTGCCGCAATATTCGATGTTGGTGGCGATCTTGTTGATGCTGATGTCGGTGGGAACGCTGATCTATTTCCTGCATCACATTCCTGAAACCATCAACGTGTCGAATATTTCCGCTTCATTGGGCCGCAGACTGGCGCAGGGAATAGAGCGGATCATAGACACCCATGCCGACCGGACGCAGCAACCATCCGAAGACCCAGCCAAAGACGCCGTCGAAACCGAACTCAGTCTTGGGCGGGCGGGCTATGTCCAGCAGCTTGATCTAAGTGGCCTGAGCAAATTGGCCGAGGATAACGACTGGGTGATCAACGTCACCGTCAAGATCGGCAGTTTTGTCAGCTCGCACGAGACTATTCTGACGGTCCATTCCGCCAGCGCACCGACGCCTGAGCAATGTGATCAGCTGTGTTCCAACTTTGCCGTTGGCGAAGAGCAGACCGAGGCGCAGGACATCACCTTTATGATCGACCAATTGGTTGAAATGGCGGCGCGCGCGCTGTCTCCGGGGGTGAATGATCCGTTTACGGCGATCAACTGTCTGAACTGGCTGCGCAACGGCATTGGCGTTGCGTTGCAATACAAGGGCGGCCTGAATCCGGTATCGCGCTCGCGCGTGCATTATCGCAGCGTGACGCTTGAGCATTTGCTGAACATCAGTTTCCGCGCGGCCGCACCCTATTGCATGTCGGATCAGATGGCGCGGGAACATTGGATGTTCTGTGTGCGCAGTCTTCTGGATACGGCATCAGGCGATCACAAAAAGTCAGTGGCGACCCTTTTGAAGGACTTCGAAAAAGCCTGAGTGTGGGAATTTGCCAATCGCTGCGACTTGGCCCACAACGGGTTGAAAGTTGTTCGAAAGGTCTTTGACATGAGCTTTGTTTTCCCTCCCGCCCCCCAAGCTTCACTGGCCGTCGCAGGTCGTACCGAGCGCTTTCCCGTGCGCCGCGTTTTTTGTGTCGGTCGCAACTATGTCGCCCACGCCCGCGAAATGGGCAACGACCCGGATCGCGAACCGCCGTTCTTTTTCACCAAGCCTGCGGATGCCGTCGTTGATACGCCCTGCACTGTGCCCTATCCGTCGCTGACCGAAGACCTGCATTTCGAGATCGAGTTGGTTATCGCAATCGGCAAGGGCGGGGCCGACATAGCGCCTGCCGATGTGCCTGCGCATATCTGGGGGGCGTCGGTCGGCATTGATCTGACGCGCCGCGATTTGCAGAATCTGGCCAAACAGACGCGCCGCCCTTGGGACTGGAGCAAGGCCTTTGACCAATCCGCCCCGATTGCGCCCATCGTGCCAGTTGCAGATGTTGCCAGCCTTGAACGCGGGCGCATCTGGCTGGCAGTCAATGGCGAAGTACGGCAGGACGCGGATATTGCCGATCTGATCTGGCCGGTGTCGGAACATATTGCGACGCTCAGCGAGGCGATGACGCTGGCCCCCGGCGACATCATCATGACGGGCACGCCAGCGGGTGTGGGTGCGGTGCAGTCGGGGGATGTGATGACCGGCGGCGTCGACGGTATTGCCGAATTGCAGGTTACCATCGGGCCACGCGCATGACCCTTGTTCTGCACAACTACTTCCGCTCGTCCACGTCCACACGGGTGCGGGCGGCGCTGAACCTCAAGGGACTGGATTTCGACTATGTTGCGCATGCGCTACTGAAGGACGAACAACGCGGGGCAGAACATCTGGCACTGAACCCACAAGGGCTGGTGCCGACCCTAATCACGGACGACGGCCCGCTGCCGCAATCGCTGGCGATCATCGAATGGCTCGATGAAACCCACCCACAGCCCCCATTGCTGCCTGCGGATGCATGGGGGCGGGCGCGGGTGCGCAGTCTTGCACATATTATCGCGTTAGACGTACATCCCGTGAACAACCTGCGTATTCTCAAACATCTTGAAACCGAATACGGCGTTGATGCTGATGGCAAAGCGGCGTGGTTCCGCAAATGGGCCAAAGCTGGCATGGAAAGTCTTGAGGCGCGGTTGTCGTCCGAGGCGCAGACCGGCACGTTTTGCCACGGCGAGATACCCGGACTGGCTGATCTGTGTCTGTTCGCGCAGGTGCTGAACAACGGACGGTTTGGCGTGGGGCTGGACGATTATCCCACCATCGCGCGTATCCATGACGCCTGTATGGCGCTGCCTGCCTTTGAACGCGCGGCCCCGGCCAACCAGCCTGACGCCGTGTGATGCGACACCGTGGCACGCAGCGTTCGCAGGGGTGCGTGCTAACCTCAGGTCAGCCAATCCAGAAGCCAATTGATCGGAGTGATCCAATGAAATCCATGTTTCGCGTTCTTGCTGTTCTTGCCCTTACCACACCTGCCTTTGCCGATAGCCACGATGCGGGAGATGCCGATGCGGGAGCCAAGACCTTTGGCAAATGCAAAAGCTGCCACATGATCTCGAACGGCGACGAGGTGATTGAAAAAGGCGGGCGTACCGGGCCGAACCTTTACGGTGTCATCGGGCGTCAGGCCGGGACCGTTGAAGGCTTTAAATATCAAAAGGCCCTCATCGCTGCGGGCGAGGCGGGTCTGATCTGGGATCAGGCGCTGCTGACGGAATATGTTGCCGACCCGCGTGAATTCCTGCGCGAGTTTCTGGATGATTCCAAAGCCAAGTCGGGTATGGTTTTCAAGCTGAAGAAAGGTGGCGCAGACGTCGCCGCCTATCTGGCGCGCGTTGGTCCCGAAGCCGCCCCCGCAGAAGCGCCCGCCGACAGCGACAGCTAATCGAACGAATGACCGGCGGTGCGGGCCTGTGCCTGTGCCGCCAGTTCCGGCAGACCGTTGCGGGTGTAAACCTCGGCCAGCATCCGGTTCAGCGGCACGCCGTCCGGATCATATGTGCGCCGCATTTCCAGTACTTGCTGGGCGCGCGCCATATCCCCGTTCGCCATCAGCGCATCCAGATGGATCTGGTCGAACAGATCGCGCTGGGCGTGGCTGCCGCCACATTCGGCCAGACGGGGCAGGGCAATGCCCATCAACCGCGCAGCCTGTGACCAGTTCCCGTCTGCATGGGCCACGATCCCTTGGGCTGCAGGCAGGGCCACTTCGGCCCATGCGCGGTGATCGTACTGCGTGGTGTCTGCAGCGCGTGCAGTGATCGCGTCCATCATAACGCCCAGCGCGGCACGATCGTCGGTGCGACCCAGCGCATAGAGATATTGTAGCGTCAGGAACGGGCTGACCGTGTCGGCACCTCTTTGGGCCACATGCGCGACCACATCGGCCCAGCGGTCGCCCACGTCGATGCCCGCAAAGTCCAGCCGCGCCAGCAGCGACACAGCCCCGACCTGATCCTGACTATAGTCTTTGGCCAGACCCCAGACGTTTTCGTCATAGGCCCGCAGCACATCATCATGCCGTCCCTGACTGATGTAGAACAGCGCCAGATGCCACCAGTTGTGGCTGCGCATAAAGCTGTTCAGATCGCGCCATGTGTCCGCCACGCTTTCCAGAAAGGCCGTGCCACCAGCCACGTCGCCGCGTGTCAGATAGATATGCGCCAGCGCGTGATGCGCCCACGGCTCGTCGTGGCGCAGTTTCATCGCGCAGCGCGCGGCAGCTTCGGCTTGATCCAGCAGGTGACATTCCTCGTATCCGAACGCCAGCATCCCGTGGGCATAGGCGATGTCGTCGGACGCCGGAAAAGCGCGGGTGGCGATCCGCAGCATCGCGGGAAAATCGCCAATGTTGAAAGTGTGGTACTGGCCCAGTTTCAGCATCACCATATCACGGGGAAAGCGGCGAATGGTTTCTTCGCACAGGGCAATCAGTTCGGGGATTTTACCGTCGTGAAACAGTCGTGCGGCGTTCACAGTGGCCTGTTCACGCGGGGTGGCATTCGGGGCGGCTGTCTCGGCTGCCTTCAGGAACGGCGCGGCCAGTTGTGGCGCAACAGGGGCTTCCAGCAGCATATACAGAATCGCGGCATAGGCGTTGACCAGCGGACAGTCGGGTGCGGCCTCGGCTGCTTTCAGGACATTGGCGGCCTTGGTCTGGAAGCTGATAAAGCCGTGTACGAAATCGTCGATTCCTTGCAGGGTGGCGGCGTCTGCACCGGTGACAGGTAGGCCATAAAGGTCGGACATCTCAGGCATTAAAGTCACTCCAGCAGGGCAGCAGATCGTCAGGTTCGGGATGAGCCAGATAGACGCCCCGTGCAATGGCGCGCGACAGGCAAATGGCTGCGGCGTGGCCGATCATCGTCAGGTCGCGGTGTTCGTCGTGCATGGATCGTGCCCCCGTAGACAAGGCAAAGACCAGATCGCCGTCGGCCGGACTGTGCGCAGGCACACAGGCGCGCCCGATGCCGTCATGTGCGGCCCATGCCATGCGCTGGCACTGTGCTTTGGACAGGGTGGCGTCGGTGGCAACGATGGCAATTGTGGTATTGGCGCGCTCCATCACTGCATTGGCTTTGCGGCTGTCAAATGTGCGACCCAGTCCGCTGGCGGGATCGGGGCCCGCACCGCCAAATTCGTCTTCGATTTCAAAAGGCGCCGCCCAAAAGTGTTTGTCGCCCGGTGTGGTCACGGCCCCCATCGGGTTTGCGGCAACCAATGCTGCCACGGTCGTGCCATCCGGCAGCACAAGCGAAGCCGAGCCAAGCCCGCCCTTCATCATCGCAGTCATCGCACCGGTGCCCGCGCCGACGCTGCCCAGATCGAAGGTGTCGCTTGCAGCGTCGTGTGCTGCGCGGCCCAGCTTGCGATAGGGGTTTTCGCCCCAATCCTTGTCGCCACCTGACAGCAGGTCAAAGATGATTGCACCCGGAACCAGCGGAATCACCGCATCGGCCACACGGTAGCCGCGCCCCGCAATCCTCAGCCCGTCGACCACGCCCGAACAGGCATCCAGCCCATAGGCAGACCCCCCCGACAGCACCAGTGCATCGACCGCCGCAACCGATTTATCCGGTTGCAGCAGATCCGTTTCGCGCGAGCCGGGCGCGCCGCCCATCACCGCAACCGACGCTGTGAACGGTGCATCGGCCGTGACCACAGTTGCCCCCGATTTCAACGCCTGATCGGTGGCGTTGCCAACGCGCAGGCCGGGGACGTCAGTCAGCAGGTTGCGGGGACCGGGTTTTATCATGTCAAATCCGTGGTTTGGGGGCGGCGGTGGCAGGATCGCCGGTATTTGGCACGCCCTTGGGTTCGATCAACAACACCTTGCATTCCATCTCGGCGCGGGGGCGGTGGGTGACCCCACGCGGTACGATGAACAATTCGCCCGCGCTGACACGGTGTTCGGCGTCTTCCAGATCCATGACCATTTCGCCTTCGAGAACCAGAAAGAAGTCATCGGTGTCCGCGTGCATGTGAAAGGGAAATTCGCCCTGAAACTTCACCACCATCACATCGTTGTCGTTGTAGTCGGCCACCACATGCGGATCCCAATGGGTGCTGAATTGCGCCAGCTTGGTCGCCAGATTGATTGTCTTCATATGCAACGGCCCCCGTCTACTTCCATGGCGACGCCTGTGATCATGCTGGCCTCGTCCGAGCATAGAAACAGTGCGGCGTTTGCTAGATCTTCGGGTTGGGAAAAGCGGCCCAGCGGGATCGTTGACAGGAATTTGGCGCGGATTTCCGGCGTGTCCTCGCCCATGAACGATTTCAGCAACGGGGTTTCGCCTGCTACGGGGTTCAGCGCGTTCACCCGCACGCCGCTGGGGGCCAATTCCACCGCCATCGTGCGGGTCGCGGTGATCATCCACCCCTTCGAGGCGTTGTACCAGTTCAGGTTCGGGCGTGGCGACACGCCTGCGGTCGACGCGATGTTCAGAATTGCCCCCGTGCCGCGTTCTTTCATGTGGGGTACAAGGCTGCGGGCGGTCAGATAGACCGACTTCATGTTGACGTTGAACACACGGTCAAAGTCATCCTCGGTCACGTTTTCCATCGGCTGCGGCATGTGGGTGATGCCCGCGTTGTTGACCAGAATATCAACCTGTCCCAGTGCCTTTAGCGCGGTGTCGGCCATCGCCTGCACCGACGCGCCACTGCCTACGTCCACCTGACAATATTCGGTGCCCAGATCGGCAGCCACTTTCGCCGCGCCTTCGCCGTTGATGTCGGCCACCAGAACGCGGGCCCCTTCGGCGGCAAAGCGGCGCACGATGCCTTCGCCAAAGCCCGAAGCGGCACCTGTTACGATTGCTGTTTTTCCTTGTAGTCGCATGTTTCTCTCTCCCTGCGTAAGATCAGCCGTGATGGGCCGCTACTGTTTTGAGTGTGGAAAAGCCGTAGAGCGCCTCGAACCCTTTTTCGCGACCATGTCCCGATTTGCCGGTGCCGCCAAAGGGCAGTTCGACTCCGCCGCCTGCGCCGTAGTTGTTGATGAACACCTGTCCGGCGCGCAGCGCTTTGGCCAGTCGCATCTGGCGCGCGCCGTTCGCGGTCCAGACTGCGGCAACCAGACCATAGTCGGTGCTGTTGGCGATCTGCACGGCCTCTTCTTCGGTGTCGAAGGGGATCAGCACCTGAACGGGGCCAAAAATCTCGTCGCGGGCCAGCGTGTGGTCGGGCGGCACGTCTGCAAACAGCGTTGGCAGTATATAGGCCCCGTTTTCCGATGCGTTTTGCAACTGTCCGGTGGCGGCGATGGTCAGATCGGCGCCCTTGTCCAGAAACCCCTGAACAATGTCGCGCTGGCGGTTGGAAATCAGCGGCCCGACGCGCAGGTTGTCCATCGCGGGGCCAACGGTCAGCGCGCGGTATGCTTCGGCCATGCGGTCGCGCACGGCATCGTAAACGCCGCGTTGCACAAGGATACGGGACGAGGCCGAGCATGTCTGGCCCGCGTTCTGGATGCCCGCGTTGACCAGAAACGGCAGGGCCGCGTCGATGTCGGCATCGTCAAACACCAGTTGCGGAGATTTGCCGCCCAGTTCCAGCGTCACGGGCACCACGTTGGCCCCCGCAGCCTGTTGCACCAATGCGCCGGTGCCGACCGATCCGGTAAAACTGATGTGGTGGATGCCGGCGTGACCCGAAAGCGCCGCGCCCGCTTCTACGCCAAGCCCCGTGACGACGTTCAGCGCACCATCGGGCAGACCGACCTCCTGGCAGATGCGGGCAAAGGCCAGCGCGGTCAAACAGGCCTCTTCCGCCGGTTTCAAAACACAGGCGTTGCCCATCGTCAGCGCCGCGCCGACGCTACGCCCGATGATTTGCATCGGATAGTTCCACGGCACGATATGGCCCGTGACCCCATGCGGTTCGCGCAAGGTATAGACGGTGTAGCCGTCCAGATAGGGAATGGTTGCGCCATGTACCTTGTCGGCGGCACCGCCATAGAATTCCATGTAACGGGCCAGCGCCACCGCATCGGCGCGAGCCTGTCCCAGCGGTTTGCCGACGTCGCAGGCTTCGATTTCGGCCAGCGTGTCGACATAGTCCAGCACACGGCGGCCGATTTCGGTCAACAGCCGGCCGCGTTCCAGCGCGGTCATGCGGCCCCATTCGCCGTCCAGCGCGGCCTGCGCGGCGGTCACGGCGGCGTCGATGTCATCGCTGGTGCCGCGGGCGATATGGGCCAGTTCGCTGCCGTCCGACGGGTTGGTCAGCGCAATTGTCTGCCCACTGGCGCAGGGCTGCCAAGTGCCACCAATCAGGATTTCAGTGGGGTCAAACCAAAGGGAAGTGGACATAGTCAGCAGCCTTGTCTGTCAGATCGGGCAACGCAGGCGCTGCGGCGATCAAAGTTTGGGTGTAGGGGTGTTGCGGGTTGGAAAAGACTTGTTCGGTCGCTCCGTGTTCGACGATCTGGCCCGACTTCATGACCAACACGCGGTCGGTCACCGTGCGCACCACGCTCAGGTCGTGGCTGATGAACAGATAGGTCAGGTCGTATTGGCGACACAGGTCGGCCAGCAGGTCAAGGATTTGCGCGCGCACGGAAACATCCAGCGCACTAACCGCCTCGTCAAAGACGATGATTTCGGGGCGGATGATCAGGGCGCGGGCAATGGCGATGCGCTGGCGCTGTCCACCAGAGAATTGATGCGGGTACTTGTCCGCATCAGCAGCAGACAGGCCCACGGCCTCAAGTGCTTCCGCAATCAGATCGGTGCGGGCCTGCCCTTTGGGCGGATCATCCAGCAGATAGAACGGTTCGGTGATCAGCCGCGATACGCGATGGCGGGGGTTGAAGCTGCCGTAAGGGTCCTGAAACACCACCTGCATGTTCCGGCGCACAGCAAGGTTGGCCTTGCCCGCCGAAAACACCGGCGCGCCGTTCAGGGTGATGCTGCCGCTTTGCACGTCCTCAAGACCCAAAATCGCCCGTGTCAGGGTCGATTTTCCACAGCCGCTTTCGCCGACAAGGCCAAGACGCTCGCCCTTTTGAATGTCAAAGCTGACGTTTTTTACAGCGCGGAACACGCCCGGAGCGCCGAATACGGATTTGCGCGGGGTGCGGTAATCGCGGCTGACTCCATCAACTTTCAACAAGGCGGCAGCAGGTTTTAATGGCGGCAGGTCCACCTGATGGGTCGAGGCGGCGAACAGCAATTTGGTATAGGGGTGGCGCATGTTGTGCAGCAGATGGGCGGTGTCGCCCTGTTCGACGATTTCGCCGTGCTGCATCACCACGATGCGGTCAGCCATTTCCGACACAACAGCCAGATCATGGGTGATCATCAACAGACCCATGTCATCCTCGCGCGCCAGTTTCGCCAGTAGCTCGAGGATTTGCGCCTGTGTGGTGACATCCAGCGCCGTGGTCGGCTCGTCTGCGATCAGCAGCGCAGGGCGCAGGGCGATGGCCATCGCGATAACCACCCGCTGGCGCTGGCCGCCGGACAGTTCGTGCGGAAAGCGGCCCAATGGAAAGCGGTCTTGGGGCAGGCCGACGCGGGTCAGGGTCTCGGCGGCGGCTTTCATCGCCTCGGCGCGGGTGCCCGCGCCGTGGATCAGGATGGTTTCGGCCACCTGATCACCGATGGTTTTCACCGGATTAAGTGCGGTCATCGGTTCTTGGAACACCATGCCGATGGCGTTGCCGCGCAGGGCACACATCTGTGCCTCGGTATGGGTCAGCAGGTTGGTATCCTGCAGCATGATCCGTCCGGTGGCGTGCGATCCGTCGGGTGTCAGTCCCATGATGGAAAAAGCGGTCATCGATTTGCCCGAGCCGCTTTCGCCGGTGATCGCCACGATCTCGCCCTTGGCGACCTCGAACGTGACATCGCGCAGAACCGGATGGTTGTGGATGCCTATTGTCAGGTTTTGAACGCTCAGCAAACTCATATCCGTGACACCCGCAATTTGGGGTCCAGCATGTCGCGTAATCCGTCACCGAGCAGGTTCAGACCCAGTACGGTGACGATGATCGCACAGCCGGGGATCAGCGCCATATGCGGTGCGATGCTGACCAGCGTTTGTGCATCGGCCAGCATCCGGCCCCAGCTGGGCGTGGGCGGCTGCGCCCCCAGTCCGACATAAGACAGCGCCGCTTCGGCCAGAATACCCAGGCTGAACTGGATGGTGGCCTGCACGATCAGCAGGTTGGCGACGTTGCCCAAGACATGCTCGAACGCGATGCGCGCGTCGCCCTTGCCCGAAACCCGTGCCGCCATGATGAACTCGCGCGCAAGGATCGGCAGCGCACCGCCACGGGTGACGCGGGCAAAGACCGGAATGTTGAAAATCCCGATGGCGATGATCGCATTGATCGCACTGGCACCGAAAACCGCGGTGATCAGGATGGCGATGACCAGACTGGGAAAGGCAAAGACCAGATCGTTGCCGCGCATGATCAGCTCGTCGATCCAGCTGCCATTGCGTGCGGCGGCCCACAGACCCAGCGGCACGCCGATCAGCATCCCGATGCCCACCGCGACAAAGGCCACGGCAATCGAAGTGCGTGCGCCCACCATGATCATCGACAGGATATCGCGCCCGAAATGGTCGGTGCCCAGCCAGTGCGTGGCATTGGGTGTTTGCAGCTTTTGCGGGATGTCCATCGCGGTGTGCGCAAAGGGCGTCCAGACAAAGCTGAGCAATGCGGCCAGCACGACCAGAGCTGTCAGCATCCCGCCGATGATCATGTTGCGGCTCATGTGCGGCTCCTCAGTCTGGGATCGACAAGTGCATAGGCCAGATCGACGGCAAAATTCACCATGATCACGGTAAAGACCAGCAGCATCACCACACTTTCCACCACGATCAGATCCCGCGCACTGATCGACTGGAACACCAGCCGCCCCAGTCCAGGCAGGTAAAACACCTGTTCGATGATGATCGCCCCCGCCAGCAGGAACGAGAATTGCAGCCCGATGATGGTCAGCACGGGAATCATCGCATTGCGCAGCCCGTGCCGCCACAGCGCCTGCCCGCGCGTCAGCCCCTTGGCCCGGGCTGTGCGCATGAAATCTTCGCCCAGCACATCCAGCAGGGCCGACCGCATCACCCGCGACAGGATCGCCGCTTGCGGCAAGGCCAGCGAAATTGCGGGCAAGGTCAGCGACCACAGGCCCGCGCCCAGACCATTGTCCCAGCCGGCAAAGCCTCCGGCACTGAACCAGCGCAGGTTGATCGCGAACAGCAGCACCAGCATCATTGCAAACCAGAAATTCGGGATCGCAACGCCCAGTTGCGTGGCGCCCATCACGGCTGTATCGCCCGCCTTGCCCCGACGCGAGGCCGCATAGATGCCCGTGGGAAAGGCGATGACCGTGCTCAGCGTCAGCGCATAGATCGCCAGCGGCAGCGAGACCCACAAACGCTCTGCGATCATCTGCGCGACCGGTGTGCGATAGGTGTAGGATGTGCCGAAATCGCCGGTTAGCAGGCCACCGACCCATGACAGGTAACGCTGCCATTTCGGCACATCCAGCCCCAGCTCGGTCCGCAGCGCAGCAATGGTGTCGGGTTGCGAGTTGATGCCCAGCATAAAGGTCGCCGGATCACCCGGCGCCACCTCGATCACGAAGAAAATCACCAGCGACGCAACGGCCAGACTGATGCAAAGCGAAAGAAGACGTTTGAGGGTATATCTTAGCATTGCGCGCACGTTAGGGATGGATTGCGACAGGGTCTAGCGCAGACAGCGAAACAAATGCAGGGACGCTGCGGTAATTTGTGTTGGCTACGGTTCTGGTTGTCCGTTGATGTGGTGTAAGATGGTGTCATGTGCGCCCTTTCCCCTTTGCCGCGTCCGCTGTTCATCGGGCACGAGATTTACCGCGCCTCGACCTATGGGCGCTGGCATCCTTTGCGGGTGCCGCGTGTGTCGACGGTGATTGATCTGTGCCGTGCGCTGGGCTGGTTGCCGCCCGGTGTCTATGTCACCAGCCCCCGCGCCAAGCCTGCGGCACTGACCGGATGGCATACACCCGACTATATCGCCGCTTTGGTCCGCGCCGAGGCCGAACAGGTTGTCAGCGACACAGTGCGGGCGCGTCACCATCTGGGTACGCCCTCCAATCCGGTCTTTGCCGAGATGTTCCGCCGTCCGGCAACGGCAGCGGGCGGGTCGCTGCTGGCGGGCGAATTGCTGGCGGGTGGGGGTGTCGTGTTTCACCCCGCAGGCGGCACGCACCACGGGATGCCGGACCGTGCGAGCGGATTTTGTTACCTCAACGATCCGGTTCTGGCGATCCGGTCGCTGCGTGCCAATGGGGCCGCGCGCATCGCATATATCGACATCGACGCGCATCATGGTGACGGGGTGCAGCGCGCATATCAGGATGATCCTGATACATTGGTTCTGTCGGTCCACGAAGCAGGCTTGTGGCCACGCACCGGCATGTTGAACGAGACGGGCGCGGGCAATGTGTTCAATCTGCCTGTGCCGCGGCATTTGAACGACGATGAAATGGTCATGATCCGCGACGCACTGATCCTGCCCGCGATTTCCGCGTTCCGGCCCGATGCGATTGTGCTGCAATGCGGGGCGGATGCGGTGGCAGATGATCCGCAATCACATCTGTCTCTGTCGAACAATGCACATTGGCAGATTGTGGCGGGTCTGATGGGCATGGCGCCGCGCCTGCTGGTTTTGGGCGGCGGCGGCTATAATCCGTGGTCGGCCGGGCGCCTTTGGGCGGGGGTATGGGCCACGCTGAACGGCCACACGGTGCCCGCTGTGTTACCGGATGCCGCGCAACAGGTGCTGCGCGGCCTGACGTTTCAGGGCAACAAACGCGGTCGCAACCCCGATCCCGCTTGGTTCGCGACCTTGCGCGATACGCCAAGGGGTGGGGCGTTGCGCGATCAGGTGCGCAAGGATGTGGCGCAGCTGGCGGCGCGGTTGTGATTATTCTTGTGGCGCAATCGCATAGTCGGCGTCGCTGACATGCTCCAGCCAATGCGCGGCCGAGCCGTCTAGCGCCTCTTGCATTGCCATATGCACCATTTCGGTATCGGGGGCGGCCCCGTGCCAATGTTCTTCGTGCGGAGGGATCCACACGGTATCGCCTGCTGAAATAATGCGCGGTGCCTGTCCGCGCAGGGCTATGCGCCCTTCGCCTGACATCACATGAAGGGTCTGGCCCAGCGGGTGCGTATGCCATGCAGTCCGCGCAGCGGCGGAAAAGGTAACGATCAAAGCGCGCAGTCGTGCTGGTTCGGGGGCTGTCACAACCGGATCCTGCCAGACCTCGCCGGTGAAGTATTCGGCGGGTGCCTGCGTGCGGGGCCGTGAGCCGTATTTGTGAATGTCCATGGCGCATCTCCTGTGGGGAAAAGGAAAAGGGCGACGTTGCCGCCGCCCTTGATCACATTTCAGGACCGGTTATTCCGACCAGCTGACACCGGTCAGGTCGGTCGCTTGGGTCGGGGCATTGGTCCACAGACCCTGAAGCTCGGCCTTGGCGACCGACATCATGGCCAATTGGAACAGGTAACCGTTCACGTACTCCTCGGAGATCATGCGCTGTGCGTCGCCCAGCATTTGCGTGCGTATGTCGGGATCTGTGGTGCCGTTCAGTTTGGTCAACAGGGCCTGAAAATCCGGGTTGTCGTACTGGAAATAGTAATCCGGATTGGCATAGATGCCGATGTCCATCGGTTCGGTATGCGAGATGATGGTCAGGCCAAAGTTCTTGCCCTTGAACACCGTTTCCAGCCACTGCGCCCATTCGACGTTGATGATCTCGGCTTTGATACCAACCTCGGCCAGTTGTGCCGCGACAATCTCGCCGCCGCGACGGGCATAAGAAGGGGGTGGCAGGTGCAGCGTGGTTTCGAACCCGTCGGCAAAGCCAGCTTCGGCCAGCAGCGCCTTGGACTTTTCAGGGTCATATTCGCTCATGCCGGTCAGATCGACATAGGCTGGGTTGTGGGGCGCAAAATGCGTGCCGATGGGCGTGCCATACCCGAACATCGCACCGTCGATGATCGACTGACGGTTGATCGCGTGGGCCAGTGCCTCGCGCACCTTGATGTTGTCGAACGGCGGCAGCGCATTGTTGGTGGACAGGATCGTTTCGCCCTCGGTGCTGCCGACCAGCACCTGAAAACGCGGGTCCGCCTCGAATTGTGGCAGGTTCTCGGGGGCGGGAAAGCCTGCAAAGGCGTCCACATCCTCGGCCATCACGGCGGCAAAGGCGGCGGTCGGGTCCGAGATAAATTTGAACGTTGCTTTGGCCAGCGCGGGGGCGTCACCCCAATAGGCGTCGTTGCGTTCCAGTTCGATCTTGTCGCCCTGCACCCAGTTCACGAATTTGAACGCGCCGGTGCCGACGGGCATTTGTTTGATGTTTTCTATGCTTTCAGGGGCCACAATTACCGCGTCACCCCATGCCAGATTGAACAGCAGGCTGCCGTTCGGTTCGGACAGGGTGACCTTGACCGTTAGGGGGTCGATCACTTCGACATCGGAAATGCCTGTATAAAGCGCCTTTTGCGCGTTCACGCTGTCTTCGGCGCGGGCGCGATCAAGGCTGAATTTCACATCTTCGGCGTCCATCGTGGTGCCGTCGTGGAAGGTCACTCCGTCGCGCAGCTTGAATGTATATGTCAGGCCGTCGTCGGAAATTTCCCAGCTTTCGGCCAGACCAGCCACGATCGACCCGTCGCCCATGAACCGCGTCAGACCCTCGAAGACATTGGAATACAAAACCGAATCAATGGCACCGGCGGCGGCGCTGGTCGGATCAAGGTGGGGAGGTTCAAGTTGCATGGCGACGGTGATGTCGTCCTTGGCCAAAGCCGATCCGGCGATCAGCGCAGCAGAGGCAACCCCCAGCAAAAGCGAACGGATGTGAAACATTATCAAGACTCCCGGTTGGTTTTTTTGAAAGGCTAGCCACTTCCTTTGACTTTGACCAGCGCCGCCGTGTTGCACCCGCATGACCAAGGGGTTATGGCGGCGGCTTTCGCGTATTTTCAGGCAGTGATCACATGGCAACCCTTGGTATTGACTTCGGTACATCGAATTCGGCGGCAGGCTATGCAGTGGATGGGCAGACGCGGTTGGTCGCACTTGAGCGCGGCGAACAGACGTTGCCCACGGCGGTGTTCTTCGATTTTGACTCGCGCAAGACACTGTATGGACGGCCTGCCAATGCGGCGCTGGTTGCGGGGGACGAGGGGCGGTATATGCGCGCGCTCAAAAGCTTGCTGGGTACGTCGCTTATGCGCGAGCAGCGGATGCTGCTGAACGAACGGCAGGATTTTATCACCATCGTTGCGCGGTTTCTGGCCACGTTAAAGGCACGCGCCGAAGCGGAAAGCGGGTTGCAGTTCAACACGGCGCTGTCGGGGCGTCCGGTGTTGTTTCACAGCGCCAATGCCGAACGGAACGCGCAGGCGCTGGTTGATCTGACCGAATGCTACCACGTTGCGGGTTTTGATGCGGTCAAATTCATGCCCGAACCTGAGGCCGCCGCGCTGGCCAGTCGCGCGGCTTTGCAGGCGGGCGATTTGGGGCTGGTGATCGACATCGGCGGGGGTACGTCGGATTTTACCGTGTTCCGGCATGGTGCAGATGCGGGCATCGACATTCTGGCCAGTCATGGCGTGCGATTGGGCGGCACCGATTTTGACCGGCGGTTGTCGTTGGATCATGTGATGCCCTTTCTGGGACTGGGCAGCGACATCCGCCACGCTTTTGGCGATCAGGTGCATGCAGCGCCCCGTGCGCTGTTTGCCGATCTGGCCACATGGCAAAAAATTCCGTTTCTCTATGCCCCCGACAGCCGCCGCGCGGCGCGGGATCTGGCAAAACATGCGGTACAGCCCGAATTGTTGAACCGTCTGGTGCGGGTGCTGGAAGACGAACTGGGCCACGATCTGGCGTTCGCAGTCGAAGCGGGCAAAATCGCGGCGAACGACCCCAATGGAACAGCACTGCCCGAGATTAATATCTCGTTGTTAGAGACTGGATTAACCGTTCCGCTGCCTGCTGCGATGATGTGGGCCGGTTTGGCCGATATGGCCGATCAGGTGGGCGAGGCGGCGTTGCAGGCCGTGGCCCAAGCGCAGGTCGCACCCGAAGACATTGACAGGTTGATTTTTGTCGGCGGTTCCAGCCTGATGGCGGTGATACAGGGCGCTTTGACCCAGCGCTTTCCACAGGCTGATGTGCATCGGGGCGCGGCTCTGACGGGCATTGTCGAAGGATTGGCACTGGCAAGCGAGACGGCTTTTTAGCTCTTTGATAGCAAAAGCGTCTCTAACGCGGCACCCATCACCTTGGCGCTGTCGATCATGTCGTCGATGCCGATGTATTCGTCGGGCTTGTGCGCCAGTTCCAACAGGCCGGGGCCATAGGCGATGCAATTCTTCAGCTTGCCGATGCGGTCGATGTGTTTTTGGTCATACGATCCGGGCGAAGCGACATAGGTGGGCGGTTTGCCCATGACCTCTTCGATGGCCTTTGCAACAGTCTCTACCACCGGTGCAGTTTTGTCTGTCATCGAAGGTATCACGCTGTTCAGCTCGGTCAGTTCGTATTCGAAATCGGGGCGTGTTTCGCGCAGACCTTCCAACAGCGCTTTGACCTCGTCGCGGACCTGATCCAGCGTTTCCTCGACCAGATAGCGGCGGTCGATCACGATGCGGCAACTGTCGGGCACACAATGTGCGGGCAGACCGGTGAAATCGTCGGTTTGTTCTTTTTGGCCGCCATGGATCGAATTGATGTTCATTGTCGACTGCCGCGCCCCTTCGGGCACGACGGGCATATCGGTGAACCGCGCGGCCATCGCAGGGAAAAGCTTGGTTTCGAATTCGGATAGCACCGCCCCCATGTGGCGGACCGCGCAATCGCCCAGAAACGGCATCGACCCGTGGGCGATCTCGCCCTTGGTTTCGATCTCGGCCCACCAACCGCCACGGTGGCCCAGACAGATACGGTCTTTTTGCAGGGGTTCGGGGATAATGACGTGTTGCACCTTGTTAGGGTCGAAAAATCCCTGTTCGGCCAGATAGGCAACACCGCCATAGCCGCCCGATTCCTCATCGGCCGTGCCTGAGATTTCGATCGCCCCTTGAAAATTGGGGTGCTCTTCGATGAACGCCTCGGCTGCGATGATCGACGCCGCCAATCCACCCTTCATGTCGCAAGCACCGCGCCCGTAAATCTTGCCGTCGGAAATGTCACCGCCAAAGGGGTCAAAGGTCCAACCCTGACCCACTTCGACCACATCTGTGTGGCTGTTGAAGTGCACACACTCTCCCGTTTGCGCCCCGTCACGCCGTGCGACGATGTTCCAGCGGGGATATTTCTCGCTGTCGCCAGGCGTGCCAAATGCACGGATCAGTTGCGTCTGAAACCCATGCTTGGACAGGCGTTTATCAAGGAAATCACAGATTTCGCGATAGTTTTCGCCCGGAGGGTTCAAAGTGGGGATGCGGATCAAGTCCTGCGTCAGCTGGATCAAGTCGTCGCGTTTGTCGGTGATGCGGTTGGTGAGTGTCATGGTGATACCTTTGAATCTTGGTTCGGGAATGGCAAGGCGTCAGGCCCAGGATTTCAGCACGTCTTCTACGGTTATCATACCCGCATCACCATGGGTTGGCGGGTCCGAAGGTGTGTGGGAAAAGCGTGGTACAGGGCCAGGTTGGACAATGCCATCGGTGGCGACAAAGGTGCCGCGGGCGACGTTGTGCGGGTAATCCGGCGCTTCGGACATAGATAGAACGGGGGCAAAACAGGCATCGACACGTTCCAGAATTTCCTGCCAGTGAGTGCGGGGTTTGCTGTGGAAAAGCGTCTCTAACGCGGCCTTCATTGCGTCCTGATCGCCGTATTGATCAGCAAATCGCGGATCATCCGACAGGCCCAGTTGCGCCAGCAGTTCTGCAAAGAACTGCGGTTCGAGCGGGCCAAGGGCAACATAGCCGCCACAGGCTGTTTCATAGCAACGATAGCTGGCAAGGCCTCCGTTCAGAATGTTGCCGCCGCGTGCCTCATCTTTGTGCACACCTGCGGCCATCAGGCCGTATTGCATCAGCATCATCAGGGCTGCTCCGTCAGACATGCAGGCATCGACGACTTGGCCCTGACCGGTCCCGCGCGCGTGTAAAACGCCGGCCAGTACACCGGCCAGCAGCATCATGCCGCCGCCCGCCAGATCGGCGATGATGTTTTGCGGTGGCGGTGGTGGCGCGCCAGCCGGGCCGATCGACCATAGTGCGCCGGAAATCGCCATATAGTTCAGGTCGTGGCCCGCGCGGTCGCGCAATGGTCCGTCCTGTCCCCAACCAGTCATGCGCCCGTAAACCAACGCAGGGTTCGCGGCCATCATATGCACAGGACCAAGGCCCAGACGTTCCATGACACCGGGGCGAAACCCTTCGATCACCACTTCGGCCTTGGCGATCAGGGTTTGTGCCTGCGCCCGATCATCGGGGTTGCGCAAATCCAGCGTGACGCTTTGGCGCGAGCGGTCGTACAGGTTGTGCTTTTGTGCGATCCCGAACATCGGCTTTTGACCGGGGCGGGCGATGCGAATCACTTCCGCACCCATGTCGGCCAGCATCATGCAGGCGAAGGGCGCAGGCCCAAGACCCGCCATTTCCACAACGCGCAGCCCGCGCAGGGGCCCGTTGCGGTCAAGCATCGTCGGACATCTTTTTCATGGCGGACAGAAACGCGGTGACCTCGGCTTCGGAGTTGTAGTGACACAGTGACACGCGCACCGCTGCGGGCAGACCCAGAGGATCAAGCACATTGCCCGAATAATGGTCGGCCTTGCGCACATGGGTGCGGATGCCTTGGGCATTCAGGCGGGCGACGATGTCAACGGCGGGGATGGTGTCCATTGCAAAGCACACCAGACCCTCGCGGGCCGGATTGTCATCGCCGCCAATGATCTGCACGCCAGGCAAGTCGGTCAGGCCGGGCAGGTTGCCAGTGCCGTTCAACATGGTCTGGGTCAGGTGTATTTCATGTGCGTGTATCGCGTCGCCTGCCGCTTCGATGCGCGCGCGGCGGTCGGGGGCCTCAGAGACTTGCCCGCCCAGCCAGTCGAAATAGCCGACCACATCGGAAAATGTCGCATAGGCGCCGGTGTCGCGGGTGCCCATTTCCCAGTTTTCCAAAGGCCCGCCCAACAACGCCTCAAGCGGAAGCTGGCTGAGCCGGTCGGACGCCCATGCAATGCCGTAGCCATGGCGCGAAAATACTTTGTAGGGACTGACCACATAGCCGTCGATGTCGGCGGCGTCGATGTCGATGCCGCCGTGACTGGCATGCTGGATACCGTCCACAATGATCAGGCAGTCGGGCGACACAGCGCGGATCGCCTGCGAGATTGCGGCGACGTCCATGCCCATGCCGGTCACGGGCGAAGTGTGCAGTATCGTGGCCACGCGCACATCAGGCGTCATTACGGCAGCATAGTTCTGGGCCGTGACCAGCCCGCGCGCGGTGTCATGTGGCACGCTGATATAACCCACACCCGCCTTTTCGGCCCAGATCTGTGCCGCACTGCGTGATGCGGGGTGTTCGATGGTCGAGCCGATAACGGTGCCCTTGGCCCCCATCACGGCGGTGCGGATCAGACGGAACAGCAGTTCGGTGCCGCTTTCGCCGACAAAGAACTGGCCCGAGGCTGTGTTGAAAAACGTGGCCATGTCGGATTTGGCCGTTTGGATAATCTTGACCAAAGCCTTGGCTGCCGGATTGTCGCGCCCTTGGTTGTCAGGAATTGCTGCGAATTTGGCAGAGGTGTCTACCGCCGTTTTCAGCGTCAGCGCGCCGCCCGCGTTTTCGAAAAAGATGCGTGGCCCTGCAAAGGGGCATTCATCGACATGCGCAAAACGGGCGCGGATCTCATCCAGAATGGGGGCAAGCGGTGACGGCATTTTGTGTCCTTTTGGTGCGTGGGACATTCGTCTGCCAAAATCGGGCGACGTGCAACTGTTCGATGGGGCTTCTGTGCGGCGATGCTTCGCGCTAAGACGCGGTATGACACAACATACAATCATCCGCCTTGGACATCAGGGCGACGGAATTGCCGAAGGTCCGGTTTTTGCCCCCCGCACATTGCCCGGCGAAGTGGTCAGCGGCACGCTGGACGACACGCAACTGAACGACATTCGGATCGAGGTTCCCTCGGGTGATCGCGTCGCAGCCCCTTGTCGCCATTACAAGGGGTGCGGCGGCTGCCAGTTGCAGCACGCAAGCGATGCGCTGGTGTCTGATTTCAAGGCGGACGTGGTCAAGGCAGCCCTTTCCGCACACCGGTTGCAAACCGAGGTGCGCTCGACGCTGACCTCGCCCGCACAATCGCGCAGACGGGCGACGTTTTCGGTGAAGCGTACCAAAAAGGGCGCAACGGCGGGTTTTCATGGCCGCGCGTCTGGCGTGATTGTCGAAGTGCCCGATTGCCTTCTGGTCGATCCCGCGTTGCTGCCCGCACTTGAGGTGGCCAAAGCGCTGGCGTTGGTCGGAGCCAGTCGCAAGGGCGAAATGTCGGTGGCCGCGACGCTGTCGGGCGAAGGGCTGGATATTTCGGTGCAAGGCGGCAAGCCACTGGACGGGCCGCTGCGGGTGCAGTTGGCGCAGGCGACTGAAACCCACGGGCTGTGCCGTCTGGCATGGGAGGGCGAAGTGATCGCCGCGCGCGCGCAGGCATGGCAGGCCTTTGGGGCGGCGCGGGTCGTGCCGCCACCCGGTACTTTCTTGCAGGCAACCTTGCACGGCGAGCAGACTTTGCAGGCTTTGGTTCTAAACATATGCGCGGGGGCCAAGTCGGTCGCGGACCTGTTCGCGGGGTGCGGGACGTTCAGTTTTCCGCTGTTGGCGCAGGCCGAGGTGCACGCCGTCGAAGGCGACGCCGAGATGACAGCGGCGATGGCCGCTGGCTGGCGTGCAGCGGGTGGTTTGCGCCCTCTGACTTCAGAGGCACGCGATCTGTTCCGCCGCCCCTTGCTGCCCGACGAGCTTAAGCGGTTTGACGCAGTGGTGATTGACCCGCCCCGTGCGGGTGCGGCGGCGCAAGTGGCGCAGATTATTGAGAGTGCGGTGAAAACAGTGGCCTATGTTTCATGCAATCCTGTGACGTTTGCACGGGACACGGCGCAATTGGTCGAGGCGGGTTTTGTGCTGGAATGGGTGCAGCCGGTGGACCAGTTTCGTTGGTCGTCCCATGTGGAACTGGTCGGCAAGTTGACGCGCGTCTGAGCTGCTTTTGTGCGATAACGGCTTGGTGGATGCGCAGATTCGGTGTACCGATGCAGTGCAGTAAATGGTAGCCTGATAACAGGCACGCAAGGCAGGACTATACAATGAAACGCAGGGCATTGATCCTTGGTGGAGTCGCGGCGGCGATTGTGCCCGCATGTACCCCAAGTAAATTCAAACGCTACAACGGCCCTGCCGTTACCTTTGTGGTGGTGAACAAATCCAGACGCGAGATGTTCCTGTTACACAAGGACCGCGTGTTAAAAGCCTATGCCATCGACCTTGGGTTCGCGCCGATTGGCCACAAGCTCTTTGAGGGCGACGGGCGCACGCCCGAGGGGCTTTACCTGATCGACCGGCGCAACCCGAATAGCAAATTCCATCTGTCGGTTGGCATCTCGTATCCCAATGAAAACGACCGCGCCGCGGCAGAGGCACTGGGCAAAAAGCCCGGCGGTGATATCTTTATTCACGGAAAATCAGAGAAACGGAAAAAGGGCCGGAACGACTGGACCTGGGGCTGTATCGCCGTGACCGACAAAGAGATCGAAGATGTCTATGCGATGGTGGGCGACGGCACGCCGATCCAGATCAACGCATAGTCATAAGAACGCGACGGGCCGATGGCCCGCCGCAGGGCTGGCTGATTATTCGGTGGTTTCGACAATTCCTGCGGCGTCATCCGCAGAAGTTGTGGTTTGGTCCACACGCGCAGGGACACGGCGCGACGCTGCCGGATTGGCCTGTGGTACGATCGCGGTGCTGTTCGGGTTGCCCATGACCATTGTCCACCAGATCTTGCCGTTGCTTTCCTGATGCCACGAGAAACCCATTTGACTGGCATCACGAGCCAGAATGGTGCGGCGTGTGTCGGGCTGTGCCATCCACGCGGCCAGTGTTTCCAGCTCTGATTCGTAGGTTTCAGAGATGTTTTCGCCCACAAGACGCCCCGGATAGCCAACGCGTTGCAGCCGGTCGATTGGCGAAGAGCCGTCGGAACCGAAGTGCCAAGGGCGGTTTTGCACCGACATATCGCGCGAGTGAGTCGCGGCGGCCGCGTTCAATTGCGGGTTCAACTCAACTGGTGCGGCCCCTTGGGCCTGACGCAGGGCGTTGACCGAATCAAGCATACGGTATTGCAGTTTTGATGTGTCCCCCGCACGGATGCGGTAGAGTTTTGGTGCTGATTGCCCATCCGAGGTCATCGTGGGTTGCGACGGGGGCACCGCGCAGGCGCTGAGGACCAGAAGGCCCGCCAGCAGCAGGGAAATAATACGGATCATGACAGGCTCCAGTAGGATTGGTTTCGAATTGGAATACAGTGCCACGCGTGGCAATTCAAACGCACATAGGCGTGAGCTTGCCAGATGACAGTTGTTTGAATTGCGACTGCGTCTTTCGCGCCATATATACAAGGGCAAATACAGCATCCGCTCAACAGGAGGACATGCAATGTCCAGCAAGCGCTTTGATTTCAAGAACCGCCGTGCCTTTTTGGCGGGCTCTGCCGCGTTGCTTTCAACACCGGCTTTGGCACAGATTCCTGCCGGTCAGGCAGAGCGTGATCCGACACAGTCCGTGCGCCGCAACGTTTCCAGCTTTCGGACGCTGGATTGGCAGCCCTATTTCGACAACCTGAAAAACGGTGCAATTCTGGTCGATATTGACAGTCGCGCGGTACACTACTGGAGCGAAGACCGTTCCGTTTATAAATTGTACCCCTCCAGCGTTCCGCTGACCGAAGATCTGACCCGTCGCGGTCGTACAAGTGTTGTGCAAAAGGTGACAGGCCCCAGCTGGCGGCCGACCCCGTCGATGTTGCAGCGCAACCCCGAATGGCCCGATTTTATCGGCCCCGGCCCAGATAACCCATTGGGAACGCACGCTTTGTACCTGAGCTGGACCTATTATCGTATTCACGGAACGCATGACACACGCAAAATTGGCCGCCGTTCGTCCAACGGATGCATCGGTTTGTACAACGAGCATATTCAAGAGCTATTCGCGATGGCGAAAGTGGGCACACAAGTGTTGCTAATTTGACGACATCGGACTGATTAGCGGCCTTTGTGCGGCAATGTGGGTTTGCAATCACCCTTATTTGCTGTTTACAACGAGATACGAGGTAAGTCTTGGGTGCGCGTCCGCACAATTGCTGGCGCGCTTTTTCTGGAGGTTAACATGAAAAAACTCGTTCTCGCCGCCGCTCTGACAGCTGCTGCAACTACCGCATTCGCCGGCGCTCCTGCCGATCCGATTATCGAAGCACCCGTCGTGGTTGAAGAAGCTACTTCTTCGTCTGCCGGCATCCTGCTGCCCCTGCTGCTTCTGGCACTGGTGGCTGCAGCTGTTGCTGACTAAGCGACGCTTCATACCAATAGAGAAGGCGGTACTTCGGTGCCGCCTTTTTTATGTCTGAAATTTGAATTGCTGCGGGGCTGAGGTCTAACGGCACTTGGGCGCGGCTAGACCAGCCAGCCGCGCAGGTTTTCCTCAATCACGTTCGACAGCGCCTGAATGTGCGCGGGATCGTCGTTCAGACACGGAATATAGGTAAAGCTTTCGCCGCCTGCGTGCTCGAAACTTTCGCGAATCTCTTCGTTGATCTCTTCCAGCGTCTCGATGCAGTCAGCCGAAAACGCAGGGGCGCAGACCGCGATGCTTTTCTTGCCGGCTTTGGCCTGCCGCGCCACTTCTTCGACCGTATAGGGTTGCAACCATTCCTCTGGGCCGAACTTTGACTGAAAGGTCGTCATAATCTCGGTGTCGTCCCAGCCCAGCCGTTCTTTCAGCCGGCGTGTCGTTTTCTGACACTGGCAATGATAGGGATCGCCCTGCATCAGATAGCGCTGTGGTACGCCGTGATAGGAACACAGCAGAATATCGGGCCGTTGGTCCATTTGCGCATAGCCACGTTCGATAGATTGGGCCAGCGCGTCGATATAATCCGCGCGATCAAAGTAGGGCGCAACGGTACGCGCAACAGGCTGCCATGTTTCTTTCTGCAGGGCGCTAAAGAACGCGTCATTGGCGGTGGCCGATGTGGCGCCAGCGTAATGCGGATACAGCGGGAAAAACAAGATCTTGCGGCAGCCCGCTTCGGTCAAAGCACGTACTTTCGACTCGGTCGACGGGTTGCCATAGCGCATGCAATAATCAACCATCACCGTATCGCCAAAGCGGCTTTTCATGGCTTGGGCGATCTTGGCTGTCTGCGCCTTGGTGATGGTCAGCAGCGGGCTTTCGTTTTCAGCTTCGTTCCAGATGGACTTATATGCGGCCCCGGAACTGAAGGGGCGCTTCGTCAGAATCACCGTCTGCAACAGGGGTTGCCACAGCCACGGCGAATAATCGATGACGCGGCGGTCAGACAGGAATTCGCTAAGATAGCGGCGCATCGACCAATAGTCATAGCCGTCCGGCGTGCCCAAATTGGCCAGCAACACGCCGACGCGCTCGGCGGGGATGGCCGGATGGTCTGGCGCTGCATGGGCAGGACGCTGGGCAATGGTCTGAGTGTCAGGCATAAGATCTTCCGCTGTTCGGGTCGACCGAGACATAGAGGGTTTTGGCGCAAGTTCAATCTGACAAGGGGCGTTCTGCGACATTGAGCGCATCTGCAAGCCGTTGTTGTGCCGATCCGGGGCGCAACGCCTTGGGCTGGCTGGGGTCGGGCGCCCATCCGGCCAGAAATACCAGATCGAATGTTGTACGGATACGGCCCGTATCTGTACCAAAGGCAGACTGATAGCGCGCGACCGCATCCATCATCACCGCTTTGCGCGTGGGTTTGCGCAGCCGCCCGGTCAGGGCGTTGGTTTCGCCCATCGCACGCAGGTCATGCATCAGATGCAGGGGGGATTTATAGTCCACCCGCTGGGTCAGAACATCCGCCACCGGCAGGGCAAAGCCTGCACGTTGCAGTAGCGCGCCAAGATCGCGGACTTCGCCCATGGGCGCGATGCGCGGGCTGAGGCCGCCGGTTATCGCTACTTCGGCCTCGGCCAGACAGGCACGCAGTTCGTTCAGGGTTTGACCACCGAAACACACACCCAGAAACAGGCCGTCCGGTTTCAGCGCGCGGTGGCATTGGATCAACTGACCCACAGGATCATTGGCCCAGTGCAGACCCATCGCATGAACCACCAGATCATGCGAAGCCGGCTGCAGATCCAATGTTTCCTGATCGGAAGCAACCGTACAATCCGGAACTAAAGTCCCCCAGACCTGTGGAAAGCCCGTGACCACGGCGGCCTTCGTAAACGACCTGTTAACCAGTTCCAGCCGATCCTGAATTTCATCGCGTGCCGTATGGTGCAGGAACAGGGCATCGGCCCGTGTCCGGTGGCGGTGCGCCGTCAATGCGGCGGTGTCGGTCAAGGGTGCGGGTGCGTTCATGGAGCTTAGATAGAATGGTTGCGACGCGGTTACAAACAGCCCTTTCCCTTCTCTATCCGGCGCGGTGTCTTGGCTGTGGCACCGTGGTCAACGACGACTTTGGCCTGTGCGGTAGCTGCTGGCGCGACACGCCTTTTGTGGGTGGGGCGATCTGTGATTCATGTGGGGCACCTTTGCCGGGGCAACAAGGCGTGGATGTGGCACATTGCGATTCCTGTCTGCGTGACCCGCCACCGTGGGATCAGGGGCGTGCGGCGCTGGTGTATCAGGATCGGGCGCGGACGCTGGTTCTGGGGCTGAAACACGCAGATAAACAAGAGGTTGCAGTGCCCGCGTCGGGCTGGATGGCCCATGCGGTGCGCGATATCGTTGTGCCGAACATGCTGGTGGTTCCCGTGCCGCTGCATTGGACGCGGATGCTCAAGCGGCGGTACAATCAGTCTGCGCTTTTGGCCAGCGCGTTGGCAAAGCGGCTGGAACTGCCCTATTGCCCCGACTTGCTGCTGCGTACCCGTCGCACGCGCAGTCTGGATGGGTTGGACCGGACACAGCGGCGGGCCATGCTGGACGGTGCGCTGAAGCTGAACCCGTCGCGCACGCACTGGATCGCTGCAGGCAGGGCAGTGCTGTTGGTTGATGATGTGATGACATCGGGTGCGACACTGGCCGAAGCGACCCGAACCGTTCATGCGTCCGGCGCAGGGCGGGTGTGCATGGTCGCACTGGCGCGCGTGACCAAAGAGACCTAGATATTGGACAACTGACCTATATCGAGGATACCAACATGAAACCTGTTGAAATCTACACGACGCCCATTTGCGGTTTTTGCCACCGAGCCAAACAGTTGCTGAACCAAAAGGGCGTGGACTTTCTGGAATTCGACGTGATGTCCAACCCCGAGCGTAAGGCCGAGATGGTCCAGCGCGCCAATGGCAGCCGCACCGTTCCGCAAATTTTTGTCGGTGATGATCATGTCGGAGGTTGTGACGATCTTTTTGCCTTGGAACGTCAGGGTAAACTGGATGCGCTACTGGCTGCCTGATGAAATCCGCCCTGCTGCAACTGAACGTCGGGGATGATCCGGCGGCTAATTTGATCGAGACCACGGCACTTCTGCGTGCAGCCGTGGCTGATGGCGCGCAGTTTGTGTTGACGCCCGAGGTGACAAACTGCATCTCGACCAATCGCGATCGCCAGCGGGCAGTTTTGCAGGACGAAGCATCGGATATCACGCTGGCCGGTCTGCGGGCCGAGGCCGTCACGCTTGGCATTTGGCTGCTGATCGGCTCGCTTGCGGTCAAGACAGACGATCCCGACGGGCGCTTTGCCAACCGCCAGTTTCTGATCGGACCGGATGGCGGGATCCGGGCGCGTTACGACAAGATACATATGTTCGACGTGCAAATCGCAGAGGGCGAAACCTATCGCGAATCTGCGGGCTACCGGC
Source organism: Pseudosulfitobacter pseudonitzschiae (assembly GCF_002222635.1). Classification (NCBI taxonomy): domain Bacteria; kingdom Pseudomonadati; phylum Pseudomonadota; class Alphaproteobacteria; order Rhodobacterales; family Roseobacteraceae; genus Pseudosulfitobacter; species Pseudosulfitobacter pseudonitzschiae. Next base: position 3,132,277 of record NZ_CP022415.1, on the reverse strand, counting down.
CGGGCCGTCGGGCGGTGGTCGCTGATCTGCCAGAGCTCCGGTTGGGCATGGCCATCTGCTATGATATGCGTTTTGGTCATCTGTCGCGGGCTTTGGTACAGGCGGGTGCGCAGGTTCTGGTCTATCCTTCGGCGTTTTCGCCGGTCACGGGTGCTGCACATTGGCACAGCCTGCTGCGGGCCCGCGCGATTGAAAGCGGTGCGTGGGTTCTGGCGCCCGCGCAGACCGGCACACATCGCGCGACGTCGGGTCCCCAGCGCAGCACTTTCGGCCATTCCCTTGTGATTGACCCATGGGGCGATGTAGTAGTGGATGCAGGAACGGACCCCGGTTTCCGGGTGTTCGATCTGGAAATTGACAGGGTCGCGGACGCCCGACGCCGTATTCCGGCGCTGGAAAACGCCCGTGAATTTGACGGACCATGATGTACCAGTGACCACATGACCCAAGACAAGGACGCATTGGCCATCGCGCTGTTCAGCGAGGTTTTGGCCGCCGATCAGACTGTACGCAACCGTCTGGGACGGGTGCTGCCCAAAGGTATGGAAATCTCGCATTTTTCGGTTCTGAACAGTCTGGCGTGGCACCACGGCGAACGCACGCCCGCGCAACTGGCCGAGACGTTCAACGTGACACGCGGGGCAATGACCAACACGTTGCGCAAGCTGCAATGGCAGGGCTATGTCCACATTCGTCCCGACTGGGACGATGCGCGGCGCAAGCTGGTGGCGATCAGCCCCGCAGGCGCGCAAGCTCGCGAAGCGGCGGTGTCCGCCATTGCGCCGCTATTTCGCGATCTGGTGGACAAAGTGGGCGAAGAACAGGTGCGTGCGGCCATTCCCACCCTGCGCGAATTGCGCAACCAGCTGACTGACAAGGCTTAGCGTGGCTTCACGCTGGCCGTAACATAGTTCACGCTTAGATCACGTTCAGACAGCCGCCAAGCCCAAGTGAGCGGGTTGAAAACGAATCCCTGACGATCCACAGGATCAAGCCCCGCCTGCTTCAGCAAATCAAACAGCTCGTCCGGTGTGATGAACTTGGACCATTCGTGGGTGCCCTTGGGCAGCCAGCGCATGATGTGTTCGGCCCCGATGATCGCCATCGCAAAGGATTTCGGGTTGCGGTTCAACGTGGAACAAATGTGCAAGCCGCCGGGTTTCAGCAACGCGTGGCACGCGGTCAGATAGGCCAGCGGGTCCGATACGTGTTCGACCACTTCCATGTTCAATACGGCATCGAACTGTTCACCCGCCGCCGCCATATCCTCGGCGGTGGTGTGGCGATAGTCGATTTGCAATCCCGATTGCTGGGCATGAACCTGTGCCACGGGTATATTGCCCGCAGCGGCATCTGCACCCACAACCTCGGCCCCAAGCCGTGCCATCGGTTCGGCCAGCAATCCGCCACCACAACCGATGTCCAGAATGCGCAGGCCCGCAAAGGCGTCGGGCATATTCAGATCGCGGTCGAATTCGGCGGCGATCTGGGTGGTGATATAATCCAGCCGGCAGGGGTTCAGCATGTGCAGTGGCTTGAATTTACCCGTGGGATCCCACCACTCGGCGGCCATTGCCTCGAATTTAGCGACCTCTGCGGGATCTACGGTGCCGTGATGCGCTTGCATTCTGCTCTCCATATGCTCAATTGTTCCTTGCACCCTATATAGGACGGTCATGGACAAGTACCCGGATCAAAAACGCGCAGTGCAATATCTGTACCCGCCGGTTGACCCGTTCGACCATCGGATGATGGATGTGGGCGACGGGCACAAGATTTATGTCGAGCAATGCGGCAATCCGTCAGGGATTCCTGTCGTTGTTTTGCATGGTGGTCCCGGTGGCGGATGCAGCCCTGCGATGCGGCGGTATTTCGATCCTGCTGTGTTTCGTGTGGTGCTGTTCGATCAGCGTGGCTGCGGGCGGTCGCGCCCCTATGCAGCGATCGAAAACAACACAACATGGCATCTGGTGCGCGACATCGAAGTGATCCGTAGTGCACTGGGCATCGACAACTGGATCGCCTTTGGTGGCAGTTGGGGTGCCACGCTGGCGCTGATCTATGCGCAGACCCATCCCGGCCGCGTCCGCGATCTGGTGCTGCGTGGCGTATTCACCATGACCAAGGCCGAGATCGACTGGTTCTACGGCGGCGGCGCAGGCAAATTCTGGCCCGAGGTTTGGGCGCGGTTCATCGCCCCAATCCCCGAGGACGAGCGGGGCGATTTGGTGGCGGCCTATCACAAGCGGCTGTTCAGCGGGGACCGGATGGTGGAAACCAAATTCGGGCGTGCTTGGGCATCGTGGGAAAATACGCTGGCGTCGATTCACAGCACTGGCACCGGTGGTGAAGCGCCGGGAGAATATGCGCGGGCGTTTTCGCGGCTTGAGAACCACTATTTCATAAACAACGGGTTTTTAGAGTTCGATGGCCAGATTTTGGCCAATATGGACAGGATTGCCGATATCCCGGGCACCGTGGTGCAGGGACGATATGACATGATCTGCCCACCGCAAAGCGCCTATGCCATCGTGCAGAAGTGGCCCAAGGGCAATCTCAAGATGATCCGCAATGCGGGGCATGCGCTGTCCGAGCCCGGGATCAGTTCGGAGCTGGTGCGCACAATGGATCGTATCGGCCAGACGGAGCAGCACGTATGAAACGCATGGACCGTCGTGCATTGTTTGCTTCGGGTGCGGCTGCCGCGTTGCTGGCGGCGACAGGCGTGCAGGCGCAGATTGTGCCGCGCTCTGGTGGTCGGTTGCGGGCGGCCCTTTCGGGGGCGTCGCGCAATGATGGTTGGGATTTGGCGCCAAACGGTTTGTTCATGATGGCCGCGCAGCACACGGTGTTCGAGGCGCTGACCGAAGTGGCCGCTGATGGCAGTTTGCGCGGTGCGCTGGCGACCGGTTGGTCGGGTTCGGATGGCGGCCAGACTTGGGCGTTTGATCTGCGCCCGGGTGTGATGTTTCATGACGGCAATCCGCTGCGGGCGCAGGATGCTGTGACCAGTTTGGCGCCATACGTGGACGGCAGTGTGCGCGCCGATGGCACGACGCGCGTTGTAGTGCGGCTGGTGCAGGCGCAGGCCGATCTGCCCTATGTTTTGTCAGGTGTGCTGATCCGTCCGGTGGATGCCGATGCGCGGGCGCAGGGTGTGGGCACAGGGCTGTACCGCGTGCAGAAATTTGATGCGGGCCGCCAGTTCATCGGCGCGCGGGTGCCCGACCACTACAAGAGCGCACGCGCGGGGTGGTTCGACACGGTCGAGTTTGTGTCGATCCCCGCCCAAGAGGTCCGCGCCGAAGCGCTGCGAGCCGGTCTGGTGGACGCCGCCGACGTGTCAGGCGCAGATGTGCTGGCGGACGACCGCGCCTTTATGCACCTGCCCGATGCCGCGCGCTGCCAGCAAATCGTGCATCGCGACATTGGTGTTCCGGCGGAAATTGGCACACGGCACGCGCTGGATGATCTGCGCATGGCCGAACGCTGGTGGCGGGTGTAGATCAAGGGGGCTTGCAGTTGCGGCCACCTCGGCGTATATGCCCTTCAACAGCGGCGCGCTGGGGTCCAAACCCGACGCTCCACCGAGAAAGAGCAACGGGCCGCGCGCCCGTTTTTTTGTGTCCGCTTGAATGTGCTTGGAAATGATCACGTGACCGTAAATGACCTGATAGCCAAAGCCGCCATCGACCGCCGCATGGCCGAGATCATCACTCCGGTGATCGAGGATTTGGGGTTTGAACTGGTGCGCGTCCGTCTGATGAGTGGCAAGGAATCGATTCTGCAGATCATGGCCGAACGTCCCGAAGGCGGGATCGAGGTGGATGATCTGGCTGAAATCTCGACCGCCGTCAGCGCCACACTGGACGTCGAAGACCCGATTCTGGATACCTACACGCTGGAAGTCTCCAGCCCCGGTATCGACCGCCCGCTGACCCGCCTGAAGGACTTTGCGACCTTCGAAGGCTATGAGGCGAAGCTGGAAACCGACGAGCTGATCGACGGTCGCCGCCGCTTTAAGGGCGAGTTGGCCGGTGTCGAGGATGACGAGGTTCTGATTAACATCGAAGAGGGCACGATCGGCCTGAAGTTTGAATGGCTCAGCGATGCCAAACTGGTGCTGACCGACGACCTGATCAAAGAGATGCTGCGCCAACGCAAACAGGCGGGCGTTCTGAATGAAGATGCATTTGACGATATTGAGACCGAAGGGTCCGATGAGGAGAAAGACTGATGGCTATTACATCTGCAAACCAGCTTGAGCTGCTGCAAACCGCCGAGGCTGTTGCCCGCGAAAAGATGATCGACCCCGGTCTGGTCATCGAGGCGATGGAAGAGTCGCTCGCCCGTGCTGCCAAAAGCCGCTATGGCGCAGAGATGGACATTCGTGTTGCCATCGACCGCAAGACCGGTCGCGCCACCTTTACCCGTGTGCGTACCGTGGTCGAAGAGGATGATTTGGAAAACTACCAGTCGGAATTCACGGTCGCGCAAGCCAAGGAATACATGGACGACCCCAAGGTCGGTGACACTTTTGTCGAAGAAGTGCCCCCCGTAGAAATGGGTCGGATCGCTGCGCAGTCTGCCAAGCAGGTGATCCTGCAAAAGGTCCGCGAAGCCGAACGTGACCGCCAGTACGAAGAATTCAAAGACCGCGCAGGCACGATCATCAACGGTCTGGTCAAGCGCGAGGAATATGGCAACGTCATCGTCGATGTCGGCGCAGGCGAGGCGATTTTGCGCCGGAACGAAAAGATCGGCCGCGAAAGCTATCGCCCGAACGATCGTATCCGCGTCTACATCAAGGACGTGCGCCGCGAGCAACGCGGGCCGCAGATTTTCCTGTCGCGGACCGCGCCCGAGTTCATGGCCGAGCTGTTCAAGATGGAAGTGCCCGAAATCTATGATGGCATTATCGAGATCAAGGCAGTCGCCCGCGACCCCGGTTCGCGCGCCAAGATTGCCGTGATAAGCTATGATAACTCGATTGACCCTGTCGGTGCCTGCGTTGGTATGCGCGGCAGCCGTGTTCAGGCCGTCGTGAACGAGCTTCAAGGCGAAAAGATTGATATTATTCCGTGGAACGACGACCAGCCCACATTCTTGGTGAACGCGCTGCAACCGGCAGAAGTGTCCAAAGTGGTTCTGGACGAAGAAGCGGGCAAGATCGAAGTTGTGGTTCCTGAAGAGCAACTGAGCCTGGCCATTGGCCGTCGTGGCCAGAACGTGCGTCTGGCCTCGCAGTTGACCGGTCTGGACATCGACATCATGACCGAAGCGGAAGAATCGGCCCGCCGTCAGGCCGAGTTCGAGCTGCGCACCAAACTGTTCATGGACACGCTGGATCTGGATGAATTCTTTGCCCAGCTGCTGGTCGCCGAAGGGTTCACCAGCCTCGAAGAGGTCGCTTATGTCGAGCAGGACGAACTGCTGGTCATCGACGGCGTCGATTCGGACACCGCAAACGAGCTGCAAGCCCGTGCGCGTGACGTGTTGGCCGAGCAGAACAAAGCCGCACTTGCAGCGGCCCGTGAGCTGGGTGTTGAAGACAGTCTGGTTGAATTCGAAGGCCTGACACCCCAAATGATCGAGGCGCTGGCCAAAGATGACGTCAAAACGCTGGAAGACTTTGCTACCTGCGCTGACTGGGAACTGGCTGGTGGCTGGACCACGGTGAATGGCGAGCGTGTCAAAGACGATGGCGTGCTTGAGCCCTTTGATATCAGTCTGGAAGAAGCGCAGACCATGATCATGACTGCGCGCGTTTTGCTGGGCTGGGTTGACCCGACCGAACTGGAGTCTGACGAAGAAGAGTCGGACGATACAGACGAGGAGGCCGAGGCCTGATCGCGGGTCTCGGGATTAGCTGATGGGACGCGGTGGCGCCTCGAAAGACCGAGAAGACGGTCCGGAACGCAAGTGCATTGCCACGGGCGAAGTCCAACCTAAATATGGGTTGGTCCGGTTCGTGGTTGGTCCGGATATGCAGATTTTCCCGGATATTGCGGGCAAACTGCCGGGCCGTGGCATTTATGTCGCGGCAGATCGGGACGCGATACAAAAGGCCGTGACCAAAAAACTGTTTTCGCGTGGTGCGAAAATGCAGGTCACGGTGCAGGAAGATCTGGTAGACGAGGTTGAGCGTCAGTTGGCGCGGCGTGTCGTCGACCTGATTGCGCTGTCCCGCAAGTCCGGCCGTGCGGTCGCGGGCTATGAAAAGGTTAAAACCTGGCTTCAAACCGAAGAGGCCGAAGTGTTGATCCAAGCTGTGGACGGATCGGCCCGTGGCAAGACTAAATTGAGCACTCCGCACTACGGCAGCTACATTGGCTGGCTTAGTGCGGATGAATTGGGTTTGGCATTCGGACGTCAAACTGTGATACATGGGGCGCTCGCCTCTGGTGGACTCACGCAACGTGTTGTAGAGGAAGCCCGAAGGCTGAAGGGTTTGCGCCCAAACGCATAGATGGCAGGGGCCATCTGGAAGGATAGACGAGCTAGATGAGCGATACAGACGGTAAGAAGACATTGGGACTGCGCGGAGGCGCGCGTCCGGGGAATGTGAAACAGAGTTTCAGCCACGGGCGGACCAAGAACGTCGTCGTCGAAACCAAACGCAAGCGCGTTGTGGTGCCCAAGACAGGTGCGTCCAAGGGAGGCGCCAGCGGTGCTTCGCTGGGTGATCCTGCAAAACGTCCCGCAGGTATTACCGATGCGGAAATGGAACGTCGCCTGAAGGCCGTTCAAGCTGCACGGTCGCGCGAGGTCGAAGAGGCCGCTGCACGCGAAGCGGAAGAAAAGGCACGCGCTGAAGACCGCGAGCGCCGCCGCGCCGAGCAGGAAGCGAAAGAGCAAGAAGAGCGCGATCGCGAAGAAAGCCTTAAGGCGAAGGCCGAAGAGGAAGAGCGCAAGCTGCGCGAGGCTGAAGCCGCCGCACAAGCGGCTGCCGCACCGGCGCCTGCTGCTGCCGAACAGCCGCAGCGCGCTGCGCCTTCGCGCCCCGCGCCGCAGGATGCAACAGCCCGCAAGAAAGATCGCGACGCCGATCAGCGCAACAACCGCAACAAGGGCGCTGACGATGGTCGCCGCTCTGGCAAGCTGACGTTGAATCAGGCTCTGTCCGGTGGTGAAGGTGGCCGTCAACGTTCGATGGCCGCAATGAAGCGCAAGCAAGAGCGTGCGCGTCAAAAGGCGATGGGTGGTTCGGTCGAGCGTGAAAAGGTTACGCGCACCGTCAATCTGCCCGAAGCTATCGTTGTGTCCGAGCTGGCCAACCGTATGGCAGAGCGCGTGGGCGACGTTGTGAAGTCGCTGATGCAGATGGGCATGATGGTTACACAAAACCAGACCATCGACGCCGACACAGCCGAACTGATCATCGAAGAATTTGGCCACACCGTGAACCGCGTGTCCGACGCCGACGTCGAGCAGGTGATCCACGAAGTCGAAGACAAACCCGAAGATCTGCAACCGCGTCCTCCGGTCATTACGATCATGGGCCACGTTGACCACGGCAAGACATCGCTGCTGGATGCAATCCGCAACGCCAAGGTTGTCGCAGGCGAGGCCGGTGGCATCACCCAGCACATCGGTGCCTATCAGGTTGTGACCGACACCGGTGCTGTCCTGTCGTTCCTCGACACACCGGGTCACGCGGCGTTTACGTCGATGCGTTCGCGCGGTGCTCAGGTGACGGACATCGTGGTTCTGGTGGTTGCCGCAGATGACGCCGTGATGCCGCAGACGGTCGAGGCGATCAACCACGCCAAGGCCGCTAAGGTTCCGATGATTGTTGCGATCAACAAAATCGACAAACCGGGTGCAAACCCTGACAAAGTGCGCACCGATCTGTTGCAGCACGAAGTCATCGTCGAGAAAATGTCGGGCGAAGTGCAGGACGTTGAAGTGTCGGCCATCAATGGCGACGGCTTGGACGATCTGTTGGAAGCTATCGCGTTGCAGTCCGAACTGCTGGAGCTGAAAGCAAACCCGAATCGCGCCGCCCAAGGTGCCGTGATTGAGGCGCAGCTGGACGTGGGCCGCGGCCCTGTTGCCACGGTTTTGATCCAGAACGGGACATTGCGTCAGGGCGACATCTTTGTTGTGGGCGAGCAGTACGGCAAGGTCCGTGCGCTGATCAACGACAAGGGCGAGCGTATCAAGGAAGCGGGCCCATCGGTGCCTGTCGAGGTCCTGGGCCTGAATGGAACACCCGAAGCGGGTGACGTTCTGAACGTGACATCGACCGAAGCCCAAGCGCGCGAAATCGCTGAATATCGCGAGAAAGCCGCCAAGGACAAACGGGCCGCCGCCGGTGCCGCCACGACGCTGGAACAGCTGATGGCGAACGCCAAGGAAAACGAGAATGTCAGCGAATTGCCGATTTTGGTGAAAGCAGATGTTCAGGGCTCCGCCGAAGCGATCGTTCAGGCAATGGAGAAAATCGGCAACGACGAGGTGCGCGTGCGCGTGCTGCACTCGGGTGTTGGTGCCATCACAGAGACCGACGTGGGTCTGGCCGAGGCATCGGGTGCGCCGATCATGGGCTTTAACGTGCGGGCCAACGCATCGGCACGCAACACCGCCAACCAAAAGGGCGTCGAGATCCGCTATTATTCGGTGATCTATGACCTTGTGGACGATGTAAAAGCGGCCGCCTCCGGCCTGCTGAGCAACGAGATCAAAGAGAACTTTATTGGCTATGCCAACATCAAAGAGGTCTTCAAGGTCACGGGTATCGGCAAGGTCGCGGGCTGTCTGGTCACCGAAGGCGTCGCACGTCGCAGTGCTGGTGTGCGTCTGCTGCGCGACAACGTTGTGGTTCACGAGGGCACGCTGAAAACGCTGAAGCGCTTCAAAGACGAAGTGTCCGATGTGCAGTCCGGTCAGGAATGCGGTATGGCGTTCGAAAACTACGACGACATTCGCGAAGGCGATGTGATCGAGATTTTCGAGCGCGAAGAGGTGACACGCACACTTGCGTGATCCATCTGCTCAAACAAATAAAAAAAGGGGCCTATATACTTAACTAGCCACGAATGCGGGTTCGACTTACGCCATAACGGCTAGAACGGTTTCTCTGGACAGTCGAGTCCTCGTTTTGTACTCATTTTGTTAAGAGGTGACGGCTACCATCTTCTTACAAGCGTCTAGGGCTGCAACCCATTAACGACGCGGCCAAGAGCGGCAATGCGAAATTACGCGCTCCCATCTACCCAACCGGAACCGGATATATGAGCATACACTCACCGGTTTCGGCCAACTGCAAGTTACCATCTAAGGCACCTCCTATGTGGATTGTTGGAAAGCAGTCCAACGCTCCGAAGGCGCACCCTACGCCCTCGCCGCGCATCAAGGGCGGTTCAGGTGCTAAGGAGTATGACGGTAGCCGTCTTCCTTCTTGTATCGAATCGGCAGTCAGTGAGTCGAGTCTCTTTTTGTTCTCCATTAATTAATCTTCCCCTAGGTCGAATTCCATCTGGTCGCCATACGCGCGTTTAAACAGCGCTTTAAATGCGCTTGGATTGTTTGCAGGTGAGGCACGCAAAAGCGCCATCACGCCAGCCAGTTGGGATTGAAGGTGGTTTTTCCCCACGTCCACCGTCAGGTGCTGAAAGTGCTTTCTCTTCCGTTGATAATTGCTGTCCGTAGGGTTTTCCTTGTCCAACTGGGGCAGCACGGGGTCAGGGAGTTGTTCATAGATAAGCTGTCGTAGAAGTTTGCCCGCGTATCGCGGTCCCCGGTTGTCCGAACGTCTCTCCCAGCCGTAAACGCGATACAACTCATCGAAGAACTCTTTTGGAACGCTTTGCAGATATGGGCGATGTTCTGGCAATACGTAAGCCGATAGAATTTGCTGTAGGGCGTCATGGCGCCTGATCTCTTGATAACCCGTCGCCTCGTCGATCAATGCGACGATGGCGACCTCATCAAGTCCTTCAAGCAATCTCTTCGCTTGCTGCCCTATGTGGTATTGGACAGGCTTTAAGGCGCCAGCATCATATGCTTCCTGCCAGACCCTGAGAACCTTGGGAAAGGCAGTAGCCAACAATCCGTTACCTATGGCGCCTGACTTGGTGGCTTTGTACTGAACGGGATGGGTCAGTATGTATATCAAATCATTGGGAATAAATGGCCTTAGGTTGTTAGCGGATAGATAAGGCGGCAAGTTTAAGGCGCCATCCTCTTTCTTGCGAAGCCAGTGAGAACCGCCACGCTTAGTTCCCATCGCCTTGCTTACGCCACGGTCGGATATTAGCCGCGTCTCATCAGCTAGAACAACGCAGTCAATCTCGACGTCTGCGATACTCATTTTACCCTTAACGATTGCAACGGGAACCTCATCAGGCATATCGAATGCGGGCAAAGGCGTTGGCGCCTTCATCTTTCCGTTGTCAGCCTTAGGTGCCACGGCATCAACAACATCCTCGAAAGCGGCGTCTATTGGGTCAATCTTTTCTGGGATTTTAGCCATTAATCAGGTCCTTATAGGTCAGACGCTTATCAACCATCCGGTCAATCGTCATGTTGATGAAGTTAATTGTGCCAACCTTGGCAGTGTTGTGGCGGAACGAGAACTCATTGATATAGCGGTGCAGATGGTCTTCGCTCATGTAGTGGTAAACGCCGATGTAGCCGCGCTTAAGCAATGACCAGAAGCTTTCAATGCCGTTTGTGTGGGCCATATCACGAACATACTCACCAGCGGAGTGACGAACTGTCTTGTGGGTGTAGCCCTTGGCGGCAAGGCCATTGTAGGCGCGGAATTCATCTGTGACGACTTCGCCGCCTACGGGTGCGTTGTCCTGCACGAAGCCAACCAGCGTTGCGGCATCGGTGCGCTTTACCGGATTGGCGCGAACCACGCCATTCTGGTCACGCATACCGACCACTGCGGTCTTGCCGACAGCGCCGCGACCAGCGTGAAGCTTCTTGTCGGCGTGTTTGTTCTTTTCTTTGCCGCCAACATAGGTTTCATCGACCTGAACCTGACCGTCCATTTTGTCGTTGTTGCCGTTCATCCATGTTTCGCGGATGCGCTGTGCAAGGAACCATGCGGTTTTCTGGGTGACGCCCAATTCGCGGGCCATCTGGGTGCTGGGGATACCCTTGCGGGCACTGGTGAGCATGTAGATAGCCAACAGCCACTTGAGTAGGGGAAGGCGGCTCTCTGCCAACACGGTGCCTGTGCGGACGCTGAAATGTTTGCGGCAATCCTTGCAGCGATAAGCCATTGGCTTGTGATCTTTGCACTCCGTAACGGAGACTGAACCGCAGTGACCGCAGACAGGTTCATCATTCCAGCGGCGCTTTTCGAAAAAGAGACGGGCCGCTTCCTCATTCGGGAATTTCTGGAAGAACTCAAATGTGCTAAGTGTATCAGTCATGGGCCTAATCTCTCTTGTTGAGATTAAACTAGCCAAGAGCCGATCTTGCGTCAAGCCATTTTTGGCTAGTTAAGTATATAGGCCCCTAAAAAAAGGGACGGCCCGCAAGAGCCGTCCCTTTTTCTTTTTCGTGAGTTCGGTTCAGATTGCGGGGCTGACCGGCGCACCCGAAAAAACGCGCCCATCGACATCCACGCTCATGCGGCCATCTGGCAGCATCGCCACAAATCTGCCCTGAACGAACACGCAACTGCCCAGCAAAATCGTTTTCAGCATAATTTTCTCTCCCCCGTGTTAAACACAGCTCTATTAAGAGGCAGTTTTTAAATTATGTCATGAGAAAATTACAAAAAATGAAAAAAGGGGTGATCCTTTCCAAATCGATGACATTTGGCCCCGTTTTTTACAGCCAATCGCGTAAAATCGGGATCAACGGAACGTCAGCAGCGGGCATTGGATAGGATTTAAGGTCATTTGGCCTGACCCATTTCAACGCTTGGTTCTCTTTTGACATCGGTGTTCCGCCCCACTTGCGGCAGGCGAACAGCGGCATCAGAAGGTGGAAATCGTCATAGCTGTGGCTGGCAAAAGTCAGGGGAGCGAGACAGCTTTGCCATGTCTCGATCCCCAACTCTTCGTATAATTCACGGATTAGGGCCGCCTCGGGCGTTTCGCCCGTTTCGACCTTGCCGCCCGGAAATTCCCACATACCAGCCATCGATTTACCCTCTGGACGCTGTGCCAACAGCACGCGCCCATCCACGTCGATCAGGGCAACAGCCGAAACAAGCACAACCTTCATCTTAGGACCGGTAGTCGGCGTTGATGTCGATATAGGCGTGGGTCAGGTCGCAGGTCCAGACGGTGGCCGTGGCCTCGCCCAGACCCAGATCAACGGCGATGTTGATCTCGTTGCCCTTCATGTGCGCGGCGGCGTCAGCTTCGGAGTATTGCGGGCTGACCCAGCCATCTTCGGCTACGACCACGTCGCCAAATCGGATGCTCAGCAGGTCGCGGTCTGCCGGTGCGCCGGATTTTCCGATGGCCATGACAACGCGGCCCCAGTTGGGATCTTGACCTGCGATCGCGGTTTTCACCAGCGGCGAGTTTGCGATGGCCATCGCGTGGATTTTGGCATTGGCGGAGGTGTCTGCGCCAGACACGGTAATTTCAACGAACTTGGTAGCCCCTTCGCCGTCACGGACGACCTGAAACGCCAGATCCTGCATCAGCCGGTGTACGGCGTCGGCAAAGCTGGCGTCACCTGTCACGTCGACGCCCGAGGCGCCGGTGGCTGCCATTATCACGCTGTCGGACGTGGAAGTGTCACTGTCTACGGTGATGCAGTTGAACGTCAGGTCGGAGGAGGTGGACACGATTGCTTGCAGGTTGTCCTGTGCGATCCGTGCATCTGTAAAGATATAGACCAGCATCGTCGCCATATCGGGCGCAATCATGCCCGATCCTTTCGCGATGCCCACGATGGTAATGGTCTGACCGTCCATCTCGATGGTTTCCACAGCACCCTTGGGGTAGGTGTCCGTGGTCATGATCGCGCGGGCAGCGTCCGAGATGCCGTCCTCGCGCAATGCGTCGTTCAGATCGGGCAGTTTGTCCACCACGCGGTCATGGGGCAGCGGTTCGCCTATGACTCCTGTAGACGAAGTAAAGACACGCACAGAGGGCACGCCACAATTGATTGAGACGGCCTCGACGATGGCAGAGACAGATTCAGCGCCATGTTTGCCGGTAAATGCATTGGCATTGCCCGAGTTTACAAGGATGGCCGCACCGCCAGCCGGATCACCACCCAGTTTTGCCTGACAATCCAAAACCGGCGCCGCGCGGGTCGACGAACGGGTGAACACGCCTGCGATGGTCGTGCCGGGCACCAGTTTGGCCAGCATCACGTCGGAGCGTCCGGCATATCGGACGCCGGCGGCGATCGTGGCAAAAGTCACACCGTCCACCACAGGCAGATCGGGAAAGCGTGCGGGCGCTAGCGGGGACAGTGCGGTTTTGCCAGCCATCGTTATTCGCCCAATGTCAGAGTGCTGAGAACCGATGGGTCGATACCGTCGGCGCCATCGCGGTTCACATCGGCGTCGGCCACAAGCGCATCAACGGCGGCTGTCACCGCCTCCGAGCGCACTTGCTGCTCAAGTTCGGTGCGGACGTCTTCCATTGCGGGTGCTTCGGCGTTGCGCACTTCATTCAGTTTGATCACGTGCCAGCCAAACTGTGTCTGTACCGGATCGGAAATCTCGCCCGCTTCCATTGTCGCAACGGCAGTTTCGAATTCGGGCACCATCGCGCCCGGCCCGAACCAACCCAGCGAACCGCCACCGGGCCCCGACGGGCCTGTTGATTTTTCGCGCGCTGTGGCTGCGAAATCGGCGCCGCCTTTCAGCTCTTCAACCAACGCTTTGGCTTCTTCTTCGGTTTCTACCAGAATGTGGCTGGCGTTGAATTCTTTGGTCGGCTCGGCGTTGGCATATGTCGCGTCATATGCGGCTTGTAGTGCTTCGTCGGTTACGGCTGTGGCCAGAATTTTCTCGATGGCTTCGCCCGCGACCAGCGAACGGCGCTCGTTTTCCATCGACAATTCAACGCGCTTGGGCAGGTCACCCTCAAAGCTTTGTTCCAGCGCGGTCTGCTGGACCAATTGGTCGAGGATGCCGGGAAACAGCACTTCGTCGGGCAGTTGCTGGTATTGCTGGGGCAGGGTGGCCTTGGCCACCAGCATGTGGCCCAAGGTGATTTCGACGCCGTCTACATTGGCGACCACGGTAGACAAGGAAGGTGTTTCATCCTGCGCGTGCAGCGGTTGGGATAAGGTAAGTGCGACCGCAATGGCGGGCAGAATGGCAAAGCGTTTCAGCATGGAATGGTCCTGTTCAGTTGTTGCCGCGTGTTCTGCGACCCCTCGTGGCCGGACGCGACATTGACACGGTTTCATGTGACCCTTACATCGCCCTATGGGCGCGGCCAGGATCGGCTTGACCCTGTATCTATGGGCTGCACGTGGCGCCGACAAGCAGATGCTGCGCAACCTGACACAAGATCGGCTGGAGAACGCATGCTCGGTATCGGAACAATCGCCAAAAAGGTCTTTGGCACGCCCAATGATCGCTTGATCAAATCGGTGCGGCCGCTGGTCGAGCAGATCAACGCGTTGGAGCCTGAATTCGAGGCGCTGAGCGACGAAGGTTTGAAGGATAAAACCGAAGCACTGGCCAAACGGGCGCTTGAGGGCGAAAGCCTTGATGACCTTCTGCCCGAAGCCTTTGCAAACTGCCGTGAAGCGGCCCGTCGTGCTCTGGGCTTGCGGGCCTTCGATACCCAGTTGATGGGTGCGATTTTCCTGCACCGCGGCAATATCGCCGAACAAAAGACGGGTGAGGGCAAGACCCTGACTGCCACCTTCGCGGCCTATCTGAATGCGCTGACAGGCAAGGGCGTGCATGTGGTGACGGTTAACGAATACCTTGCCAAACGTGACGCCGAATGGATGGGCAAGGTGTTTACCCACCTCGGCCTGACCAGTGGCTGTGCCTGGAATGGGATGGGCGAAGACAACAAACGCGCGGCCTATGCCTGTGACGTGACTTACGCCACCAACAACGAACTCGGGTTCGATTATCTGCGCGACAATATGAAAAGCGAGCTGAATCAGATGGTCCAGCGTGGTCACAATTTCGCGATTGTGGACGAGGTCGACAGTATTCTGATCGACGAAGCACGCACGCCGCTGATTATCTCGGGTCCGTTGGATGACCGGTCGGAACTGTACCAGACCATTGACGCCGTGATCCCGTTGCTGGACCCCAGCCACTATTCGGTCGACGAGAAAACCCGCAATGTATCCTTCACCGAAGAAGGCAACGAGTTTCTCGAAGAGCAGCTTTTGGCGCGTGGTCTGATTGAAGAGGGCATGACCCTTTATGATCCGGAAAGCACCTCGATTGTGCACCACGTCAACCAGGGTTTGCGGGCGCACACCCTGTTCCAAAAGGACAAAGATTACATCGTGCGCGACAATGAGGTCGTGCTGATCGACGAATTTACCGGCCGTATGATGTCGGGCCGTCGTCTGTCCGAGGGGCTGCATCAGGCGATCGAGGCCAAAGAAGGCGTCAAAATCCAGCCTGAGAATGTGACGCTGGCCAGCGTGACCTTCCAGAATTATTTCCGTCTGTACAACAAGTTGGCAGGCATGACCGGCACCGCCCTGACAGAAGCCGAGGAATTCCGTGAAATCTATGGTTTGGGTGTAGTCGAAGTACCGACAAACCGTCCAATTGCCCGCGTTGACGAAGACGACCGCGTATACCGCACTGGCACCGAAAAGTCTGCAGCCATGATCGAAGAGATCAAAGCGGCCCACGAAAAAGGCCAGCCCGTGCTGGTCGGCACCACGTCGATCGAAAAATCCGAGATGTTCAGCGCGATGCTGACGGAAAAGGGTATTCCCCACAATGTCCTGAACGCGCGCCAGCACGAACAGGAGGCGCAAATTATCGCGGATGCCGGCAAGTTCGGCGCAGTGACCATTGCCACCAACATGGCCGGACGCGGCACCGACATCCAGCTGGGCGGCAACGTCGATCTGAAAGTACTTGAAGCGCTGACCGCAGACCCCGACGCCGATCCCGAAGCGATCCGCGCGCGGATCGAGGCCGAGCACGAAGACGAGAAGCGCAAAGTGCTGGATGCGGGCGGGCTGTTTGTTCTGGCATCGGAACGCCATGAAAGCCGCCGCATCGACAACCAGTTGCGGGGCCGTTCGGGTCGTCAGGGTGATCCGGGGCGCACGTCGTTCTATCTGTCACTCGAAGACGACCTGATGCGTATTTTCGGTTCGGACCGTTTGGACAAGGTTCTGAAAACCCTCGGGTTGGAAGAAGGCGAAGCGATTATTCACCCTTGGGTGAACAAATCACTGGAACGCGCGCAGGCCAAGGTCGAGGGCCGCAACTTTGACATGCGCAAACAGTTGTTGAAGTTCGACGACGTGATGAACGACCAGCGCAAAGTGGTCTTCACCCAACGCCGTGACATCATGGAAGCCGACGACCTGTCCGAAATCACGTCGGATATGCGCGAACAGGTGATCGACGATCTGATTGACCAGTATATGCCGCAGGGCACTTATGCCGATCAGTGGAACACCGAAGGGCTTTATGCCGACGTTATCGAGAACCTCGGCGTGGATGTGCCGGTGATGGCATGGGCCGAAGAGGACGGCGTGGACGACGAACAAGTCCGCGAGCGTTTGATTGAGGCCACCGAAAAGCTGATGGCACAAAAGATCGAACAATTCGGCCCCGAAAACATGCGCATGATCGAAAAGCAGATTCTGCTACAGGCGATTGATGGGAAATGGCGTGAACACCTGCTGACACTGGATCACCTGCGCTCGGTCGTCGGTTTCCGAGGCTATGCACAGCGCGACCCGCTGAACGAATACAAGAACGAAGCCTTTCAGTTGTTCGAAGTGATGCTGGACAGCCTGCGCGAAGACGTGACCCAGAAACTGGCGCAAATCCGTCCGATGACGGAAGAAGAGCGCGCCGAGATGCTGGCACAGGCCGCGGCGCAACAGGCCGAACTGCAAAAGGCTGCACAGCAGGCACAGGATGCGCAAATACCCGCCCCCTCTGCTGAAGCTGTCGCAGACGGTTTCGACGAGAACGATCCGACCACATGGGGCAACCCGGGCCGGAACGAACCCTGTCCATGTGGTTCGGGCAAGAAGTTCAAACATTGCCACGGGCGTCTGACCTGACCGCAAAAAAGCTGCGCGCGTCACATTGACGCCGCAATGACTCCGCAACCGGGCCATAAGTCGGCCCGGTTTCTCTGCCAGAAACGATCCGGACCCAAAAGTATAAGGGATTGGATCAATGGCCTATGTTAAAGAAATCGCGACTGCAGCTGGTACGCTGATTTGTGCCGTTGGTATCGGGTTCATCATGCAAAGCGGTGACACGGCGCAGGAACTCTATGGCTCCGGTGAGACCGTCGAGACGCCGGTTCAGGCACCCGTTGCGACGCCCGCCGCCGAAATCTCGGCGCTGGACGGGCCGGTTCTGGTTGTGCAAGACATCACTTTGACATCCGCATTGGATCACGACGTGTCAAAGACACAGGACACAGTGGTTGCACTGGCGCCCGCAGACATGCTGGACGCACCAGACACCAGCGACGCGGCCCCCGGTCAATCGTGCAGCGTGTCGGCCACGGCCACACCTTCGGGGCTAGGGTTGGTTGATCTTACTGTGACGGCCCCCTGCTTTCCCAATGAACGTCTGACCGTGCACCACAGCGGCCTGAAAGTGACCGAGACAACAGATGCAGACGGCACCCTTGATATGTCGGTGCCTGCGTTGGTTGACCCGGCCGTGATTGTCGTTGCCTTTGCCAATGGCGACGGGGTCGTCGCACAAACCGATGTTCCCAGTTTGGCTGATTTCGAACGTGTCGCCCTGCAATGGAAAGGTGCTGCGGGTTTTGAAATTCATGCGCGCGAATTTGGCGCGGACTATGGCAGCCGGCGCGATATCTGGGCGGGCGCGCCGGGCGATCCGATCGAGGCGATCAGCGGCGAGGGTGGTTTCCTGATGCGATTGGGTGACGAAACCGCGTCGGATGCGTTGATGGCCGATGTGTACACTTTCCCTTCGGGTGCGTCGCGTTACCAAGGCGTTGTGGACCTGAGCGTTGAGGCCGAGGTTAGCCTGTTCAACTGCGGTTTGGACATCGAAGCCCAATCGCTGGAAATACGGAATGGCGAAGTCATCAGCCGTGATCTGACGCTGGCGGTGCCGGGCTGCGACACGATCGGAAGCTTTCTGGTATTGAACAATCTGATCGAAGACCTGAAAGTCGCGCAAAAGTAATTCGCGTCACGGGGTTTCATCATGGTTTTGAAGCGTGCGGCGGCCTTCGCCGCACTTTTCCTTTTTGGCTGGTCGTTTTCTGCGCTGGCGCAGGATGTCACGCTGACCTCGCGCAGTGGCGGGGTTGAACTCAGCGGGACCCTGCTGGGTTTTGACGGTGAATTCTACCGGCTGGAAACCGACTATGGTGAGTTGACGGTAGACAGCTCTGGTGTGCTGTGCGACGGCCCGGCGTGCCCCAATTTGCAAGACTACGTTGCCGAACTGGCCCTGTCCGGGTCCACCACGATGGGTGCGGTGCTGATGCCTGCATTGGTCGAGGGGTTCGCGCAACGCGCAGGTTACGAGGCCACCCGCAAGGATGAGGATGAGACCCGCTTTACCTATCTTCTGACCAACACCGAGACAGGCAAGCTGGCCGCGCGCTTTCGGTTTCGGGTGACCACCACCGACGAAGGCTTTGCCGATCTGCTGGCCAACGAGGCGGACATCGTCATGGCCCTGCGCGAAATCCGCCCCGGTGAACGTCAACGCGCGCGTGAGGCCGGGATGGGCGATATGACCGGACTGCACCGCAGTCGGGTTCTTGCGCTGGATGCCGTGGTGCCTGTGGTGGCACCGGGCAATCCGGTGCGCAGCATATCGCCGCTTGATCTGGCGCGTGTGTTTGCCGGACTGGTGACCAACTGGCAGGATCTGGGCGGTGTGGATGCACCGATCTCTCTGCATTTGCCACTGGCGGGAACGGGGTTGGGTCAGGCTGTGGCTGATCAGGTGATGCAGCCCGTGCGGCTGGAGATTGCAGACACTGTAGTGCGGTACCCATTGGGCGCGGCGCTGGCAGAGGCGGTAGCAGATGATCCCTTTGCCATCGGAATTGCCAGCTATGCCGAGACGGGTAATGCGGTGCCGCTGGTGCTGACCGGTGCGTGCGGCTTTGCGCTTGAGGCGGGGCGGCGCACCATCAAGACCGAAGATTACCCCCTGACTGCGCCCATGTTTTTGTACCTGCCCGCGCGGCGGCTGCCTCAGATTGCGCGGGAATTTCTGGCCTTTACCCGTGGCCCAACGGCGCAAGTGGTGATCCGCCGTGCCGGATTTGTTGATCAATCTCCCGAAGAGGTATCCATCGACATGCAGGGCAACCGGTTCGCCAATGCGATCAGCACCGCAGGCACCGAAGTCCCACTGGCAGAATTGCAGCGCATGGTGCGCACGCTGGACGGCATGGCGCGGCTGACCACGTCGTTCCGGTTCGAGGCAGGATCGATCCGGTTGGACGCGCAATCGCGCAGCAATGTGCAGCAGCTGGCCCGCGCGATGGAGGTTGGCACCTATGACGCGCGGCGCATCCTGTTTGTGGGGTTCAGCGACGGCGAAGGGCCATCCGAAGCCAATCGTAACATCGCCCTGCGCCGCGCCGATGCGGTGCGCCGCGCCATCACCGAGGCTGCGCAAACCGAAGATACCAAGCGCGTGACGCTAGATGTCGATGCATTTGGCGAGGCGTTGCCAATGGCCTGCGATGACAGCGAATGGGGCCGTCAGGCCAACCGGCGCGTCGAGGTTTGGGTGCGTTAGAGATACCCCTCTGATTTGAAGCTGAGTTCGCGTGATTTGCCAACGATCAGGTGATCGTGCAGCGACAATCCCAGCGTGATACAGGCCGCTTCGATTTGCTGGGTCATGGCAATGTCAGACTGGCTTGGCGTTGGGTCGCCCGATGGATGATTGTGCACGAGAATCAGCGCGGATGCGTTTAGTTCAAGTGCCCGTTTTACCACCTCGCGCGGATAGACTGGCACATGATCAACGGTGCCCTTGGCCTGTTCCTCGTCCGCGATCAACACGTTTTTACGGTCCAGATACAGCACGCGAAACTGCTCGGTCTCGCGGTGGGCCATTGTGGTGTGGCAGTAATCAATCAGGGCGTCCCAACCGGAAATCGCATGTTGGTTCAATACCTTGGCGCGTGCCATCCGGTGGGCGGCGGCCTCGACGATCTTAAGTTCGACAACCACGGCATCGCCCACGCCTTTGACTTCGCGCAGGCGGGGTTCCGGCGCGGTGACGACGCGGTTGAAGTCACCAAATTTCTCCATCAGAGCATGGGCCAGGGGTTTTACGTCACGCCGCGGGATGGCGCGGAACAGGACCAGTTCCAGCATTTCGTAGTCGGGCATGGCCTGTGCGCCACCCGCCATGAAGCGCGTGCGCAAACGGGCGCGGTGGTCGGCAATATACGATGGAGGAGGCCCCACAGGCAGAGGCGTGGGCGTCGTCTCGTCAAAATCAAAGGGCAGGGGTTGTTCGGCAAAGCTGGGCATAGGGTCAGCTTGCAGCAGCGACAGTTACCAGGTGGTTAACGGCATCTGTGTGCGAGGTGGGGGCTGCCCCACCTCGCGGGTTTTACCCCTTCATCGAATCCCAAAAGGATTTAACGGACGAGAAAAAGCTGCTGGATTCGGGATTGTTTTCTTCCGAAAGATCTTCGAACTCGCGCAGCAGTTCCTTTTGGCGACTGGTCAGGTTTACCGGTGTCTCGACGGCCAGTTCGATGAACATATCGCCGGGACCACCGCCACGCAGTGCAGGCATCCCCTTGCCGCGCAGTCGCATCTGGCGTCCTGATTGCGATCCGCCAGGAATCTGTACGCGGCCACGACCACCATCAATAGTCGGAACCTCGATGCTGCCCCCAAGGGCGGCCGTGCCCATGCTGACAGGCACGCGGCAATACAGGTTGTTGCCATCCCGTTCGAACAGTTTGTGCTCCAGTACCTCGATAAAGATGTACAGATCGCCGGTTGGGCCGCCGCGCATGCCTGCCTCGCCTTCGCCAGCCAGTCGGATGCGGGTGCCGGTTTCAACACCTGCGGGGATGTTCACCGACAGTGCGCGGTCTTTTTCAACGCGCCCAGCGCCCTGACAGGCGCTACAGGGATTTTTGATGATCTGGCCTATTCCCGAACAAGTGGGGCAGGTGCGTTCAACGGTGAAAAAGCCTTGCTGGGCGCGGACCTTGCCCATGCCGGAACAGGTCGGGCACGTGGTGGGTTCGGCACCGCTTTCTGCACCTGTTCCGTTGCACACGTTACAGGCAACTGAGGTGGGTACGTTGATGGTTTTCTGAAGCCCTGAATAGGCATCTTCCAGCGACACCCGCAGATTGTATCGCAGGTCAGAGCCGCGCGCTGCACGGCGTCCGCCGCCACGTTGACCGCCCATGAAATCGCCAAACAGGTCGTCAAAAACGTCAGAGAAGGCAGACCCGAAATCGCCCTGACCGCCGCCGCCAAAGCCACCGCCGGGTCGTCCGCCACCGCCCATGCCGCCTTCGAAAGCGGCGTGGCCATAGCGGTCGTAGGCTGCCTTTTTGTCGGCGTCCTTGAGAACCTCATAGGCTTCGTTGGCCTCTTTGAATTTAGATTCAGCTTCAGGGTTATCGGCATTGCGGTCGGGGTGCAGTTCCTTGGCCTTGGTGCGATAGCCTTTTTTGATCTCGTCTGCAGACGCACCTTTTGCGACCCCAAGGACCTCGTAATAATCACGTTTTGCCATGTGTCATGTCCTTGTCTGGAACGTCGAGGGCCGGCCCGGAGATCGGACCGGCCCACTGATTGGTTCCGTAGGTGTGCTTACGCGCGTTTGTCGTCGTCGAGATCTTCGAACTCGGCGTCGACGATATCGTCATCATCGCCCCGTGGTTCGTCAGCGGCGTGCGGCGCATCTTCACCTTGGTCTTGTGCCGCTTTGTAGATCGCTTCGCCCAGTTTCATGGCCGCTTCGGTCACGTTCTGGATACCCGATTTGATCTTTTCGACGTTGTCGGTTTCTACCTCGTCCTTCAGTGCCGCGATGGCCAGTTCGATCGCTTCGACCGTGGTCGGATCGACCTTGTCCGAATGCTCTTCTACCGACTTTTCGGTCGAATGGATCAGGCTTTCGGCTTGGTTTTTCGCTTCGATCAGGCTGCGACGTTCTTTATCCGACTCAGCATTCTCTTCTGCGTCCTTGACCATTTTCTCGATGTCCTCATCGGACAGACCACCCGATGCCTGGATCGTGATCTTTTGCTCTTTGCCGGTGCCCTTATCCAAAGCGCCGACCGACACGATACCGTTGGCGTCGATGTCGAAAGTCACTTCGATCTGGGGCATACCGCGCGGAGCAGGCGGGATGTTTTCAAGGTTGAAGGCACCAAGGATCTTGTTGTCGGCTGCCATTTCGCGTTCGCCCTGGAAGCACCGGATGGTCACGGCGTTCTGGTTGTCTTCGGCGGTCGAGAAAATCTGCGATTTTTTCGTCGGGATCGTAGTGTTGCGGTCGATCAGACGGGTGAACACGCCACCCAGCGTTTCGATACCAAGGCTTAGCGGTGTGACGTCCAGCAGAACCACGTCTTTGACGTCGCCCTGAAGAACACCGGCCTGAATGGCAGCGCCAAGGGCCACAACTTCGTCAGGGTTCACACCCTTGTGCGGCTCTTTGCCGAAGAATTTGGTCACTTCTTCGATCACGCGGGGCATACGGGTCATACCGCCGACCAGAACGACCTCGTCGATGTCGGATGCTGACAGGCCCGCGTCTTTTAACGCAGCGGCGCAGGGTTTCATCGACGCCTTGATCAGGTCACCGACCAGTGACTCCAGCTTGGCACGGGTCAGTTTCATGACCATGTGCAGTGGCTGGCCGTTTGCGCCCATCGAAATGAACGGCTGGTTGATCTCGGTCTGCGAGGACGAGGACAGTTCGATCTTGGCCTTTTCAGCAGCTTCTTTCAGACGCTGCAGGGCCATCTTGTCCTGTGTCAGATCGACGTTGTGTTCTTTTTTGAACTCGCCCGCCAGATAGTTGACGATGCGCATGTCAAAGTCTTCACCACCCAAGAAGGTGTCGCCGTTGGTCGATTTCACTTCGAACAGGCCGTCGTCGATTTCCAGAATGGTCACGTCGAACGTACCGCCGCCAAGGTCATAGACCGCGATGGTTTGTGTGTTCTCTTTGTCCAGACCATAGGCCAGCGCGGCGGCTGTGGGTTCGTTAATGATCCGCAGCACTTCCAGACCGGCGATTTTGCCTGCGTCTTTGGTGGCCTGACGCTGGGCGTCGTTGAAATATGCCGGAACGGTAATAACCGCTTGGGTCACTTCTTCGCCAAGGTAGGATTCAGCGGTCTCTTTCATCTTCCCGAGGATGAAGGCCGAAATCTGGCTGGGCGAATATTTCTCGCCTTTGGCCTGAACCCATGCGTCACCATTGCCGCCGTCGATGACGGTAAAGGGCAGGTTCTTTTTGTCTTTTGCCAAATCCGCGTCGTCATTGCGACGGCCGATCAGACGCTTGACGCCAAAGATGGTATTATCAGGGTTGGTCACGGCCTGCCGTTTGGCGGGCTGGCCGACAAGACGCTCGTCGTCTGTGAACGCAACGATAGAAGGTGTTGTACGTGCGCCTTCCGCGTTTTCGATTACGCGCGGTTGGCTGCCATCCATGATGGCGATGCAGCTGTTTGTTGTTCCAAGGTCAATACCGATGACTTTAGCCATATTTTCGATCCCTTTTTCTACTCAAGGCGATGACACGAGACGTGGGCCCGTTTCGGCACCCAAGCCCCGAATGATGTGTCACGAAGCGGAGTGCTTCGTGCGGTTCGAAGGGTATATAAGGAGCGCAAAAGCACGCTGCAACCGCTCTTGGGGTGGCTTTAATGCGAATTTTCATGGTTTGGTGCGGATATGACGAAGTTGATCCTGCGGGACGTCGAAATTCACAAAGGTTTTCTGGATCGCGCGGCGCAGGCAGAAGTTCTGGGTTCGGTGCGTGAAGTGGTGGCTGCGGCCCCGTTGTTCCGGCCTGACACGCCGTATGGTAAACCAATGTCAGTGCGCATGACGTCGGCGGGGCGCTATGGCTGGTTTTCGGACCGCAGCGGCTTTCGCTATGCCAAGCAGCACCCGATGGGGTGCGCGTGGCCGCCGGTGCCGCAACCGGTGCTGAATATTTGGGAAAAGTTGACGGAATTGCAGCGGCAGCCAGATTGTTGCCTGATAAACTACTATGGCGAAGGCGCACGCATGGGGTTGCATCAAGATCGCGACGAAGCTGATTTTTCATGGCCGGTGGTGTCGGTTTCGCTGGGCGATCCGGGTCTGTTTCGCGTTGGCAACCGGACGCGCGGCGGCAAAACCGAATCGATCTGGTTGGAAAGTGGAGATGTAGTGGTGTTGGGCGGCGCTGCGCGGCTGACCTATCACGGGGTGGACCGGATCAAATTTGGTGTGGGGTCATTGCTGCCCAAAGGCGGGCGGATCAACCTGACACTGCGCGTAGTGGATTAGGGTGCGAGTGAGCAGCAACCGGTTAGATAGCGGGGGTCATCGCCACCGATCAGCACCAGCCCGATGCTCAGGCCATAAGCGCGATCCGACATACCGTCCGAGCATTGGGTGGCATCCACGGTCGCAACCATCCGGCTTTGGGGATTATGGCCCAGAATGGCGATGCTGTTGGTGTTACTCGGCGAGGTCAATTCGGCTGTGGCTCGGTAGGGCAGCGAACCGTTCTGGGGTTCGCGAAAGATATGGGTGGCGTCCAGCGACAGGCTCCAAAATGGTTCGGTCCCAAAGCACTCTGCGCGCAGCGGGCGGGTTGGAGTGTTGATAGGTTGCAAGAATCGCATCGCCGCCCAGCCCGAAGTTTCGCCAACATTGACGCGGCCCCATCTGCCATTGCCCGAAAGGGCCACGACCTCGACACCGGATTCGTTGTGCAAAAGCTCTCCTGTGATGGCGCTTTGAACTGTGGGTTCTGTGCGGACGTTCAGCACATCGGCTTCTGCCACGTCGATGACCCGATAAAGCGCAGGCAGATCAAAGGCCCAGCACGCTTGTGCCAACCAAAATAAAAGGGCCAGTCCGGTGGCCAACGCCCGCATCATCGCCGCGCGCCCCAGCTAAGCGAGGCGTGGCGGCGGGTGTAGAATTCGCCCATCAGGCCGATCATCACCAATACGATGCCCACGTATATCGGGTATTCGATGCTGCTGTAGCGCGGTGCATAATTGATGAAGGCAAAGCCGCGCGCCTGATCGATGCAGTGAAACAGTGGGTTCCAGTCAAACATCGCCAGCATGAAACTGGGCAGAGTATTGGCCACAAACATCTTGCCCGACGCGATCATGTTGGCGCGTTGGTAGATGGTTGTGAAAATGCTCACAAAATTCGGAAACCAGGGTTTGATCGACAACAGCACCAGCCCCAGCGCAAGGCCAGTAAACCATGCCAGCAGCAACATGCCAAAGGCGGCAATCGGTTTGTCGATCTCAAGCGGGACAAAGGCCACGTGATAGATGAACAGGATCATGAACAGCGACAGCACCTGGATATACAGTGTGCCCAGCGCCGCCGATGCAATCGAAATGATCGTGTTCATCGGCGCGTGTTGCATCATCGGACTTGCCGGCCCTTCCGAGCCTACGACCGCGCCCAGCGTTTTAGTGTGGGTCATGTAAAGGAAGATCCCCGACATGATGTAAACCAGAAAATCGCCGCGAAGCGCGGAGCCACGCAAACCCAGAACCGAGAACATCACATAGAAGGCCAACACAAAGATCACGGCCTGTAGCATGTTCATGCCGATGGCCATAAATGCATTGTTGTGCGTCTTGCGGACGTTTCGCACAATCGAATGATAAACCAGTTCGGCTATCAGGATCGCTGTGCCAAAGCCTGACTGCGGCTTGCGCGTAGATTGGAACATGTGCCGTTGTGCCTCTGATGGTGCAAAAGTCGCAGGGAATTCTTGCCGTTCCGTTACCTCCACACCATAAGGTGATACCGCACGCATTTCAATCTGGGCCGAGCAAGGGAACAATTTCATGAACTACGAGACATTGGTGCCATTGATGCGCAGGCTGGCGCTTGAGGCGGGCGACAAGATCATGGAGATTTACGAGGCTGACGATTTCGAGGTGAAAACCAAGTCGGACAACAGCCCCGTAACCGCCGCCGATGAAGCTGCCGATGCGATCATCTCGGACGGTTTGCGCGAAACCTTTCCCGACGTGATGCTGGTGACCGAGGAGCAATCGGCCACTCATGACACCTCGGGCGACACATTTCTGATTGTCGATCCGCTGGATGGCACCAAGGAGTTTGTCCACCGTCGCGGCGATTTTACTGTGAACATTGCATTGATCGAAGGCGGCAAGCCGACACGCGGCGTGGTTTATGCCCCTGCCAAGAATCGGATGTTCTTTACGCAGGCCAATGGCCAGGCTGTTGAAGAAGCAGGCCCCTTTCAAAAAGATCTTATAGGTTCGTTGACGCCCCTGACCGTATCCAAGCCGGACAATGATGCGCTGATGATTGTGGCTTCGAAATCGCACCGCGATCAGGCAACCGACGAGTACATCAACAAATACGCTGTCAAAGACATGACTTCTGCCGGTTCGTCGCTGAAATTCTGCCTGATCGCCACAGGCGAAGCAGACTTGTATCCCCGTCTGGGCCGCACGATGGAGTGGGACACCGCCGCAGGACACGCCGTTCTTTTGGGCGCGGGCGGCAAGGTTGTGCGCTTTGATGACCACAGCGATCTGACCTATGGCAAAGACGGCTATGAAAACCCGTTCTTTATCGCCTACTCGCCTACAGTGGCGTTGAAGTCCGCCTGATGTCGGTTCTGGTTGTCATCCCTGCCCGCTACGCTTCGACCCGCTACCCCGGCAAGCCTTTGGTGGCGCTGACAGGGGCCAGCGGCGTTGCGTCCACGTTAATCGAACGCAGCTGGCGCGCAGCCATGTCGGTGCAAGGTGTGGACCGCGTGGTTGTGGCCACGGATGATGACCGGATCGCGCAAACTGCGCAGGCTTTCGGGGCCGAGGTCGTGATGACAGCGCCCGAATGCGCCAATGGCACCGAACGCTGCGCCGAGGCGCATGCGGTTTTGGGCGGTGGCTATGATGTGGTTGTGAACCTTCAAGGCGATGCGCCCCTGACGCCGTCCTGGTTCGTTGAGGCGCTGATCGAGGCAATGCAGGCCTCGCAGGATGCCGACATCGCTACGCCGGTTTTGCGCTGTGACGGTGCGACGTTGAACGGCTTTTTGGTGGATCGCAAAGCGGGCCGCGTTGGTGGCACTACTGCGGTTTTCGACGGCAACCGCAAGGCGCTGTACTTCAGCAAGGAAGTGATCCCCTATATTGGCACGAGTTTCGCGGATGATGCTGCCGAGACACCGGTGTTTCACCACGTTGGTGTCTATGCATATCGCCCGGCGGCGTTGGCGGCCTATCCCGGTTGGACAGTTGGCCCGCTGGAGCAACTAGAAGGGTTGGAGCAGTTGCGCTTTATGGAAAGTGGCGGCGCGGTTTTATGTGTCGAAGTCGATGCACGCGGACGCCAGTTCTGGGAGCTGAACAACCCCGAAGACGTGCCCCGCATCGAGAAAATGATGGCTGAAATGGGTCTGGAATGACCCAACTGCCGGTCAGCGTGGTTATTGTTAGCCGCGGTCGACCGGATGCGCTAAGCCTATGTCTGACGGGATGTATGCAACTGCACTATGATCCGTTCGAGATTGTGGTGGTGGCAGACCCCGCAGGCGTTGCAGCGGCGGAAGCGCTGCCATTTGCCAAACAGATCAAGATTATTGGGTTTGACGAGGCGAAT
Organism: Pseudosulfitobacter pseudonitzschiae; assembly: GCF_002222635.1. Lineage (NCBI taxonomy): Bacteria > Pseudomonadati > Pseudomonadota > Alphaproteobacteria > Rhodobacterales > Roseobacteraceae > Pseudosulfitobacter > Pseudosulfitobacter pseudonitzschiae. The sequence continues at coordinate 3,104,311 of NZ_CP022415.1, read as the reverse complement.
ATATCGGCGGCGCGCAATGTGGGTATTTCGGCCGCAGCGGGCGACATCGTGGCCTTTGTCGATGACGATGCGGTGCCGGAACCTACGTGGCTGACCCATCTGACACAGGCGATGCAGCAGGGTGGTGTCGTGGTTGCGGGCGGATACGTGCGCGGTCGCAACGGGATTTCCTATCAGTGGAAGGGCCGCACGCTGAACGCGACGGGCGAGACGATGGATTTGCCTGTCTCGGGGCTGGACCCGGTTGTGGTGCAGCCCACGTCCGAGAGGGCCGCAAAGACCGAAGGCACCAATATGGCGGTGCGCCGCGATGTGCTGGTGGAGTTGGGCGGATTTGACCCTGCCTATCACTATTTTCTGGATGAAACCGATTTGAACATGCGACTGGCCAAGGCAGGGCACGCCTGTGCCATTGTGCCGCGAGCGCAGGTGCATCACGGCTTTGCCGCAAACAAACTGCGCCGTGCCGACCGTGTGCCGACCGACCTGTTCGACATCGGGGCCAGTTGGGCCGTGTTTCAGCGTAAATTTATTCCCCGCGAAAAACGCCTTGATCACTGGCGCGCTATCCGGAAATCCGAGCGTGGGCGTGCCATCCGTCTGATGGTCAGCGGCCATATCGAACCTCACGCCGTTACCACGTTGATCGCACGGCTGGATCAGGGTTACGGGCAGGGCATTTCACGGGGACTGGGCGATGGCTTTGTTGCCGATGTGCCCAATGCTCCGTTCAAGCGAATCGCACCTTTGACGAAGGCACCGACCTACATCGCAACTCGCAGTTTTGGCGCGGCCAAGGCGCGCACAGACGCAGTGCGTAGGGTGAAAGACAACCAAGTGGTCACCTTGATCATTTTGACACATACGGCGTTGTATCATCAGGCATGTTTTCATCCGGACGGATATTGGGAACAGTGCGGAGGCCTGTTCGGAAAAAGCGATCGCAACCAGTCCGCGTTGCGCCCGTGGCGCTTTGCTAAGCGGTTCTCCGCAGAAGTTTCGAGAATTGCGGCAATTCGCGGTGGAGCTGTTTAAAAGAGGTGGGAATTCGTGCAGAATTTGAATAGCTGGTCAATTGCACAGGGCGGACATAAGGCGAGGCTGGGTTAACGGCGCAATTCTCGTATCTGTTATGTTACTTCAACCGACGCCAGCCTGTGCGAACATTATGGGAACTAAGTATGAGAAAAAAAGTAACTAAAGCCATTTTTCCGGTGGCGGGTTTGGGCACACGTTTTTTGCCAGCGACAAAATCGGTTCCAAAAGAAATTATGACATTGGTCGACCGTCCGCTAATCCAATATGCGATCGACGAAGCACGGGCTGCCGGTATTAAAGAATTCATTTTTGTTACCTCGCGTGGCAAAGGCGCGCTTGAGGATTACTTTGACCACGCGCCCCAGTTGGAACAAGAGCTGCGCAAAAAAGGCAAAACCGAGCTTTTGGAAATTCTTAAGGGCACCAACATGGATTCGGGCGCCATCGCCTATATCCGCCAGCACAAGGCGCTGGGTCTTGGTCACGCGGTCTGGTGCGCGCGCCGTCTGGTGGGTAATGAACCCTTTGCCGTGATCCTGCCCGACGATGTCATCGCCGCCGAAAAGCCCTGCTTGCAGCAGATGGTCGAGGCCTATGAGGAGACCGGTGGCAGTATTGTTGCCGCAATGGAAGTGCCGCCCGAAAAGGCTTCTTCCTATGGGGTCCTAGAAACCAGCGAAGACATGGGCGATCTGGTCAAGGTCAAAAGCATGGTCGAAAAACCTGCGCCCGGAACCGCCCCGTCCAATCTGGCGGTTATTGGCCGTTACATCCTGTCCCCGAACGTTCTGTCCAACCTTAACCGGATCAAATCGGGTGCGGGTGGTGAAATCCAGCTGACCGACGCTATTGCGGACGAAATCTCGCAGGACAAGGCTGTGTACGGTTTCCGTTTTCGCGGGCAGCGCTTTGACTGTGGGTCCAAGTCCGGCTTCCTTCAGGCCACGGTTTCCTTTGGTCTGGCGCGTGAGGAATTGCGGGATGATCTTTATGCGTACATCCGTGACATTGTGAACATGGATAAGGCCGCAGAATAACGCGGGCCGGGGGTGCAATTGGACAATCACGTATTGGTAACAGGCGGTGCGGGCTATATCGGGGCGCACGCCTGCAAGGCACTGCGCAAGGCGGGCTTTGTGCCAGTCACCTACGACAATCTGGTGACCGGTTGGCAGGATGCGGTCAAGTTTGGCCCGTTTGAAAAGGGCGACTTGCTTGACCGGACGCGGCTGGATGAAGTTTTTGCCAAATATGAACCCGTTGCAGTCATGCACTTTGCCGCCCTTAGTCAGGTGGGCGAAAGCATGTCGCAGCCGGGCCGGTACTGGCGCAACAATGTCGGCGGTTCGCTGAACCTGATCGAGGCGGCAGTTGATGCAGCCTGTATGAATTTTGTGTTCTCCTCTACCTGCGCCACCTACGGCGATCAGGACAATGTGGTGTTGGACGAAAACAGTGATCAGTATCCGATCAACGCCTATGGCGCGTCCAAACGTGCCATCGAAGACATCCTGCGCGACTTTGAGGCGGCGCACGGGTTGCGCCATGTGATCTATCGCTATTTCAATGTGGCTGGTGCCGACCCCGAAGGCGAGGTAGGCGAATTCCATCAGCCCGAGACGCACCTGATCCCGCTGATGCTGGATGCCATCGACGGTAAACGTGACGCACTGACCATCTTTGGCACCGATTATGATACACCCGACGGCACCTGCATCCGTGATTACGTGCATGTCTGCGATCTGGTGGATGCGCATGTTCTGGGTTTGAAGTGGTTGCAGGATGGCAAAGGCAGTCGGGTGTTCAATCTGGGCACCGGCTGCGGCTTTTCTGTACGCGAGGTTATTGACCAGTCGCGCGCCGTAACCAACCGTGCGGTGCCGATCAACGAAGGTGCGCGGCGTGCGGGTGACGCAACCAAGCTGGTGTCGGGTTCGTCCCGCGCCAAGGCGGAACTGGGCTGGAAGCCCGACCGATCAAATCTGAACACCATGATCGCCGATGCATGGAGATGGCACCAAACTGGGCACTTTGACAAATAACCCGCCAGCGCGCCTGCTGGATCTGACGCGACTTGTGCGTCGGGCCGGGCGTGTTTTGACGGGTGTGGATCGTGTCGAGATGGCCTATTTGCGCAGGTTGGTGGGTGATGATGTGCCTGCCTTTGCGTTGGTGCGTACGCCGCTGGGGTATTTGCTGTTGGATCGCGGGGGAATGTTGGCGCTGGCACAACGGCTGGACGGCGCAGTGGCTTGGTCTGCTCCCGGCCTGCTGTCGCGTTTGACGCAGGGGCTGACAGATGTGCAACGGGTGGCGCTTGCCGATGCGCGCAGGTTGTCGGTTGCACGGACGCTGCCGCGCGGGCTGGCTGCGATGCTGCGCAGGCACCTGCCGCAAGGCACCAATTATCTGAACACAGGCCACTCCAACCTGACCGACCGCGTGCTGCGCGCAGCAGCAGGCATGGGCGGGCGCACAGCGGTTTTTGTTCACGACGTGATCCCGTTGGACTTTCCGCAGTATCAGCGCGTCGAGACGATTGAGCCTTTTCGTGCCAAGATGCGGCGTATGCAGGCCTGTGCCGATGTGATTATCTGCAATTCCGCCGATACGCTGGAGCGGGCGGCGCGGGTGATGGCACAGTGGGGGGCTGTGCCTGAAGGTATTGTCGCCCATCTGGGAACAGACCTGACCACCCCACAGCCCGATCTGGTGCCTGCCGATCTGTTGCCCCCTGCGCCGTATTTCATCAGCGTCGGTACTATTGAGCCACGCAAGAACCACGCGCTGCTGTTGGACTTGTGGGACGCGATGGGTGCCGATGCCCCGACGCTGTTGATTTGCGGAGCGCGGGGCTGGAACAACGAAGCAGTATTTGCCCGTCTGGATGCCCGTACTGACGGCAAGGTGATTGAGCGCGCGGGCCTGTCGGACGGCGCTGTTGCGGCCCTTATGGCCGGATCGTGCGGACTCTTGTTTCCCAGCTTCGCCGAAGGCTATGGCCTGCCTCCGGTTGAGGCCGCAGCCCTGGGGGTGCCAGTGCTCGCGAATGATTTGGCGGTAATTCGAGAAATCCTTGGAAATATTCCCGTTTACGCGCCAGTCGATGATCGGTATCTGTGGGAAAACACGATAAAAATAATGGCTGGAGCAGGGCCACAGGTTCGGAAAAAGCTAGCTTTTCAGGCGCCGGACTGGTCCGATCACTTCAACACTGTATTAAGATCGCTTTGATAAGCGCATAGGGGTCGGATATTTTCCGGCGGGGAGAGGGCAAACAGTTTGGGCGTCTGGCAGTCATACAGACTCAGGTTGCAACGCAAGCGATGGCGTATCCGCGCCATTCGAAAACGTCGTGAACTGTCCCGTGTGGCCGACCGTACAAGCGTGATCCGCCCCAATGACATCTTGCTGTTCTCGACCCAGCGGAACGAGAAAATCCGCCTGCCGTACTTTCTGGATTACTATCGCGATCAAGGGGTTAACCATTTCCTGATCGTGGACAATGACAGCACAGATGGTTCGGCAGAGTATCTGGCCGATCAAAGCGATGTGTCAGTATGGTCGTCGAAAGCCAGCTACAAGAAATCCCGATTTGGCGTCGACTGGCTGAACTGGTTGCAGATGAAATATGCCCACGGGCACTGGTGCCTGACAGTCGATCCCGATGAATTCCTGATCTATCCGTTTTGCGACACGCGTCCGCTGCGCGCGCTGACCGACTGGCTGGATGCGTCTTCGATCAAATCCTTTAGCGCCATGCTCTTGGATATGTACCCCAAGGGGCGGCTGGACGCGCATCCATATCAGCCGGGACAGAACCCGATCGAAATCGCAGGCTGGTTCGACAGCGGTAACTACGTGATGTCGCGTAACCGGAAGTTCGGCAACCTGTGGATACAGGGCGGCCCGCGTGCGCGCGCGTTTTTTTCCGACCAACCCGAGAATGCGCCTGCGTTGAACAAGGTGCCTTTGGTCAAGTGGGACAAGAAATACGCCTATGTCAGTTCGACCCATATGCTGTTGCCGCGCGGGTTGAATCAGGTCTATGACGAATGGGGCGGCGAAAAGGCCAGCGGTGTGCTGTTGCACGCCAAGTTCCTTGATACGTTCACATCCAAAGCCGCAGAAGAACTGAGCCGTGGCCAGCACTATAGCGCGTCAGTCGAATACAAAGCCTATGCCGAAAGCCTGAAGGACGATCCCGACCTTTGGTGCAAATGGTCCGAGAAATACATCAACTGGCGACAGCTTGAGATTTTGGGCCTGATGTCGAAAGGCAACTGGGCATGACCGTTGGGATCATCATGTTGGTCCACACAGCACTTGGCCGTGCCGAACAGGCCGCGCGGCACTGGGCTGCTGCGGGCTGTCCGGTGGTGATCCATGTCGACAAAAGCGTGCCGCGCAAAACCTACGAGCTGTTCGTGGCTTCCTTGGCGGATATAAAGGATGTCGAATTCAGTACGCGCTATCGCTGTGAGTGGGGCACTTGGGGCATCGTGGCCGCGTCGCAATCCGCGTCAGAGCTGATGCTGGAGCGGTTTCGTCAGGTGCGCCACGTTTATTTGGCCTCCGGGTCTTGCCTGCCGCTGCGCCCCGTCGAAGAGCTGATCGAATACCTTGAGGCGCGCCCGCAAACCGATTTCATCGAAAGTGCCACTACCGCCGATGTGCCGTGGACGGTGGGTGGTTTGGACCATGAACGCTTTACCCTGCGGTTCCCCTTTTCGTGGAAGCGTCACCGGTTTTTGTTCGATAAATACGTCGAGTTTCAGCGCATATTCCGGCTGCGGCGCAAGATTCCCAACGGGTTGACTCCGCACATGGGGTCGCAATGGTGGTGTCTGACGCGTCAGACCCTGTCGGCGATACTGCAAGATCCGGATCGCGCCGAGTATGACAGGTATTTCCGTCAAGTCTGGATTCCTGATGAAAGCTATTTCCAGACGCTTGCACGGCAATATTCGATCAAGATCGAAAGCCGGTCGTTGACCCTGTCCAAGTTCGACTTTCAGGGCAAGCCGCATATTTTCTATGACGACCACCTGCAATTGCTGCGCCGGTCCGATTGCTTTGTCGCCCGCAAGATCTGGCCCCACGCCGACCGTCTATACGAGGCATTTTTGACTGACCCCGCAGGTGCGATGAAGCGGACAGAGCCGAACCCCGGCAAGATCGACCGCATCTTTGCCAAGGCGGTGGACCGGCGGACACGTGGCCGCCCGGGTCTGTATATGCAAAGCCGCTTTCCCAACGAGGATTGGGAAAACGGCGTGACAGCCGCGCCCTATTCGGTGTTCTGCGGTTTTACCGAAGTGTTCGAAAATTTCGATCCGTGGCTGGCCAAGGCCACAGGTGCGCGGGTGCATGGCCATCTGTTCGCACCGGACCGTGCCCATTTCGCCGAAGGCCAGACCACGATCCACGGCGCATTGGGTGAGGCACCGAAGTTGCGCGATTATAACGCGGCGGCATTTCTGACCAATCTGATCTGGAACACGCGGGGCGAGCGGCAGTGTTTTCAGTTCGGCCCCGCAGACAATCAGGCGATCAACTGGCGTTTGGCCAAAGATCCCAACGCGCAGATTTCGGTGATCAGTGGCGCGTGGGCGGTGCCGTTGTTCCGATCGAACCGCAACTTTATGGACATCCGAAAAGAGGCCGCTGCATTGCAAAAGATCGAAAGTGATTTTTTGAACGTGCTGCGCTCTCCTTTTACCAAGGCGCGGGTGCGTATCTGGATGATGGCCGAATTCATCGAGGCCCCGATGGAGCCCCTGCAGGGCATTTTGGATGAAATCGGCCCGACCCAACAGCGCCGTCTGTCCGAGGTGCCGAAGATGGTGGACCTGAACGGCTTTGGCCAGTTCCTTCAAAACCTGAAGAATCAAGGGATGCACCCCTATCTGATGGGCGATTTTCCGGTCGAGCGCACGGTCGAAACACAACCCGAAGCCCCGCGAAAACCCTATTTGGTAAGATAAACGATGGCGCAGAAATTCGACTATTTCGTGGTGTTCGCAGAGATGCGCACTGGCTCTAACTTTCTTGAAACGAACCTGAACGCATTCGATGGCATCACCTGCCACGGCGAGGCGTTCAATCCGCATTTCATCGGCTATCCCAATGTGACCGGGATCCTTGGCGTGTCACAGGCCGCCCGTGATGCTGACCCCAACGGGCTGATCAAGGTGATCCGCAAGGAATCTGACGGGCTGGGCGGGTTCCGGTATTTCCACGACCACGATCCACGCATCTTTGATGCAGTGGTGGACGATCCGAAATGCGCCAAGATCGTGCTGACCCGCAATCCGGTTGACAGCTACGTGTCTTGGAAAATTGCGCAGGCGACAGGGCAGTGGAAGCTGACGGACCTCAAACGTCGCAAAGAAGGCGCTGCCGAATTTGATTCGGTCGAGTTCGAGGCCCACCTTGAAGCATTGCAACGATTTCAGGTGACGCTGATGAACCGGCTGCAAGTGTCAGGGCAGACCGCGTTTTACGTGGCCTACGAAGATCTGCAAAGCGTCGAGGTTATGAACGGTCTCGCCGCCTACTTGGGCGTCGATAGTCGTTTGCAGGGGCTGGATCAAAGCCTGAAAAAGCAAAACCCCAGCCCGATCACCGAAAAGGTGACCAATGCAGACGAAATGGCGCAGGCGTTGAACAGTCTGGACCGGTTCAACCTGACCCGCACGCCCAATTTCGAGCCGCGCCGTGGACCTGTGATCCCGACATATGTCGCGGCAGCCAAGACGCCGTTGCTGTATCTGCCGATGCGCAGCGGACCCGAGGATCAGATATTCGACTGGCTGGCTGCGGTGGACGGTGTCGGCGCGGATGAACTGCTGCGCAAGATGAACCAAAAAGACCTGCGCCAATGGAAGCGCCGCAATCGCGGGCACCGCAGCTTTACAGTGCTGCGCCATCCGGTGGCGCGGGCGCACCATGCGTTCTGCCACCGCATCCTGAATCCCGGGCCTGCATGTTATGATGCCTTGCGCCAAACATTGATCCGCCGCTATGGGCTGCCCTTACCTGAGGGGGCGCCCGACGCAAGTTATGATCGTACGGCACACCATCGCGCCTTCACGGCTTTCTTGAACTTTCTCAAGGGAAACCTTGCAGGCCAAACCGCGATTCGCGTCGATGCTGCGTGGTGCACGCAGGCGCAGGCCGTTCAGGGATTCGGCGAGTTTGTGTTGCCCGATCGTATCATCCGCGAAGATGAACTTTTGTCCGAGCTGGGCCAACTTGCGGCGCAGGTGGGTGTGACGCAGATACCCGAGGTGCCGCAGGTGTCGGAACCCGGACCGTTCACGTTGAAAGACATTTACGATGACAGCATCGAATCGCTGGCGTCAGATGTTTATCAGCGGGATTATATGATGTTCGGTTTCTCGCGCTGGGCTTGATCAGGCGGCTTGGGCTGACTGCGCTTCGGACAGGATTGTGTAAAGCGTGCTGGCGTCATGATTTGCCCGCAGTTTAGTGCAGATTGAGGAATCGCGCAGGGTACGTGACACCAATGCCAATGCTTTAAGATGCTCAACGCCCGCGTCTTCGGGGGCAAACAGGGCAAAGGCGATGTCGACAGGCTGACGGTCCACCGCATTAAAGTCGATGGGTTTGTCCAGCACCACAAAGACCCCGACCACTTCGTTCACACCATCTAGCCGCGCATGCGGCAGGGCCACGCCACGGCCGACACCGGTGGGCCCCAGCGCTTCGCGTGCCATTAGGGCTTCGACCACATGGCCAGCGTTCAAGTCGTAAGCGCTGTGCGCGAGATCAGAAATCTCGTGCAACAGACGTTTCTTGCTGGAGGCCGAGGTTAACACCTTGACGGCCTCCGGCTTCAGAAGCTTTGCAAATTCCATTTTGGCTCGCACTGCTCTCTGGCGCTCTTGCGCCGTTAACTCTTATGGATCAATCCAGCCAATATTGCCGTCTTCGCGGCGATACACGACATTCAACCCATCCTGTCCATCTTTCCGGAATACAAGAACAGGCGCACCCGCCAGTTCCATCTGCATCACGGCCTCGCCAACACTTAGCGATTGTATCTTGGTCTCCATCTCCGCCACGATCATCGGTTGCAGCGAATCCGGCTCGGGTGATGTGTCATCCACCTCGGAAGCGAGGATATAGGAGGAAGCGCCAAAGAGTTCAACCGGCACAGGGCGATCCTTGTGATGGTCCTTCAGACGACGCTTGTAACGGCGCAATTGTTTTTCCATTTTCTCACTACAGGCATCGAAAGCGGCATAGATTTCTGTGCCGCGTGCCTTGGCGGTGGCAGTCAGCCCTGTGGACAGGTGAACGGTTGCCTCGCAGACAAACTCGTGACCGGATTTTGAGAAGACTACCTGTGCATCAGTGGGGCGTTCGGCATATTTTCCGACCGCTGCGCCCAATTCGGTTTGAACATGTGTTTGCAGTGCTGTGCCGATATCGATCTGTTTTCCGCTGATTTGGTACCGCATTGTCTCTCCTCACGGTTAGGGATCCGGACAGGCGACGACAGGCCACTTGGGGCCCGTCGCGGGCCTAGATCTGGATCTCGGGAAAAGGCAAAGCGTTGAGATGCAGCATCGTCGCTTGATTGCTCAAGGCGCAGGTCACAGCAGTCTCAGAAAGCGCTTTTGCCATGCCCTATTGAGCGCTCAAACACCTGCTGCTGTCAATCAAAAGCGCCGTGATATGGGTGAAGTTTTGCCGACAAGTCACTTTAATCGGCTAAGAAACGCGAAAATTTTCGCCAAGATAAACGCGGCGTACATTCTGATTCTCGACCACCTCTGCCGGGGTTCCAGACATCAGCACCTTGCCTTCGTGCAAAATATAGGCGCGGTCGACAATCTCTAGCGTTTCCCGTACGTTATGGTCGGTGATCAGCACGCCGATGCCGCGTTTCTTCAGGTCGGCGACCAAATGGCGGATGTCGCCCACGCTGATCGGATCGACTCCGGCAAAGGGTTCATCCAGCAACAGGAACTTTGGATTCGCGGCCAGACAGCGCGCAATTTCGACGCGGCGGCGTTCGCCGCCGGATAAGGCCAGCGCAGGCGCGCGCCGCAGGTGTTCGATTGAAAACTCCGACAACAGTTCTTCAAGACGTTCGCGCCGTTTGTGGCGGTGTGATTCTGTGATGTCGAGGATCGCCGAAATGTTGTCTTGCACGCTGAGGCCGCGAAAGATGCTCATTTCTTGGGGAAGGTATCCAATGCCCATCTGGGCGCGGCGGTACATTGGCAGGGCGGTCACATCCGTGCCGTCAACCTTGACGCTGCCTGCCTCGGGAGTGACCAAACCGGCAATCGAGTAGAATGTCGTTGTCTTGCCCGACCCGTTTGGGCCCAGCAAGGCAACAACTTCGCCGCGGTCCAGATGCATGGAAAAGTCGCGAATGACGACTTTCTTGCGATAGGATTTACGCAAATGCGAGATATCAAGCCCGGAATCGGCGGTTGCGACAGTCAGTTCGGGGCCGGACATTAGTTGTTTCCGGTTTGCAGGATCGTTTTGACCCGGCCTGACATGCGCGCGGTGCCAGTGCGCAGGTTTACAAACATTTTTTCCGATGTCAGCGCGCTAGCCCCTTGGGTCAGCAGCACGTCGCCGGTCATTTCAATCTCGCCGGTGTCGATGTTGTAATCGGCCCGATCCGCTTCGGCGGCATCCGCACCGGTCACCAGTGTGACACCGCCCGTGGCCTGAAGCTTGGCGATGCCCGCGTTCTGCGACCGATAGGTAACAAGCACCCGTTGCGCAGTCAGGCGCATCTCACCCTGACCGATCAGGACGTCGCCGGAGAACACAGCAGTCCCCGAAGACTGATCGACTGAAAGGTTGTCGGCGGTCACTTCGACGGGCAGCGTCGTGTCCTGGGTTATCGCTCCAAACGCGACATTTGTGCCCTGCGCCAGAACGGGGGCGGCACCGGAAAGCAACATGGCGGTTATCAAGGCACGAAGGGTGGTCACAATAGGTTACTCATCTGTTTGTTTCGGATCGTATACCAGCTTCACGCCATTTGTGAAAATCAATTGGGCAGGGCCGTTGCTACGGCTGGAAGATAGCACCATCTGACCCGCTGTCAGGTCGCCAATGCCGCTGGCCGCCTGAACTTGTCCGGGCGATGTCAGCGTGGCTGTTTCCAGATTGGCCTTCAACACATCAGACGTGATTGTATATCCTGTTGATGTGGTGATGACGACGTGGCCGGACAAGTCCATCTGGGACGCAGGAAGATCAAGGCGGGCAGTATCCGCCACCAGATCAATACGGGTGCCGCCGGCCAGATCAACCTTTGCAGTCACATCGGTGGCCTCGTTGCGTTGATCTGCGCCGGTTGTCAGCTTGCCTGCGGCAAAGGACAGACTGTCGCCTGCCTCGGTCGCGCCAGAGAAAAACGGGCCGGTGATCTGCTGGCCTTTCATCCGGGTTTGCACCTCTTCTTCGGCGAATGGAATCGTGCTGACCGGATCGACGGTGCGTGACAGTAAGAACAGGGTCGACAGCAGCGCCAGAGCGGCCAGAGGCAGCAGCACCTTGAGCGTGGCGACCAGTTTTGAATACCAGTCCATGGCGCCGCCTCAGCCCAGACCGACGCGCAGGCAGTCGTGGATGTGCAGCAAACCCAGCGGCGTGGGCGTGTCTTTCTGATCGGTGACGAACAGGCAGGTGATCTTGCGGGTGTTCATCATACCCACTGCCTGTTCGGCCAGAGCATCTGGGCCGATGGTCGTAGGGCCCGCAGTCATCACGTCGCGGGCGGACAGGGCCATCAGGCCGTCAAGATGGCGGCGCAGGTCGCCGTCGGTGATAATGCCAGCCAATGTGCCGTCCGGTCTGGTCACACCGACGACACCAAAGCCTTTACGGCTGATCTCGATCAGCGCCTCGCCCATGCTGGTGTCTTCGGACACCAAGGGCAGCGCGTCGCCCGCGTGCATCAGATCGGCCACGCGGCTAAGTTGCGCACCAAGCTTGCCACCGGGGTGAAAGCCGCGAAAATCTTCGGCGGTAAAGGCGCGATGTTCCATCAGGGCCACCGCCAGCGCATCGCCCAGCGCCAGAGTCATGGTGGTGGATGACGTCGGAACGACACCTGTGCCACATGCCTCTTCGGCGCGGGGCAGGGTGACGATGATATCGCACTGCTTGCCCAGTGCGCTTTCGGGGCGGCTGGTGATGCCGATCAGCGGAATGTCAAAGCGGCGGGTATAGGCGATCAGATCGGCCAGCTCGGGTGCCTCGCCGGAGTTCGAGATGGCAATAACCGCGTCGTGGCTGGTGACCATGCCCAAATCGCCGTGGCTGGCCTCGGCGGGGTGGACAAATTGGGCAGGCGTGCCAGTGCTGGCCAGTGTCGCCGCAATCTTGTGTGCGATATGGCCGGATTTGCCGATGCCGGTGACAATCACCCGACCTGTGGTTTTCAGCAGTTGCTCGACCGCACGGGAAAAGTTGCCATCCAGCGTATCGTGCAACTGGTTCAGCGCCTGCATTTCGATTGCGATGACACGGCGGCCCGTGTCCAGAAAGGGGGTGTTGGTATTCATAAGTGGGCAAAAATATCCGTGTCGGGCCAGCCTGCAATGTCCAGTTTGGCGCGGGTTGGCAGAAAGTCAAAGCAGGACTGGGCAATATCCATCCGGTCCTCGCGCTGCAGCCGCTTGTTCAGCGCCTCGCGCAGACGGTGCAGGTACAAAACATCGGAGGCGGCATAATCCAACTGTGCGTCGGTCAGTTGGGCGGCACCCCAGTCACTGCTTTGCTGATGCTTCGAGATGTCGATGCCCAGCAGCTCTTGCAGCAGATTTTTCAGCCCGTGACGGTCGGTATAGGTGCGGACCAGCTTACTTGCGATCTTGGTGCAATAGACGGGCGCGGTTACTGTGCCAAAGGCATTCAGCATCGCGGCGATGTCAAAGCGGCCAAAGTGGAACAGTTTCAGTACATCGGGGTTTTCCAGTAACGCGCATAGGTTCGGCGCCTCGGTCTGGCCTTTGGCAATTTGCACCATATGGGCATTGCCGTCTCCGCCCGACAGTTGCACCACGCACAGCCGATCGCGGTGCGGGTTCAGGCCCATCGTTTCACAATCAATCGCGACAACCGGACCAAGGTCCAGATCGTCGGGCAGATCGGATTTGTACAAATGATTTGTCATGCCAGTGCTATAGCGCGCCAATGCACGGCGGGAAAGCACATGCCGCGCATTTGCGCCAGTTTGCGCCTTAGTCGTGCAGGTCGTTCAGCGCGGGGCGTGGCAGACGGGCCAGCAGGCCGGTGACCAGCGCGCGGCAGTCATGCCCACGCCACGCGTCGGAATAGACATCGCGCGGCAGGTCGGGGTGTTTCAATACCAGCCGCCGCCAGCCGTGTACGATCAGCGACCGCAGCACACCGATTTGCACAGGGCTGAGGGCGGCGGCATCCAGTTTCAACGCGTCAATCGCCATCAGACGTTCGTGCAGGGCGGCGTAGTCCTGGCTTAGATCTTTGGGTTCGAATTGCGCGCCCAGCCAGCGCGGTGCGGTATCCGCAGGCAGCGCCAGCGCCCCGTCGGGGGCCATCAAATTGTCCGCTCCGATGTAAAGACGCGGCGCCAGCAGGGCAAAGCCCAGCGTCTCCATGTCTTCGCGCGATTCAGAGGTGGCGGTTTCCAGCAGCACCAGTTGCCATCCTTGGGCGGTCTCCTCTGGCGTGCTGTAGATACGCGCACTGGCGGCAAGGCTCAGGCGGCGGCCCGTGCGCGTCAGGCTGTGGTGACTGGTACGGCCTGATTTTACGGATGTGATCCAGTCGTCATTGCGCAAACGGTGCAGCGCGACGCGGGTCGCTTCGGGTTTGATCTGGGCCTCGGCCATCAGGGCGGTCAGCACGGGGCCGTCGATACCTTCGCCTTCGTGTCGTGCAAGATCACCAAAGACGCTGACCAGAACCGACCACACCCGCTGGGTCGCGGTTGCGGTCAGAATGTCCAGTGCGTTGGCGTAGGGATCAGAAGGCATTCATTGTCAGCAGCTCGTATTCTGCCACCTGTTCGTCATCCTGATTGGTCAGGGTGACATGCCAGCGCACTTCGCCGTATTCATCGTTGCGGGGGGTTTTTACCTTGACGCTCAGGCGCACCTTAATGCTGTCGCCAGCTTGTACCGGCTTCATAAACCGCAGGTTGTCCAGCCCCGTGTTGGCCAGAACCGGACCGGGATCGGGTTGAACAAACAGACCCGCTGCAAAGCTGAGCAGCAAATATCCGTGTGCAACGCGTCCGGGGAAGAACGGGTTCGCCTTGGCGGCGGTGTCGTCCATGTGGGCATAGAATGTGTCGCCGGTGAAATGGGCAAAGGTCTCGATGTCATCCAGCGTGATTTCGCGCGCAGGCGAATTGAATGTATCGCCCAGTTCCAGATCGCCGTAGACCCGCGTGAACGGGTGCGGCTTGTCAGCATGTTCGGCAGCACCGGGCACCCAGCGGTTGCCGACGGCGGTCAGAATGTCGGGGCTGCCTTGGATGGCAGTGCGCTGCATATAGTGCATGACGGCGCGGCTGCCGCCCAGCTCTTCACCGCCGCCTGCGCGGCCCGGTCCGCCGTGAACCATGTGTGGCAGGGGCGCGCCGTGGCCTGTCGCCTCGGCCATGCTGTCACGGTTGTTGAAATACAGTCTCCCGTGGAATGCGCCCGCGCCCATCGCCACGGCGCGGGCCACGTCGCCGTCATGGGTGATAACGGATGCGACCAGCGAGCCTTGGCCGCGATTCAGCAGGGCAATGGCGTGGTCCAGATCGCTGTAGCCCATGATGGTTGAAACGGGACCGAACGCCTCGGTGTCATGCACGCGGTTGGCGTTGTCGGGGTTGGCGCAATGAAACAGCATCGGCGGCACGAATGCGCCCTTGCTGTCGGACATTGCGAAATTATCAGGGTCGCCAAAGACACGGGTGGCTTCGGTGCCGATGGCGGCGGCCTTCTCCAGCACGTCGCGTTTCTGTGCGCCGGACACCAGCGGGCCCATGCCTGTCGCGGTATCCCGTGGGTCACCGCTGGTGACATTGGCCAGACCGGCCGAGATCGCCTCGATCACCGCTTGTTCTTGCGCCTGCGGGACCATGATCCGGCGGATGGCGGTGCATTTCTGACCGGCTTTTGCGGTCATCTCGCGTTGGACTTCCTTGACGAACAAATCGAACTCGGGCGTGCCAGGCACCGCGTCGGGGCCCAGTAGAGAAGCGTTCAGGCTGTCCTGTTCGGCGGTGAACCGGACGCTGTTGGACAGGATATTCGCATTTCCGCGCAGTTTCAGCGCGGTGTCGGCGGAACCTGTGAACGTCACCACGTCCTGACAGTCCACATGGTCCAGCATATCGCCCAGACCGCCCGAAACCAGTTGCAACGCCCCCGCAGGCAGCAGGCCGCTGTCCAGCATCAGGCGCACGCAGGCTTCGGTCACATAGCAGGTGGCGGTGGCGGGTTTGATGATCGCGGGCAGACCGGCCAGCAGGGTCGGGGCCAGTTTCTCCAACATGCCCCATACGGGAAAGTTGAATGCATTGATGTGCACCGCGACGCCTTGCAGCGGGGTGCAGATGTGCTGACCCATGAAGGCACCCGACCGGCCCAGTTGTTCGGGCACGCCGTCCAGATAGACATGCGCATCGGGCAGATCACGCCGCCCTTTCGAGGCATAGACCAGCATCGTGCCGATGCCGCCATCGACGTCGATCTGGTGATCGGATCTGGTCGCGCCGGTGTTGTAACTGACACCATAAAGCGCGGGACGATGTTCGCGCAAGTAAAGCGCCAGCGCCTTGAGCATCTTGGCACGGTCGTGGAACGTCATCGCGCGCAAAGCAGGGCCACCCACGTCACGGCCATAGGCCAGCATCCCTTGCACGTCCAAGGCATCGTTGCCCGCATCTGCGATCACATCGCCGGTGATGGCCGACGCGATAGACCGCGCACCGGATCCGGGGGCGATCCACTGACCGGCGGCAAAAGAATGAACGTGTTGCATGGGAAACCCCTGTTAATGCTGGTCGTAGTCCACGACCAATGTGTCGCTGAGCGCATAGCACTGGCAGGTTAGGACAAAGCCTGCCTCGACCTCATAGTCTTCCAGCGCGTGGTTGGTCAGCATTTCATATTCGCCCTCGATCACCTTGGCCTTGCAGGTCGAGCAAACGCCCGCCTTGCAGGAAAAGGGCGCGTCAAGATCGTTGGCCAATGCTGTTTCCAGCACCGATTGATCCTTGGGCATTTCGAACTGGTGGCCCGTGCCGTCGATGATCACGGTGGTGTGCGTGCCTGCCTGACCCTTGGCGCGTTCTTTCAGCTCTTGTTTGGCCAGTTGGCCCTTCTGGCTTTCGCTGAACAGTTCGAACTTGATCTGCCCGTCAGCCAGCCCGTGGGTTTTCAGCGCCTCGGCGATGGCCAGCATCATCGGTTCGGGCCCGCAGATGAACGCGGTGTCGATGTTGCCGATGTCGATCCAGCTTTTAAACAGGGCGGCGCATTTGTCTTGGTCCACGCGGCCGGTAAACAGGTCGATGTCCTGACCGGTTTCCAGAACGTGAATCAGGGTCAACCGGCCCATATAGCGGTTCTTCAGGTCTTCCAGCTCTTCGCGGAACATGATCGTGCCAACCGCGCGGTTGGCATAGATCAGGGTAAAGGTGCTTTCGGGTTCACGGGTCATCACCGTGCGCAGGATCGACAGCACCGGCGTCACGCCAGACCCGCCTGCAAACCCAAGATAGTTCTTTGCCTTTTCCGGTTCGATCGGTGTGTTGAAACTGCCCGAGGGCGGCATGGCGAGCAGCGTATCGCCAACCCTGAGCTCGGTGTTGACAAAGGTCGAAAAAGCGCCGCCATCGACACGTTTGATGCCAACCTGCAACTTGCCATCGTCCAGACCGGTGCAGATCGAATAGTTGCGGCGCAGTTCGGTGCCGTCGAAATCCTGCTTGAACGTCAGGTACTGGCCTTGAGTAAAGGCAAAGGCATCCGGATTTTCCGGTTGCAGGGTCAGAACCACCGCATCGCGGATCGTGTGATGAATGTCGGTGACAGTCAGGGGAAGAAATTGCGCCATTGGGTCAGCCTAGATACATTTGAAATAGTCGAAGGGTTCAAGGCAGTCGGTACAGCGCCATTGCGCCTTGCACGGGGTCGAGCCGAACTGGCTGATCCGCTCGACGGCCTGCGATTTGCAATGCGGACACTGCTGTGGCCCGCCTGCGGCTTGTGGCGGTGCGATGCCGTAGTCTTCCAGCTTGGCGCGGCCTTTGTCGGTCAGCCAGCCGGTGGTCCATGCGGGAGAAAGCTGGCGTTTCAGCTGCAACTTGTCGATGCCGTGTTCACGCAGAGCGGTTTCGATATCCAGATTGATGATCGTCGTCGCAGGGCAGCCTGAATAGGTGGGCGTCACGGTCACGATCAACGTGTCGTCCTGCCATGCCACATCGCGGATGATCCCCAGATCCACCAGTGAAATCACCGGAATCTCGGGGTCGGGGACGGCATCCAGCCACTCCCACACATCCGCGACAGAAGGTTGGACAGTTACCATTTTGCGTCCGGATAGGCACGCGGCAGGAACTGCATCACGGCCAGCATGTGGCCCAGATGTTCGGTGTGGCGCACGCCGGTCTTGCCGCCCTTGTGGGCGAAATCACTGTCGGGGCGGGTCAGGGTCGCCTCGGCCAGAACCGCATTCACGCGGGCATCGAACGCTTCGCGCAGTGGTGCAGGGTCGCAGACGGCGCGGTCGGTCTCGTCAGACAGAAACATCTCGCCCACATAGGGCCACAGACGGTCCAGTGCGGCCTGCATCCGCTTGTGGCTTTCCTCGGTGCCGTCGCCAAGTGCTATCACCGTGTCGGCAGAGCGTTCGGCGTGATAGGTCACCTCTTTCAGCGATTTTTCGGCAATCGCAGAGATCTGTTCATTGTCGTGACCCTTGAGCGCGCGCAGCATTTCGATGTGCCATGCGTCGAACAGGAACTGCCGCATCATCGTGTGGCCAAAATCGCGGTTGGGCTGTTCGACCAGCAGAAGGTTGCGGAAATCCATCACGTCACGGCGATAGGCCAGCGCATCGGCGTTGCGGCCTTGGCCCTCGATCTCGGCTGCGAGACCCAGCCACAGTTGCGTCTGGCCGATCAGGTCGAGCGCGGTGTTGGCAAGGGCTATATCCTCTTCCAGCACGGGCGCATGGCCGCACCATTCGGAAATGCGGTGGCCCAGAACCAAGGTGTTGTCGCCCATGCGGCATGCCCATTCGAACAGTTGTGCGTCACGGGCCATCACATGGTCCCCACTTCTTCGGGTATGTCGAAGAAGGTCGGGTGGCGGTACACTTTGTCATCTGCAGGATCGTACATATGCCCCTTGTCGTCAGGCGACGAGGCGGTGATCTTGCTGGCCTCGACGACCCAGATGCTGACGCCCTCCTTGCGGCGGGTATAGACGTCGCGGGCGTTCTGCATTGCGCGTTCCGCGTCGGGGGCGTGCAGCGATCCGACATGGCGATGGCTCAGACCGTGCTGGCCACGGATGAAGATTTCAAACAGGGGCCATTCGGTGCGGCGCGCGGCACCGTGGGGGGCCGCTTCGGTTGCATTGTAGGCGCTGGATTCAGGGCTGCTCATATCGGTTACTCCGCTGCGAGTTTGGCTGCGCGTTTCTTGTCGGCGTGGGCCAGCATGGCCTCGCGGACCCAGCGGCCTTCGTCCCATGCGCGGTTGCGGTCTTCCAGACGCTCGACAGAACAGGGGCCGTTGCCCTTGAGCACGTCAAAGAATTCGTCCCAATCGGGTTCGGAAAAGTCGTAGCCGCCTTTTTCTTCGTTCCATTTCAGATTTTCGTCGGGAATTGTCAGGCCCAGATAATCGGCCTGCGGGGCTGTCAGGTCGACAAACTTCTGACGCAGCTCGTCGTTCGAGTTCATTTTGATCTTCCACGCCATCGACTGCGCCGAGTGGACCGATTCAGCGTCCGACGGGCCGAACATCATCAGCGACGGATACCAGAACCGGTTCAGCGCATCCTGCGCCATGCGTTTTTGTTCGGGCGTACCCTTGGCCATCTTCATCATGATGTCAAAGCCCTGACGCTGGTGGAACGATTCCTCTTTGCAGATGCGTACCATCGCGCGGGCATATGGGCCGTAGGACGTGCGCTGCAACGGCACCTGATTCATGATCGCGGCACCGTCGACCAGCCAGCCGACGGCGCCCATGTCGGCCCATGTCAGAGTGGGATAGTTGAAGATCGACGAATACTTCATCTTGCCCGACAGCAGATCGCGGGTCATCTGGTCGCGGGTCACGCCCAGCGTTTCCGCCGCGCAATAGAGGTAGAGACCGTGACCGGCCTCGTCCTGTACTTTTGCCAGCAGGATCGCCTTGCGTTCAAGCGTGGGCGCGCGGGTGATCCAGTTGCCCTCGGGCAGCTGACCGACGATTTCGGAATGGGCGTGTTGCCCGATCTGGCGGATCAGCGTCTTGCGATAGCCGTCCGGCATCCAGTCCTTCGGTTCGATCTTGCCGCCTGCGTCGATACGCTCCTGAAAGGCGCGTTCCTGCGGGTCCATCTGATCGAGGGAGCGGACGCCCTCGCCTGTGGATTTCACCATTTGTGCATACATCGTTCAAACCTTTCGTCGGTCAGAAGGGCGGGGGGTTATCAGACCCGCTCGAGGATAAGCGCGACACCTTGGCCGACGCCCACGCACATGGTGCACAGCGCATAGCGCCCGCCCGTGCGTTTCAATTGATAGGCTGCCGTCATCACCAGACGTGCACCTGACATGCCCAGCGGGTGACCGATTGCAATCGCGCCGCCGTGGGCGTTCACGCGCGGATCGTCGTCGGCCACACCCAGCGCACGCAGGGTCGCGAGACCTTGGGACGCAAAGGCTTCGTTCAGTTCGATCACATCCATTTGGTCGATGGTCAGACCGGCGCGTTTCAGAACCTTTTCACAGGCCGGAATCGGACCGATGCCCATCACGCGCGGCGCGACCCCTGCAGCGTTCATCGCCACGACGCGTGCCATCGGTGTCAGGCCGTTCTTCGCCGCCGCTGCTTCTGATGCCAGCAGCAGCGCCGCAGCGCCGTCATTCACGCCAGAAGCATTGCCAGCCGTCACGGACAGGTCGGTGCCGTTAATCGGGCGCAACTTGCCCAGCGCATCCAGCGTAGTGCCGGGGCGGGGGTGTTCGTCGGTGTCGACGACGATTGCATCGCCCTTGCGCTGCGGGATCGTTACGGGACTGATTTCATCGGCGAAAAGACCGGCTTCCTGTGCTGCGGCCCAGCGTTCTTGCGAACGGGCGGCAAAGGCGTCCTGATCGGCACGGTTCACATCGTAATCGGCGGCGACGTTGTCGGCGGTCTCGGGCATCGAGTCGACGCCATATTGCGCCTTCATTTTGGGGTTCACAAAACGCCAGCCGATGGTGGTGTCGAAAATCTCGGCGGCGCGGCTGAAGGCGCTGGTGGCTTTGCCCATGACAAAGGGCGCGCGGCTCATGCTTTCGACACCGCCTGCGATGGCCATGTCCAGATCGCCCGCCTTGATGCCGCGTGCGGCAAGGCCCACGGCATCCATGCCAGAGGCGCACAGGCGGTTGATCGTCGATCCGGGCACATCCACGGGCAGACCTGCCAGCAATGCGGCCATCCGCGCCACGTTCCGGTTGTCTTCGCCTGCTTGGTTGGCGCAGCCAAAGATCACATCATCGACGCTGGCCCAATCCACATCGGCGTTGCGCGCCATCAGCGCGGCAATGGGTGCCGCAGCCAAATCGTCGGCCCGCACGGCCGACAGTGCGCCACCGTATCGTCCGATGGGTGTGCGCTGTGCGTCACAGATGAAAGCAGTCATGGAAGTCTCCCAAGGTGTTAATTTCAACCTAACCAAACCGGCGATTCGAAGCAATGTAAATGTTACCGAAGATGTATGGGTGTCGATAAATCCGTAACGTATCGGCTTGATGCTGAAACATGGAACATGCAAAGCGCGGTGCAAGCGGCTGCACAACAGAGGCATATCAGCGCCAAAGGTGATGTTGTCAGGCTGATCGCGCCAAGGGTAACCGTGTGATATGCAGGTTCTCAGGCGAAAAAGGCGGATAATATGCCAAATAACGCACTGGTTTCAGCGTGCTTGCATCAAGGTAATATGTTTGGGAAAAGTGGTGCCCAGAAGAGGACTCGAACCTCCACGTCCTTGCGGACACTAGCACCTGAAGCTAGCGCGTCTACCATTCCGCCATCTGGGCACGGGTGGTGTCGCGTCGTTTAGGCAAGGTCTGGGTGGGTGTCAAACAGATTCTCGTCGGAATTTCAGGTTCAGCCCTGAAGTTTTCGCGAAATTCGCCCGCCGACAGTGAAACCGTGCCAATTTGCCGTCTTGTCTGGCGGGGGCCCGCCCGTTAGACCCGAATGCAACGAATTGCCCTAAGGAGCTTTTGCGATGTCCAAGCTGGTCACTATCTACGGCGGGTCCGGATTTGTCGGGCGCTATATTGCGCGTCGCATGGCCAAGGCGGGGTGGCGCGTCCGCGTCGCTGTGCGCCGTCCGAATGAGGCGATCTTTGTCAAACCCTATGGCGTTGTAGGTCAGGTCGAACCGGTGCTGTGCAACATCCGCGACGATGCGTCAGTGGCCGAAGTGATGATGGGGGCCGATGCGGTGATCAACTGTGTGGGTATTCTGACGCCCAACGGCAAGAACACCTTTGACAGTGTCCAGTCGGAGGGTGCGGCCCGTGTGGCGCGCATCGCGGCGCAGCAGGGCGTCAGGAAGATGGTCCAGATTTCGGCCATTGGTGCCGATGCAGATGCCGACAGCGACTATGCCCGTACCAAGGCCGAGGGCGAGGCTGGCGTGCTTGAGCATTTGCCTGATGCTGTGATCCTGCGCCCTTCTATCGTGTTCGGCTCCGAGGATGACTTCTTTAACAGGTTTGCTGGCATGACCCGCATGAGCCCGATCCTGCCTGTTGTGGGCGCTGATACAAAATTCCAACCGGTCTACGTCGAGGATGTTGCCCGCGCCGCCGAGGCCGCGTTGACCCGTGATGATGTGTCGGGCGTGTATGAACTTGGCGGGCCGGATGTGGATACGTTCCGCGAGTTGATGACCCAGATGCTGGAGATCATCCGCCGTCGCCGCATCGTTATGAACATGCCTTTTGGCATTGCGCGCATCGTCGCCTTCTTTGCGGGTTTGGGGCAAACGCTGACTTTGGGCATCGTCAAGGCGCCGATCACCGCCGATCAGGTCAAGAACCTGCGCAATGACAATGTTGTCAGCGATGGTGCGCGCGGCTTTGCCGAACTGGGGATCGAACCTATGGCGATGGAATCGGTGTTGCCAGACTATCTGTGGCGCTTCCGTCCGTCGGGCCAGTACGATGCGATCAAGGAAAGCGCGAAGAATCTGCGCGCTTAACTATACGCCCACCACAGCAGGAACAGCCCGAAGACGATGCGGTAGATCACGTAAGGTGTGAAATCGACGCTTTTCAGCAGGCGCATCATCAGCTTCAGCGACAAAAGGGCCGCGACAAAGGCAAAGGCGGCGGCAATGCCGCCATCTCGGGCCAGCGCCCAATCGGCCTGATCCACCACATCGACGCCCAAAAGCACGCCGGACGCCATGATTGTCGGAATCGACATCAGCATTGACAGGGTGGCTGCCGATTTACGGTCATAGCCCAGCTTGCGCGCTGCCGTGATGGTGATGCCCGAACGCGATGTGCCCGGGATCAGGGCGATCACCTGTGCCAGTCCCATTTTTATGGCATCGGGCAACGTCCATTCTTCCTTGATCTTTGTCGTCTCGCCGGTGCGGTCGGCCCAATAGAGTACGATCCCGAAGCCGATCATCGTCCAGCCGATGACGGCAACAGACCTCAGCGCTTCGTCCAGACCTGTGACCTTGATGGCCAGCCCGACGATCATCACCGGAATGGTCGAGATAATCAGGCAAAAGGCAAGAAATGCGCCGGGGGTGTCGATCTTACCGCGTGCCAGCCGGCCCAGACCCACCAAGGCGCTGCGCACGTCACCCCAAAAGAACAGGATTACCGCAAGCAAAGTCCCCAAATGCACGGCGACATCAATCGCGAGGCCTTGGTCCTCTGCACCCGAGAGCGCGGGCAGCAGGATCAGATGGCCCGAGCTGCTGATGGGAAGGAATTCGGTGATGCCCTGGATGACGGCTGCGATCAGCAAATAGTACAATGACATGGTCGTCCCCAATGGCCGCGATGAGGGTGGTATAAATGGTGCGAATCAAATTGAAAGATGCTTTTTAGGTCCGAATCGGAACTAAAAAGGCTTAGTTGCTCACCGATCGCCGCGGTGGAGGTCAAAAAATACATATATAAGTCAGCAATGCTGCCTTTTAATGCCCAAGCAGTTCCTTTATGACGCCCGCAGAGGACCCCAAGCAAGGTAGGTAATCCATGGCCAAGCAGCCGATGCTGAAATTCGTGACCGTTGAACGGGACATGCCGGAAAAGCGTGCAGCCGAACAGCGCCGCGAAGATTTCAATGAAATCTACGCCGAGTTTGCACAATCCAAGGCCAAGGAACAATCGGGCCGTTGCAGCCAGTGTGGTGTGCCATATTGCCAGACGCATTGTCCGTTGCACAACAACATCCCCGACTGGTTGCGGTTGACCGCCGAGGGACGACTGAAAGAGGCCTATGAGATCAGTCAGGCCACAAACACCTTTCCCGAGATTTGCGGCCGCATCTGCCCGCAAGACCGTCTTTGCGAAGGCAACTGCGTCATCGAACAATCCGGCCACGGCACCGTCACCATCGGAGCGGTCGAAAAATACATTACTGACACCGCGTGGGAAGAGGGTTGGGTTCTGCCGATCAAACCAGCGCAGGAACGTGCCGAAAGCGTTGGCATCATCGGCGCAGGCCCCGGTGGTCTGGCGGCGGCGGATGTGCTGCGCCGTGCAGGTGTGCAGGTCACGGTATACGACCGCTATGACCGCGCGGGCGGATTGATGACCTATGGCATCCCCGGCTTCAAGTTAGAAAAAGACGTGGTGATGCGCCGCAACGACCAGCTGGCCCAAGGCGGTGTGACGTTCGAATTGAATTGTAATGTGGGCGAAGACATCAGCTTTGCCGATCTGCGTACCAAGCATGACGCGATCATCATCGCCACAGGTGTTTACAAAAGCCGTGATCTGACCGTGCCCAACAGCACGTCCAAGGGCGTGGTGCGCGCGATTGATTTCCTGACCGCCAGCAACCGCAAAAGCTTTGGCGACGCCGTGCCGGAATTTGACAGCGGCGCGTTGAATGCCCAAGGTAAGCGTATCGTGGTTATCGGCGGTGGCGACACTGCGATGGACTGTGTCCGCACGTCGATCCGTCAGGGTGCGACGTCGGTGAAATGTTTGTATCGCCGCGATCGCGTAAACATGCCGGGCAGCCAGCGCGAAGTGCAAAACGCCGAGGAAGAAGGCGTGGTGTTCGAATGGTTGAGTGCGCCCAAGGGCTTTACCGAAGATGGTGGCAAGGTCAGCGGTGTGATGGTTCAAAAGATGCGTTTGGGGGCAGCCGATGCCACAGGCCGTCAGTCACCCGAGATCATCGAAGGTGCCGACTACGTTGAAGACGCTGACATCGTTATCATGGCGCTGGGCTTTGAACCCGAGGCGCTGCCGACATTGTGGGACCAGCCCGAACTGGAAGTGACCCGTTGGGGCACAGTCATGGCCGAATTTACCTCGGGCAAAACTGCGATGAACGGGGTCTATGCCGTTGGTGACATCGTGCGCGGCGCGTCGCTGGTGGTTTGGGCCATCCGTGACGGACGCGATTGTGCCAACGCAATTCTGAATGAACTGGCGACGCCTAAACAAGTTGCAGCAGAATAAACGCTGTAACAGTTCGCACGGCAAGCCAGCCTGTCAATATTCAATACCAGTGCAGGACGACCGTCAGCGTCGTCCGGACACGCCCCAGACAATCGCGATTTTCGCGCCCGTAGAAGGAGACGACCAATGACCAAATATGATGCAGACTGGGTCCGGGCCGAGGAAGCCAAACGCAAATTCATGGCCGAAAATGGTCTTTATACCGAGGAAGAAGAACATTCTTCCTGCGGCGTTGGTCTTGTGGTCAACATTGATGGCTCGAAAAGCCGCGCGGTTGTTGAAAACGGCATCGCCGCACTGAAAGCGATCTGGCACCGCGGTGCTGTTGATGCTGACGGTAAGACAGGTGATGGCGCGGGCATTCACGTACAAATTCCCGTGCCGTTCTTCTATGACCAGATCGAGCGCACCGGCCACCGTCCGCGCAAAGACCAGTTGATTGCCGTCGGTCAGGTGTTCCTGCCGCGCACCAACTTTGCCGCTCAGGAAACCTGCCGTACGATCGTGGAATCCGAAGTGCTGCGTATGGGCTACAACATCTATGGATGGCGCCACGTTCCGGTGAATGTCGCTTGCCTGGGTGAAAAGGCCAACGCGACCCGCCCCGAGATTGAACAGATCCTGATTTCGAACAGCAAGGGCGTGGATGAAGAGACGTTCGAGCGCGAGCTTTACGTGATCCGTCGTCGCATCGAAAAGGCGGCGCTGGCAGCGCAAGCACCCCAACTTTATATCGCGTCGCTGTCGTGCCGCAGCATCATCTACAAAGGTATGATGCTGGCCGAGCAGGTCGCCGATTTCTATCCCGACCTGATGGACGACCGCTTTGAGAGCGCCTTTGCGATCTATCACCAGCGCTATTCCACCAACACGTTCCCGCAGTGGTGGCTGGCGCAGCCGTTCCGCATGTTGGCCCACAACGGCGAGATCAACACGCTCAAGGGTAACCTGAACTGGATGAGAAGCCACGAGATACGGATGGCTTCCAGCACCTTTGGCGAGATGGCAGAAGACATCAAGCCCATCGTGGCAAGCGGTTCGTCCGACTCAGCCGCGCTGGATGCTGTGTTCGAGGTGTTGGTGCGCGCGGGGCGCAACGCGCCGATGGCGAAAACCATGTTGGTGCCTGAATCATGGTCCAAACAGGCGGTGGAACTGCCGCAGGCATGGCGCGATATGTATTCCTACTGCAACTCGGTGATCGAACCTTGGGACGGCCCCGCCGCTCTGGCGATGACCGATGGTCGCTGGGTCTGTGCCGGTCTGGACCGCAACGGCCTGCGCCCGATGCGCTATGTCGTAACCAACGATGGCATGGTCATTGCAGGCTCAGAAGCGGGCATGGTGCCGCTGGACGAATCCCGCATTGTACGCAAGGGCGCGCTGGGTCCGGGCCAGTTGCTGGCTGTCGACATGACCGAAGGCAAACTGTTCGACGATGCCCAGATCAAGGATCAGTTGGCGGCCTCGCAGCCCTTTGGTGACTGGGTCGGCAAGATCAAGGAACTGGGTGACAGCTTTGGCGCGGTTGATGAAAAGGCGCTGTTTGCCGGGGGTGAATTGCGCCGTCGCCAGATTGCTGCCGGTTTCAGCGTCGAAGATCTGGAGCAGGTTCTGGCCCCGATGGCCGAAGATGGCAAAGAGGCGCTGGCGTCGATGGGCGATGATACGCCGTCTGCTGTACTGTCGAAAATGTACCGCCCGCTCAGCCATTTCTTCCGCCAGAACTTTAGTCAGGTGACAAACCCGCCCATCGACAGCCTGCGCGAATTCCGCGTGATGAGCCTGAAGACGCGGTTCGGCAACCTTAAGAACGTGCTGGATGAAGACAGCAGCCAGACCGAAATCCTGACGCTGGACAGCCCTTTTGTCGGCAACGCGCAATGGGACGAGCTAACGACGCATTTCAACGCCAATCTGGTCGAGATCGACTGTACCTTTGCACCCGGTGAAAACACATTGAGTGCCAATCTGGCCCGCATCCGCGCCGAGGCCGAGGACGCGGTGCGTTCGGGGGCCGGCCACATCGTTCTGACTGATCATCACAGCAATGCTGAAAAAGTGGCGATGCCGATGATTCTGGCGACTTCGGCTGTTCACTCGCACCTGACCCGCAAGGGTTTGCGCACATTCTGTTCGTTGAACGTACGGTGTGCGGAATGTATGGATGCGCATTACTTCGCGGTTCTGGTCGGGTGCGGCGCGACCATCGTCAACGCCTATCTGGCCGAGGATTCCATCGCCGACCGCATTGAGCGTGGCCTGCTGGACGGCAATCTGACGGAGGCCATCGTGCGCTACCGCGAGGCGATCGACCAAGGGTTGCTGAAAATTCTGGCCAAAATGGGCATTAGTGTTGTGTCGTCCTATCGCGGGGGCCTGAATTTCGAGGCCGTCGGGCTGAGCCGCGCGATGTGCGCCGAATATTTCCCCGGAATGACCAGCCGGATCAGCGGCATTGGTGTTACCGGTATCCAGTCCAAGGTTGAAGAAGTTCACGCACGAGGCTGGCTGAGCGATGCAGTTCTGCCCATCGGTGGCTTTTATAAAGCCCGCACATCCGGTGAGACCCACGCATGGGAAGCCACGTCGATGCACATGCTTCAAATGGCGTGTAACCGCGCGTCGTTCGAATTGTGGAAGCAATACAGCGCCAAGATGCGAAGCAACCCGCCGATTCATCTGCGCGACCTGCTGGACATCAAACCACTGGGCAAACCGGTTCCGTTGGAAGAGGTCGAAAGCATCACCTCGATCCGCAAACGGTTTGTGACGCCTGGCATGTCGCTAGGCGCCCTGTCACCCGAGGCGCACAAGACCCTGAACGTCGCGATGAACCGCATCGGTGCAAAATCCGACAGTGGTGAAGGTGGCGAAGACCCCGCACATTTTGTGCCCGAGGCGAACGGTGACAACCCGTCTGCCAAGATCAAACAGGTGGCGTCGGGCCGGTTTGGTGTTACAGCCGAATACCTGAACCAGTGCGAAGAGCTAGAAATCAAGGTGGCGCAGGGCGCCAAGCCCGGAGAAGGTGGCCAGTTGCCCGGTATGAAGGTCACAGACCTGATCGCTCGGCTGCGGCATTCGACCAAGGGGGTGACGCTGATCTCGCCTCCGCCGCACCACGACATCTATTCGATCGAGGATCTTGCCCAGCTGATCTACGACCTTAAGCAGATCAACCCACGCTGCAAAGTCACCGTGAAACTGGTTGCCTCTAGCGGTGTTGGCACGATCGCGGCGGGTGTGGCCAAGGCCAAGGCGGACATTATCCTGATCTCGGGGCACAACGGCGGCACCGGCGCATCACCTGCGACGTCGATCAAATATGCGGGTCTGCCGTGGGAAATGGGCCTGACCGAAGCGCATCAGGTTCTGGCGATGAACAACCTGCGCGACCGTGTCACGCTGCGGACCGATGGCGGGCTGCGCACGGGGCGCGACATTGTCATGGCCGCGATGATGGGTGCCGAGGAATACGGTATCGGCACAGCCGCGCTGATCGCGATGGGCTGTATCATGGTGCGTCAGTGCCAGTCGAACACCTGCCCCGTCGGTGTGTGTACCCAAGACGAAGCATTGCGGGACAAGTTCACAGGCAACGCCGACAAAGTGGTCAACCTGATTACCTTCTATGCGCAGGAAGTACGCGAGCTGTTGGCATCAATCGGGGCGCGGTCGCTGGCCGATGTAATCGGGCGCGCTGACCTGCTGGCACAGGTGTCGCGCGGGTCGGCCCATCTGGATGATCTGGACCTGAACCCGCTGCTGATTACCGTCGATGGCGCATCGGAAATCGTCTATGACCGTGACAAGCCGCGCAATGCTGTGCTGGACACTCTGGACGCCAAGATCGTGCGCGATGCAGCACGTTTTCTGGAAGACGGTGAGAAAATGCAGCTGTCCTATGCTGTGCAGAACACGCACCGCACCGTGGGCACTCGCACTTCCAGCCATATTGTCCGCAAATTCGGTATGCGCAACTCACTCCAGCCCGACCACCTGACGGTGAAGCTGACAGGTTCGGCTGGACAATCCTTGGGTGCCTTTGCCGCGCCGGGGCTGAAACTGGAGGTATCGGGCGACGCCAACGACTATGTCGGCAAGGGTCTGTCGGGCGGCACCATCGTGGTACGCCCGCCAATGTCATCGTCCATTATCGCGTCTGAAAACACCATCATCGGCAACACGGTGCTTTATGGTGCGACAGCGGGCAATTTGTTCGCAGCGGGCCGTGCAGGCGAACGCTTTGCCGTGCGCAATTCGGGCGCATCGGTGGTGATCGAAGGCTGCGGAAGCAACGGTTGCGAATATATGACCGGCGGTGTGGCGGTCATTCTGGGAGAGATCGGTGCAAACTTTGGCGCGGGTATGACCGGCGGCATGGCGTATCTGTATGACCCAGAGGGAAAATCCTTGGCGATGATGAATATGGAAACGCTGGTGACCTGCCCCGTGACCGTAGACCACTGGCGCACCCAGTTGGAAACATTGTTGCAGCGGCATCTTGAGGAAACTGGCAGCCAGAAGGCGGCTGATATACTTCAGCACTGGGATATCGAGCAGAAGCATTTCATGCAGGTCTGCCCGAAAGAGATGCTTGTGCATCTGCCAGCGCCGCTGTCCATCGAGGAAAAAGCAATCCCGGCAGAGTAAGAACAGGTGGGGCCTTCTGGCCCTATCTCTGCAACATGGCGGCACGCGCATTGCGCATGCGCGCGGCGTTATCGCGTGATCCTACATAGGTATTTTCTGCCAATATGTCGGCCACGCGGCCTATGTTGGTGCCCATTTTGGCGGCGATAACGGTTTCATCATTTCCGGTCCAGCTCAGCAGCCAAACAGTGGCAGCATCAGCATAGCTGAGCACGGCTGGCTGTGGTGTGGTCGACAGTCCGGCAGTGCCGGACGCGTTGAGTGCGGTAATCATCCCGAGGTCTCCATATTGCGTTGCGGGAGTTGCAGAATACGACAACTGTGCCGTTCGAAGAGATTAGCACGAAGTCAGGCGCAATCGGACCTATTAACGATTTGGTATTTCTTAAACTTTTCTGAATTCACGCCGTCGTTGTGCCACAGCTTTTGGCATTTTGCGCCTCATCTTTTGAAAGTCGCAACATCTAGGGTCTATCTGTGGAGGACAACGCCTACCCTGGTGCACCGCAGTAGTTGTAACCATGAACAGGTTTGGTTGGATTTTAAGCACTGCGGGCTTTTGTAAGCTGGCAAACCCAAAGATTGCGGGCCTGTAACGGGACGTCTATAGCTGATGGATGGCCCGAAAAAAGACCCGTAAAAGCACCAAGACCAAAACGGCAGCGCGCCCCCGATGGACGCGGCTGCTGTTTCGCTGGTGGCTGCGGACTGTCAGTGTTGTCTTTCTTCTGATGGTGACTTTGGTGTTGCTGTTTTCGGTCGTGAACCCGCCCACTACCATTTACATGATGCAGGAATCGCGCCGTCTTGGCGCGCTTGATCAGCAATGGGTGCCGTTGAAGAACGTGGCCCCTGCAATGGCTCGTGCCGTCGTTGCTGCTGAAGATGCGAATTTTTGCAATCACTGGGGTTTTGATCTGATCGCAATTCGTACCGCCATCGCAGAGGGGTCTGGCCGTGGCGCGTCGACGATCAGCCAGCAGGTCGTCAAGAACGTCTATCTCTGGCATGGGCGCAACTGGTCGCGTAAGGTACTTGAGGCGCTGATGACACCATTGGTCGAGGCACTGTGGTCCAAACGCCGGATCATCGAGGTTTATCTGAACGTGGTCGAATTCGACGAGGGTGTGTTTGGCGTCAAAGCGGCTGCCCGTCACTATTTTGGCGTCGGTCCCGAAGCGCTGAGCGATGTGCAGGCTGCGCGTCTGGCGGCCATCTTGCCGCTGCCAAAAGAGCGATCCGCCAGCAACCCCAGCAATTCCGTCCGGCGGCGCGCCGCCGCTGTACTGGATGGGGCGGCAACAATCGACGTGGATGGTCGGGCAACCTGTTTCCAGAGTTGAAAAGGTCCGTCTGCCCGTGCAAGGAAGGTGAACGCTTCTTTCACCTATCAGCGGATGTTCTATGGCCCGTATGTTTCACGTTCCCCTGTCCCCGTTCTGTCGCAAGGTCCGTCTAAGCCTTGCCGAGAAGAAGATCGGGGTTGATCTGGTTGAAGAGAAATACTGGGAGGCTGACGCCGACTTTTTGCGCCGCAACCCTGCCGCCAAGGTGCCGGTGCTGCAACTGGACGGTATCACCATGTCGGAAAGCGGCCCGATCTGCGAGTATCTCGAAGAAACACGGCCCGAGCCGTCATTGTTGCCCAAGGATCCGGTCGCACGGCTGGAGGTGCGGCGACTGGTCAATTGGTTCGACGATAAATTTCACAACGAGGTCACGTCGAAACTGCTCTACGAGCGGGTGAACAAAAAGATGATGGGGCAGGGCTATCCTGATTCGAAGAATGTGAAAGCTGGAGCCAAAGCGATCAAATACCATCTGGATTACATGACATGGCTGTTAGACCATCGCCGTTGGCTGGCGGGCGATCAAATGACGCTGGCCGATTTCGCGGCTGCGGCGCATCTGTCTTCGCTGGACTATATTTCGGACGTTGACTGGAACCGGTCGGCGGTGGTCAAGGACTGGTATGCCAAGATCAAAAGCCGTCCGGCGTTTCGCAATATTCTGGCCGATCAGGTTCCCGGCTTTCCGCCCCCACGGCATTACAATGACCTCGACTTCTGAGGCACACGCGATACCGGGGCCACGCTTTTTGCCCTGCGGCCCTATTCGGGGATTTCTTGAATCAGAGACGACATGGACCTGAAGCAACAGGTCATCGCCCGCGCTCTTGAAGAAGGGTTTGTGATGGCGCGTGTCTGTAGGCCGGATTCAGTGCCAGAGGCAGCGCCGCGATTAGAGGCCTTTGTTGCGGCAGGTTATCACGGCCAGATGGGCTGGATGGAAGACCGGATGCACTGGCGTGGCAACCCCGCAGCGCTGTGGCCCGAAGCGCGGTCGGTGATCATGTTGGCCGAAAGCTATGCGCCGGAATACGATCCGATGAGTTTACTGGAAGCACGTGAGCGCGGCGTGATTTCATCCTATGCGCAGGGCCGCGATTATCATGACATCGTCAAGAAACGGCTTAAACGATTGGGGCGGTGGTTGATTGAGACCTCCGGAGGCGAGATCAAGGTTTTTGTCGATACAGCACCCGTGCCGGAAAAGGCATTGGGGCAGGCGGCGGGGTTGGGATGGCAGGGCAAACACACCAGCCTGCTGAGCCGTGATTGGGGAAATTGGGCCTTTTTAGGCTCTGTTTTTACGACGCTGAAACTGGAGCCCGACACGCCCGAAGTGGGGCATTGCGGGTCTTGTACGGCTTGTCTGGATGTCTGCCCGACCGATGCGTTTCCGGGCCCCTACCAGATGGACGCGCGGCGCTGTATTTCCTATTTGACGATTGAGCACAAAGGTCCGGTGGATCTGGAGCTGCGGGCCAAGATGGGCAACCGCATTTACGGCTGCGATGACTGTCTGGCGGTCTGCCCGTGGAACAAGTTCGCGGTTGCGGCCAGCGATATGCGCTATCACGGCGGGGTGGGTGCGCCTCCTCTGGCCGAACTGGTGGCGCTGGACGATGCAGCGTTTCGGTTGCGATTTTCCGGTTCTCCAGTCAAGCGGATCGGTCGGGATAGATTTGTCCGCAACGTATTGTACGCAATCGGAAATTCAGGTGTCGCGGATCTACTACCGGCGGCTCAGGCACTGTGTGAAGATGCGGATGCGACGGTGGCCGATGCGGCGCGCTGGGCAGTGGCGAGATTGAAGGGAACAGCCTGATGGCGATCTTGTTGGGTGTAGACACAGGCGGAACCTATACAGATGCGGTGTTGATTCGTGACGAGAAGGTGGTGATTGCAAGCGCCAAGGTGCTGACCACGCGGCAGGATCTGGCGATTAGCGTTGGTGCGGCGGTGCGTGCGGTGCTGGCACAGTCGGGGGTGGCTGCCGAACAGGTCACGATGGCGTCGTTGTCTACCACACTGGCCACGAATGCGCTGGTCGAGGGGCAGGGCGGTCGCGTGGCGCTGGTTTATATTGGATTTCGCGAGCGGGATCTGGATGCACACGGACTGCGCGAGGCGTTGAAGGGTGACCCCTATATTGTGCTGGACGGCGGGCATGACCATGCTGGCGTGCAGGTGGCCACACTGGACGAAGCCGCACTGATCGCCTTTTTAGAGACGCATAAGGAAGATGTGAGCGGCTTTGCCGTGGCCGCACAATTCGGTACACGAAATCCGGCGCATGAAGTTCGGGCGGCGGAATTGGTCACGCAGATCACCGGGCGGCCTGTGTCGGCGTCGCACCAACTGTCTGCCAAGCTGAACGGTCCAAAGCGGGCGCTGACGGCAGTGCTAAATGCGCGGCTGATCGGGCTGACACTGCGGCTGATCAAGCGGGCCGAGCAGGTGCTGGCGGATCTGGGCATAACTGCGCCGTTGATGGTGGTGCGTGGTGACGGTGCACTGATGAGTGCGGCACAAGCCCGCGCTCGGCCAATCGAAACGATCCTGAGCGGACCTGCGGCGTCGATTGTCGGGGCGCGTTGGATGACAGGGGCCGAGACAGCTTTGGTCAGTGACATTGGCGGGACGACGACGGACGTGGCGATGCTGAAGAACGGGCGTCCGGCGATTGACCCGGCCGGTGCGCGGGTGGGCCCGTACCGGACAATGGTCGAAGCGGTGGCAATGCGCACCACGGGGCTGGGCGGCGACAGTGAGGTGCATTTCACCGTCGAGGGGTTGCAAGGTGGGGTGACGCTGGGACCGCGCAGGCTGTTGCCTGTGTCGTTGATAGCGCACGAGGCCGCAGACGTGGTTTTGCCAGTGTTAGAGCAGCAATTACGCAGCGCTACACCGGGGGAACATGACGCCAGATTTGTCCGCGCGGTTCAGGGTGTCGAGGCGCACGGGCTGCCTGAACGGGATGCGGATCTGCTGAACCGGATCGGCACCGGCGTTTGGCCTTTGGGCAAGGTGTTGAAATCACGCATGGAGACAGGCGCGCTCAAGCGTTTGGTCGAGCGTGGTTTGGTGCAGGTCGCAGGTGTGACACCTTCGGATGCCGCGCATGAGCTGGGTGTGGTCTCTGCGTGGGACACAGATGCAGCGCGGATGGCATTGGAACTGTTCGGCAGACGGCGAACAGGCGCAGGCGTGATGCTGGCGCGTGATCCGCAGGCAGTGGCGCAGATTATCGTGGATCAGTTGACCCACCAGACCGGATTGGCCTTGTTAGAGGCTGCTTTTTCCGAAGATCCGCAGGATTTTGGTCTGTCCGCCGAAGTATTGGCCCGCCATGTGCTGATGCAACGCGGGTTGGGGCGCCACGCAGGTGTTGTGCGGATTGATACCGGCCTGAACGTGCCCGTGATCGGATTGGGTGCATCGGCTGCCAGTTATTATCCGGCGGTGGGCGACCTGATGGGGTGTGAGATGATCCTGCCGGAACACGCAGGTGTTGCCAATGCCATCGGCGCGGTCGTGGGGCGGGTGACGATGCGGCGCAGTGGGACTGTAACCTCGCCCAGCGAAGGGCGGTTTCGCGTGCATCTGGACAGCGGCCCCGAGGATTTCATGGCCTCGGACGCGGCTCTGACACGGCTGGAAACGGCCCTGCGCACGGCAGCCCGTTCGGACGCCGAGGCAGCCGGTGCAGGGGATATCCAGATACGAGTTGAGCGGGACATTCGCACCGCCGAAGCCGAAGCACGGCAGGTGTTTGTCGAAGCGACGCTTACCGTCGAAGCGTCAGGCCGCCCGCGCGTGGCGGACGGCTGATTTGCCTTTTTAGGGTCTATTCTGCCGCGCGTCGGGGCAGCACCCAACCGGGACGCACAAAGTGACATGTATAGCCATTGGGGATGCGTTCCAGATAGTCCTGATGCTCTGGTTCGGCTTCCCAAAAGTCGCCAACCGGTTCCACTTCTGTCACGACTTTACCGGGCCAGATGCCCGACGCTTCGACGTCCGCTATGGTGTCCAGTGCCACGGCTTTTTGCGCGTCATCGACGTAGTAGATCGCCGAGCGATAGCTTAGGCCGACATCGTTGCCCTGGCGGTTGGGCGTGGTCGGGTCATGAATCTGAAAGAAGAACTCTAACAACTCGCGGTACGAAACAACGGCAGGATCAAAGATGATCTCGATGCCCTCGGCGTGGGTGCCGTGGTTGCGATAGGTCGCATTCGGAACGTCACCGCCCGTGTATCCGACACGGGTGGATTTTACGCCGGGCCGTTTGCGGATCAAATCTTCCATTCCCCAGAAACAGCCGCCGGCCAATACTGCGCGTGCGTCGCTCATGCCACGTCCTCCACTTGGTTGATGTAGTCGCCATAGCCTTCGGCTTCCATGTCGTCACGGTGGACGAACCGCAAAGACGCCGAGTTGATACAATAACGCAGGCCGCCGCGGTCACGGGGGCCGTCGGGAAACACGTGACCCAAGTGGCTGTCACCGTGGGTGCTGCGCACTTCAGTGCGGATCATACCAAGGCTGGAATCACGCAATTCGTTCACATGGGCGGGTTCGATCGGCTTGGTGAAGCTGGGCCAGCCACAGCCGCTTTCGTATTTGTCAGCTGACGCGAACAGTGGCTCGCCCGAGACGATGTCAACGTAGATGCCGGGTTCTTTGTTGTCCAAAAGCTTGCCGGTGCCGGGGCGCTCGGTGCCGCTTTGTTGGGTGATGTGGAATTCTTCGGGCGACAGGCGCGCGATGGCGTCGGGATCTTTTGTATAAGTGGCCATTGGTGCCTCCTTCGGGTCAGAGTTACTTTGTCCATTAAATGGGGCGTCGCGGGGAAAATCAAAGGGATGTTACAACACGATAACACAAAGGACAGTGATCCGTTTAGCCCTGCCGCCCGTATCTTTTTTAGCCGGCAGGAGATTTCACATGCGTGCCTTCGCCCGATTGTTTTCCGCGTTACTGACCAGCTTCTGGTTCGCAAGCGTCGCGTGGGCCGGAATGGCAGGGTACAGCTTTGACAGTATTGACGGTGGCACGATTGATACAGGTGACTGGGCGGGGCGACCGGTGTTGGTGGTGAACACTGCTTCGCAATGTGCCTTTACTCCGCAATACGCCGAACTTCAGGCGCTCTATGACCGGTACAAGGCGCAGGGACTGGTCGTGCTGGCCGTACCATCTGACGACTTCCGTCAAGAGCTGAACAGCTCCGAAGAGGTCAAGGCGTTTTGCGAACTGACATTCGGGCTGGATATGCCGATGACCGACATCACCCACGTGCGTGGCGCCAAGGCGCATCCATTCTATGCTGGGGTGAAAGCCGAGACCGGCTTTGTCCCGGGTTGGAATTTTCACAAGGTGCTGATTGGACCGGACGGTCAGGTCACCGCAACATGGGGCGCGCGCACCCGTCCTATGTCGGCGGAAGTCACTGGGGTGATTGAGGGGCTTTTGAACTGAGCATCGTTGCTGCTGGTGCAATTTATTAGGCGCGCCTAGTCGAGGCTTCCTTTTGAATTTTAGTGTGCCTGCACTGTTGTTGCGCTACCCACGCATTCTGCAGTGGCATCTGTCCTTGATCTTAGCGACCTTTTGCGCAGCGTTCTGGCGAGAACTGACCAAACGCCGTCATGACATCGGGTTGAATTTTGGCGCGTTTTCAAACTGCTCGCGCACGGCAAGTGAATACCCTTCAACCCAGCGCATCGCGACATCCTTGGCGGCCTGTTCATCGCTGGCAGCAAGGGCCGCACGCAAACTGCGCAGCGCGCTTGCAATTTCGATTTCAGACAAGGCCGCCTCGTCTGCCGAAAAAATCTTGCGGTGACCGGTGCCGACCATATTACCGGTCAGGGACAATTCTTCGGTCATTTTTTCGCCCGGGCGCAGGCCGGTAAATTCGATTTCAATGTCACCCTCGGGGTAGTTGGCGTCGCGCACCGTATAGCCCGCACTTTCAATGACCTGACGGGCAAGGCGTTCGATGGGAACTGGTTTGCCCATATCCAGAACATAGATTTCACCGCCTTTGGCCATGGCACCGGCGCGCAGCACCAGATGCACGGCCTCTTGTGCGGTCATGAAATAGCGCGACACATCGCGGTGGGTCACGGTGATCGGGCCGCCACGGCGCAGTTGCTCTTGAAACAGTGGCACGACCGAGCCTGACGACCCCAGAACGTTGCCAAAGCGCACCATCGTATAAATTGGTCCTTCGCCGAAAGGGACACGCGTGGCCAGATCACGCACCACGAATTCCGCCAGACGCTTGGACGCGCCCATAACGTTAGACGGGCGCACAGCCTTGTCCGAACTGATCAGGATAAACCGCTCGACTCCTGCGGTCGCAGCCTCTGTGGCGAGAGTCTGGGTGCCCAGCACATTGTTGGTCAGACCTGTCAGTGGGTTGGTTTCGACCAGGGGCACATGTTTGTAGGCGGCAGCGTGCAGCACCACCTGAATGTTGTGTTTCGTCAGAATGCGCCGCACCTGCAGCGTGTCGGTGACAGTTCCCAGAACCGGAACAATCTCAACTTCTATATCTTCGGCGATTTGCCGAAGTTCCATATCAACTTTATACAGGGCCACTTCGCTTAGTTCGAACAGCACCATTTTCGCTGGGTGGCACTGCAAAACCTGACGGCACAATTCCGACCCGATCGAACCACCCGCGCCTGAAATCAGGATGGTTTTGCCCTCGTAGCTTTCGATTCCACCCGCGCCCGTGACGCTTGAGACTTCATCGCGGTTCAGGAATAGTTTCGGTTCGACATCGGTCAACTTATCGACCAGCGCCTCTTCTCCGATCAGCTGTGCAAAGGAGGGCAAAGCTTGAACCTCAAACCCCATTTTCTGCAACCGCCGCGAGATTTGCGCCTGTTTCGGAAGACTGAGTGACGGCAGGGCCAGCAAAACGCGGTCAATCTGCTTTTCGGCGGCGATTTCCGCGATGCGCACCGGCGAATAGACCGGCAGACGCGCGACCACCAGGCCGTGCAGTGCTCTGCTGTCATCCACAAAGGCGACGGGTTCGATTTTTTCATGGTTGCGCAGCGCCGACACCAGCTGGGTGCCCGTCGTGCCCGCACCATAGATCAGAACGCGGCAACGGACCGCGGACCGGCGATAGATCGCCAGAACGATTTGCAATAATACCGCGCGGCTGATGACCGAAAAGATGAAAAAGCTGGTGCCAAAAACGATATGCGTTGCCACCGTGACCGGAATTTGCGCCGCGGTGGTCAACAAGACAGACACCAACACCAGCGCCACGGAATAGGCACCTGTCAAACCGATTGCCGCCGATTCATAAGCGTTCAGTTGGATTGTCGAAACGCCCAGCAGCACAGATAATGCCCCCGAAATAACCAGAAAAACGGGCAAAACCGGCAAATAGGCCAGCATCATCGAAAGTATGCTTTGCCCGCCGCTGCTGTGCAGAGATAATGCCAGCAAAAGCGCAAGCGGCACCAACATTGAATCGACCGCAAGCATGATGTTACGCTTTTGGGAACGCGACAAAGATTTAACGAAGCTCAACATGTAGTGTCCCCACGATTTGGAAAGCTAAACGGGTATCAGCGTATTTCGGTTCAACGCTTTGCCAAACCAGTCTGGGACGCTGCACCGGCGCAATGCACACGCAGCATGATTAGCCAGCAGTTTGGCTATCAATAGTTAAAGAATAGAGAATATGATGAGACTATGGGTCTACGGAGAACGATCCGGTCCACTGTGTAAGCCATCAGAAGTCTCTGTGATGGAGCGCCGCCTGCGAAACAGGTTTCCGATGGTCTGAAAAACCAGATCAATGTCCCAGCAGGTCGACTGGTTGCGCTGATACATAATATCCAGCCGGGCTTTGCGCGGGATGCAGATGCGCGTATAGATGTCATCAGTTTCCGCTGGCGTTTCGCACCGAGCAAGAAGCCAATCCTCGTGTTTGTGGAACATAATGGTGGCCAGTCCGGTTACTCCGGGTCGTGATTTCAGCACTTCACTGTAAAGCTCGGGGAAACGTTCGACGTATTCGCGTAGCGGCGGGCGCGGTCCGACAAAGCTGAGATCGCCCCTAAGGATATTCCAGAGCTGCGGAAATTCATCCAGCCGCTTGGCCCGCAATTTTGCACCCAGCGGGGTAATCCGTTGCTGCTTGTAACCACCAGACACGCCTGCGTCTTCGTTGACCACAGTCATGGTGCGGAATTTCCACAAGCCAAAGGGTTGGGTCGGCGTTTTCATGCGTTCCGAGACATAGAACAGCGGCCGACCCTGTTTGATCAGTATATAACAGACCAGCCACAGGATGATCGGACCAAGGATGATCACCAGCAAGCTGGCAAAAAACAGGTCAAATATGCGCTTGTGCCATGTCATTTTGGGCCTTGTGCCTGATGCCAATCGGCGACGATGCCTTCGGCGGTACTGCAGCTTGGGGCAAAAGGGACCAATGTGGCAAGCGTGTCGGTGTTCAGGGTCACGTCCCAGATCACATGATCGCCAGGCGTGCGTGGCTGCCAGGGCAGTCCGGCGGCATCCAGCACAGCGCCCATTTGCACCCCCCCCGGAGCCGCAATGTTGAGCACCGGGGGGGT
Source organism: Pseudosulfitobacter pseudonitzschiae (assembly GCF_002222635.1). Classification (NCBI taxonomy): domain Bacteria; kingdom Pseudomonadati; phylum Pseudomonadota; class Alphaproteobacteria; order Rhodobacterales; family Roseobacteraceae; genus Pseudosulfitobacter; species Pseudosulfitobacter pseudonitzschiae. The sequence goes on along the minus strand of NZ_CP022415.1, from coordinate 3,064,721 downwards.
GCTTTGGCATCCATCACAAACGCCAACGTGCGGGCAAAAGTCTGCGGCCCAATGTAGCTGCGGCAGGGCGTGCTGCCATCAGGACGCGCGTCCAGCGTCATGCCGTTATGCCAACCGCCCAAGATTGCGTCAGAACCGGCCACATTGCCGATGCGCAGGCATGTCACTGGTGCGCCGGTCGCCAGAGCGGATTGTTCCATCGCCAGCTTTGCCTGACCATAGGGCGACACTGGCACGCAAGCGTCCGTTTCATACAAATTCGCTCCGCCCGCGCCGTAAACCGATGCAGATGAGGCCAGAAACACCCGCGCACCCTGTGCTGCCTGAATCGCGGCAATCGCCAGATCGGTGTTATACTGCAATGTATGGGCCGCGTTGCCGATCACGCCCGCCAGACACAAGATACTGTCTGCGCCGACGCACAGATCTTTCAACCCTTTGGGATCGTTCAGAATATCCACCTTGTGAAAGCCGACCCTTTCGGTTCTGGTCTGCCACACCACCGCGTCCCCCTGCCAGAACTGGCGTAGAACAGCGCCCAAACGCCCTGTGGCTCCTAAAACCACGTGGCGCTTAAACTTGACATCAGGGTGTGTTGACGTTGACGGCATGAGGGCATTCAGTATCTTGCCGCAAAGAAAAGTCCAACGTGTCTGCATTGTCCTGCCGGCTGATTCGGATGGAAATGTGTCGCCCGGGGGGCAAACAGCACCATGACAGGTGTTGTCACGTTAACTCGCCGAGTTTGCAAGTTGACATGCCGTTCGTTGATCAAGCGGCATGTGCCGCGGATTTCCACGCCTCGAATGCTTCGAGCCGATGGTAGCGGATGGTGAGGGCAGAGCGGCGGCGGGCTGGGACAGAGAAGGAATTTCGGGTTGCGGACTGCATAGATACAAAGCGTTGTAATCCACCCGGCGATCGGAAGCCTTGCATCACCCGCTCTCGCTTTCGGAAGGGCAAGTGGCTGTTCTCGGCACGGTTATTGAGCCCCTTGTGTGACCAATGATCAAGGCCAGGCGCGACTTCGCGCTTGGCGGCGCCGTAGGATCGCAATTTGTCCGTAATGATCCTTTTGGGAACGAAGCCCCGGCGCTTCATCAGCTTGACCAAAAGCCGCTTTGCGGCGCGCTTGTCTCGCCTCGATTGAAGGATTTCTTCAAGAACAACGCCGTTTTGGTCGACTGCGCGCCAGAGCCAGTATGACCGGCCTGCGATCTTCACAACGACTTCGTCCAGATGCCAGACATCGCCAGGGCCCGGCTGCCGTCGCCGCAGAACGTGGGCGATCAGGGGGCCGAACTTGACGGTCCAGCGCCGGATCGTTTCATACGAAACGTCCACGCCACGTCCCAGCATCATCTCCTCTACCTCCCGCAGGCTCAAGTTGAACCGGACGTAGAGCCAGACAACATGAGCGATGATCTGAGGCGGAAACCGATGGCGTTTGTAGCTGATCTTCTGTGTCTGCATCGACACCGCCTACGCCCAGATCAATGAACCAGCAACCTCAGGCCCGTTAATGTGACAACACCCTTGTGCGGCATCAATAGCGTTCAGATCCGAGACAAAGAACTCTGCTACCACACGAGACCTCCTCCCTGCAACAACGCCTCTCGCTGTCTATTATTTCAGCAGCCTTTTTGAAGTTATTGTAAAAATTATCTTTTGCTATGTAAGTTCACATCTTTAGTATGTACCAGTGGTCCAAGAATATTCCCTCTTAGGTTGAAGTTCGCGCGTGCACGTGCCAGCCACAACCCCATTGCAGGCTTGGATCAATGGCTTTTATCAGCGCCCAAAATCCGGATGTGCGGCCCCGTAACCGCGGGCGAATCGACCGTTCCGCGCCACCCCGCGCGATCCGCGTTCCAATCGTTGCGCGTCCGGACTGGGCCGATAGCATCGCGCATCTTGATGACGGGGTGCCATATGATCCCGAAGATCCGGCACGCCATATCTCGCGCTCCCATGCCGGCGGGCTGACGCTTCATGCGCAACAACGGCTGGGACGGATCGGGGTGGATCTTGTGGCGCTCGGCGATCTGCGCATGACTGATTCCACGGCGCTGGTCTCTCTGACCCGCCCACGGACGACACCCGAAGCGCTGGGGATCAGATCGCGCTGTGATCTGGGGATATGGTGGGCGGCGACAGAGGCCGCCGTCAAAGCCTGGCGCGGCGGCCTTTCGACGTTGATCGGGCGGTTTCAGGTTGTGCTGATGCGGTCGTCGCGCGCCGCACTGCTGTGGAAAGACGACGCCCTGCCGCCGCTGTTATTTCATCCCCTTGTCCTGCGTGACGGTCTGACTGGCATGCTGGCCAGCGACGGCGCGGGCGTGGATGTCTCGGTGATTGCATACGACAGACATCCCCCCTGCACGCAACTCCTGACCCAATATGACAGAAGGAAACCCGATGCTGTTGGATAACACCTTTGTAATCTCGCCAGACCAGACGAGCCTTTCGGCGAATGCTGCCCAGAACGGGATCTGGTTCGCCGAACAGCTCAGCCCCGATGGCTATCTGTTCAACCTTGCGGAATACCTGTCTTTGCAGGGCGATCTGGACACGACCCTGTTTTTGGACACGCTGCGATGGCTGGCCAACGAGATACAGGCCCCCCGTGCCCGCCTTGTTCCGCGCACGGCGGGGTTACAAGTTGAAATCGCGCCGCACTTTGAAGGCGAGATTCCGTTGATCGACTTTAGCGACCACGCCGACCCTATGGCTGCGGCGACAACGTGGATGCAGACCGACCTGAAAGATCACAAACGCGGGCTGTGGCGCGCGGCATTGATCCGCCTGAATGCGCGTCACCACCTGTGGTATCATTGCGCCCACCACGTGCTGCTCGACGGTCATTCCGGCGGCCTTATCGCGCGCCGCTGCGCAGAAATCTACACGGCGCGGCTGCGCGGGGAAACGCCGCCCCCCTCGGGCCTTGCCCCTGCCGATGTGTTGCTGGAAGCCGAGCGCGGCTATAGTGATGGCAAGCGGGCCGGGCGCGACCGTGACTATTGGGCCGAAAAGCTGGCCGCGCTGCCCGATCCGGTGACGCTGTCGACCGGCGGCACCCGCACCGGCGGTGTGATCTGCGCCAGCCGTCGGCTGAGCATAGAAGACAGCAACCGGCTGCGCGCGTTTTCCGCGCAAACCGGCATTTCGCTGCCCCAGGTGATGGTCTCGGCCTTTGCCGGTTACGTTCACCGGATGACCGGCGCCCAGGATCTGGTGCTGGCCATGCCGGTTCTGGGGCGGCTGTCACGATCCGAACGCGCGGTGGCGATGATGGCAGCAAATGCCGTCGCGCTGCGCTTTGATTTTTCTCGGGAAATCAGCTTTGCGGAACTGGTGCGCCAGGGTGGTCAGACCATGATGGGTGCCCTGCGTCACCAGAAATACCGGTTTGAGCAGGTCCGCCGCGATCTTGGTCTGACGCGGGCCGATCAACAGGTCGCCACCATAGCCGTCAATTTCGAACCCTTCGACTATACGCTGCATTTCGGGCCTGTCCCTGCCAGGGTAACGAACCTGTCAAACGGGTCGGTGGACGATCTTACGGCCTTTATCTTTGATCGTGGCGACGGACAGGGGCTGGTCCTGACGCTCAACGCCAATCCGGGCCTTTATTCCCGTGCCGAGGTCGAAGGCCATCTCGAACGCCTGCATCTTTTCCTGCGCGGGATGGTGACCCGTCCGGACGACGCGGTGCGCGCGGCGGCGATTTACCTGCCGGACGAACAGGAAAAAATCGCCGCATGGTCTGACGGTGGCCCGGCCCCGACGGGCGCAAGCTGGCTTGATGCGTTTGACAGTCAGCGCAAAGAGGCTCCGGACCGCATCGCGGTTCATGACGGTGTGCAGCGTCTGACCTATGACGGTCTTGACGCGGTGGCCTCGCGGATTGCACAGGCCCTGCTGCGGCGCGGAGTCGTGCGGGGCAATATAGTGGCGCTGTTGCTTGATCGCACGGTGCTGCTGCCGGCGGCGATCCTGGCATTGCACCGGATTGGCGCGACCTATCTCCCGCTTGATCCCTACGCCCCCGAGAAACGCAACGCGCTGATCCTTGAAACCGCCGCGCCTAATCTGGTGTTGATGCCCGCCGACCGAACCGGCACCGCGCCCGCAGGCATGGTAGAGAGTTTGGTTCTGGGCGCGGACCTGTTCACCGATGCGCCAGCCGACTGGCCCAATGACGCGCAGCCCCGCACAGCCGGTGATCTGGCCTATGTTATCTTCACCTCAGGGTCGACGGGCCAGCCCAAGGGCGTCGATATTGGCCACGGGGCGCTGTGGGCCCTGCTTGCAGCGATGCGTGACGCAATCGGGCTGGATGCGGCGACACGTTGGCTGGCTGTCACCACAATCGCCTTTGACATCGCGACACTGGAAATGCTGTTGCCGCTTAGCGTGGGCGGCACGGTTGAAATCGCGCAGCGGCACGAAACGCTTGATCCCGATCTGCTGAACGCGCGGATTGAAACGTCGGACGTGACCCATCTTCAGGCAACGCCGTCGCTGTGGTCTCTCGCGCTCGAAGCCAAAGGGTCAGCACTGCGCTCGCTGACCAAGCTTGTCGGCGGGGAAACGCTTCCGGGCGATCTGGCACGGCGGCTGGTGACAGGCGGGCCGCTGTTCAACGTCTACGGCCCGACCGAAACAACCATCTGGTCCAGCCTCGCACGGATCACCCCCGACACAGCGGCCCACCCGTCTGTCGGGCGTCCTCTTGCCGGTGAACGGATTTTTGTTCTGGACCGGTTCGGAACACCCGCACCCGTCGGAACCATCGGTGAAATCTGGATCGGCGGTGTCGGGCTGGCGCAGGGATACCACGCCCGCACCGACCTGACTGGCGAACGCTTCATCGAAACGACGCTGGGACGCGTTTACCGGACCGGCGATCTGGGCCGCTGGACCGATACAGGTACGCTGGAACATTTCGGGCGGATCGACTTCCAGATCAAGGTACGCGGCCACCGGATCGAAACCGGAGAGGTCGAGGCGGTGATGCGCCAGTTTGACACCATTAACGATGCCGTGGTCGTCAAGCCCGACAATCACGATCACCTGCTGGGCTATTTCTGCAGCACCGATCCGGTCGAAATCCCGTCACTTGAAACATATCTGCGCGCCCGTCTGCCCGACTATATGGTGCCCCACGTGTTCATACGGATTCCGGCCATACCGCAAACGACCAACGGCAAGCGCGACCTGAAGGCACTGCCGCCCATCACCCCCGCGCGCGGCACCTGCGGGCGGGCTGCCGCCGAACCGCTTTCACCAACCGAGCGCCACCTTCTTGACCGGGTGCGCGACGCACTGAATCGACAGGACGTGGGGATTGATGACGATTTCTTTCAATTGGGCGGGACAAGTCTTTCCGCCGCACGGCTTATCGCCGGTCTACGCCGCGACTATGGGTCTGACATTGCGCTGGCCACCGTCTTTGCCAATCCCGGCCTGCGTCGGCTGGCCGCCGAGATAGACAGCGCCTGTGCGGCTGATCCGCTGAGCCCCGTTCTCGACCTGCGCAAGGCGGATGATGATGCCCCAACGGTCTTTTGCCTGCATCCCGTTCTTGGGATTGGCTGGGGCTATTCGGCCCTGATACAGACCCTTCCCCAAAAGGTAGGTATTTGCGCCCTGCAATCCCCTGCCCTGACCGGACCGGACAACTGGCCTGACCTGCGCAGCATGGCGCGCGATTACGTAGCCCGTATCCAGGCCGTGCAACCCGAGGGGCCATATTTCCTTCTTGGCTGGTCCTTCGGGGGCCTTGCCGCGCAAGAGATTGCGCATCAGCTCGAAACACAAGGGGAGCGGATCGCCTATCTGTGTCTGCTCGATGCCTTTCCGTTTCAACCCGAAACCGCTGCCTGCACCCAAGCAACACGGGTGCAACAGACGCTGGCCTTTCTCGGAGAAGCCCCAGACCCCGCGATCCGTACGCTGGACGCGCTGGCGGAAAAGCTGGTCACGCGGCCCGAGATCGAAGCCTTGCGCGCAACCCTTGGCAATGACCGCTTCGAAACCCGGATCCGTGATGTGGTCGAGGCCAATCTCGATCTCGCGCGGCGTCATGTTCCGGGGCGGGTCAACGCCCCGATCATCGACATTTGCGCAACGCAGGGCAAGTCGGCGGCGATTGACACCCTGCTGGACTGGCGCGGCAATCCGTGGGGGCCGCATTCGCGGGCCGGAACGCGGCGGATCAACCTGGATTGCGGGCATGACGATATGCTTGGGCCGCTCAGTGTGGCCGCTTTTTCACCCTGCCTGCGCGCCGCGCTCAACCGCCACGGGGCGGCCCAGACACTGATGGCAAAGAAAAGCGAACGGGACGCACAGTTCGTGTAGAACACGCAGGTCAGCGTTGGTTTTTCCAATGAAATTGGTGATAAAGATGTTAGCCCGAATAATTCAGTGCGCCCCGATGGCGCGTTTCACCAGTGGAGGGGAAGCGTTGCACAGATCGGTTGCAACTCAGAACGCGCCCTACCCGAAACGGACCTCCGGCGGTGCGTTCGAAACTTGGGCGGCCAAGTTCGGTCATTCGGTTGAGAGGTATTGCCAGTCTTAGCTTCTGTAACGTCACCGTCTCTCCGCCTCTGACTACCGCCGCACACGAACAGAGGCCCAAGGCCTCTGGGTTGGTTGCGTGGGCGAAATCAAGGCCTGATGCTACCGCATCGGCTTCTTATCTAAGCGTTGAGAAACAACCTGACAAAGCCGCGACAACACCTCAGCGGCCTATAAGGGTTTCACCTGCCCGCCCTTCTTTACAACCCTGACCCCCTTGGATCTGCGGGGGGTAACGCAATCAACAAATCCGCAATGCGGATCGGGAAATGGCGCACGCGCTTGCCGGTCGCATGCCAGATCGCGTTGCCGATGGCCCCGACCGTCCCGACAACCCCTATCTCGCCCACGCCCTTGATCCCAAGGGCGTTCACGTAAGGATCATCTTCGTGCACTGTAATCACCTCCAGCCCGCTCACATCAGCGTTCACCGGCACATGATAACCCGCAAAATCCGCGTTCACGATGCGCCCGCTGCGCGGGTCGTGCCGGGCGGCCTCATGCAGTGCAAAGGAGGTGCCCCAGATCATGCCTCCCATCAGCTGGCTCTCGGTCAGCCGTGGGTTGATGATCCGCCCGGCAGCAAAGGCCCCCACCAGTCGGGTCACCCGAACCTGACACAGATCCGGGTCCACTTTCACCTCGGCGAAGACCGCGCCATGAGAGTTCATCGCATGGCGCATGGCATCCTCGGGCGCGCGCCCGGCGCGGCCTGTACCAGTCATCTCGGTCTGTCCGGCACGCGCGAGGATGTCGGCGAAACGCTCGCGACGGCTCTCGTCCTCCTCCATCAGCAGCCACCCGTCCCGCGCCACCAGGCTGGTATTGCCCGCGCCGTAAAGAGGCGAGGCCGGATCTGCCGTCGCAAGCTCGCCAAGCTGGCGCACCACATCCCCACCCGCAGCGTGCAGCGCACCGCCCGCCGTGGCGGTATGCCCAGAGCCACCCGCGACACCGCCATCGGGCAGTGACGAGTGCCCCGCGTGGAACTCGACCTGATCCAGCGTCAGGCCAAGACTGTCCGCCGCAATCTGCGCCAGCGACGTCCAGGCCCCCTGTCCCATATCAACGGCAGAAGTTTCGAACAGCGCCGTCCCGTCGGGGCGGAGCGTTGCACGCGCTTCGGCAGCGAACATCGGGCAGGGAAACAACGCCGCCCCCATGCCCCAACCGGTCAGCAGGCCGTCACTGTCCTGCATTTGCAGTGGCGCCAACGGTCGCCCCTCCCAGCCAAAGCGCTCCGCCCCTTGCGCGTAACACTCCCGCAAGGCTTTGGACGAAAAAGGAAGCCCGGTGCCGGGCTGCGTCTCGGCATAGTTGCGAAGACGGAATTCCAGCGGGTCAATCCCCGCCGCCTCGGCCATCTCGTCCATCGCGCATTCCAAAGCGGCAGAGCCTGACGCCTCGCCCGGTGCACGCATAGGTCCCGGCGTGCCGACATCCAGCCGCACCAGCCTGTGGCTGGCCCGCAATGCGCTGGCTGCGTAAAGGCCCTGCGAGGCATTAGCCGCCGGTTCCACAAAATCATCAAAGGTCGAGGTTTCTGCCAGGCCGTCGTGGTCGATCACTGTCAGGGCGGCGGTATCGTCCACGCCCATCCGAAGCCGCTGGCGTGTCGCTCCACGGTGACCCGCTGGCCCGAACATCTGCTGTCGGGTGAACATAAGCTTGACGGGCCGCTGCGTCATCCGCGCGGCGAGGATCGCCAGCACTTGCGGTCCGGTCGGTATCGCCTTCGACCCGAACCCCCCGCCAAGGTAGGGGCTGCGCACGGTCACATTCTGCGGCGGAATCCCGAAGAAATAGCCATAGGCCGCGCAGGAAAGGTTCAGCGCCTGACTTGGAATATCCAGCGTCAGCCGGTCTTCGTCCCATTGGGCCACCACCGCGTGGGTCTCCATCGCGTTGTGATACTGCGCGGCTGTTTCATAGCTTACGTCGATGCTGCGTATTGCCGCGGCGTGCCCCGCCTCAAGATCGCCGTGGCTTTCCCCGCCCGGCAGGCCAAAGCCGCTCGGCTCAAAGCTGGTGGCCGCGTTGTCATCCAGTCCCACCCGGGCCGGATCGGCCACATATTGCGGTGCCAGCAGGCGCGCGCCCTCGGTGGCGGCCTCCAGTGTCTCGCCCAGCACCAGCGCAATCGGTTGTCCAGCATAACGCACGGTGTTGTCCTGCAAAACCTCGGTGCGGAAGGAGAACATCGTAGGCTTGGCCGAAGGGTCGCCCTGCAACTCGGGCCGATTCTGCGGCGTGATGACATGGGTCACACCGGGGTGCGCCTCTGCTGCGGCGCGGTCAAGATGGCTGACCCGTCCGCGCGCGATCTTCGCATGGGCGTAGACAGCATAGAGCAGACCCTCGGGATTGTTGTCGGCGGCAAAGGTCGCGACACCGGTGACCTTCGCGATCCCATCCCGCCGTGTGGCAGGCTGGCCCGCGTTGGAGCCGAAACGAATTTGCGGGGAAAGCGTATCAGACATTGGCGAGGTCTCCGTTCTGTTGGCCAAAAGGCGATGCGGGCAACGCCGGCATCCGTGCCGGAGTGCCGGCCGCAGCCATGGCAAGTGCGCGCGCAGCAGTGCGGCGGGCAAGGTCGATCTTCCATTCGAGATGCGCCGGGGCCTCGGCCCCCGCGAGCGCCGCCTCGGCAGCGCGTGCAAACAGCGCCGCATTCGGGGCCTGTCCGGCCAGCAGCGCTTCGGCCTCGGCAACCCGCCAGGGCTTGGCCGCCACTGCGCCAAGCGCCAGCCGTCCCTCCGCGATAATTCCATCCTCCATCCGCAGTGCAGCGGCGGCAGCGGTGGTAGCAAAGGCAAAGGACGTGCGGTCGCGCACCTTCAGATACCGCTCATGTTTGGCAAACGCCGCCGCCTCTGCAGGCAGGTGCACCGCGATGATCAACTCGCCCTCCACCAGCGCCGTCTCCCGATCCGGGTGGTCGCCCGGAAGCAGATAGAATTCTGAGAAGGGGATCTCCCGCGTTCCGTTCACGCCGCGCACCTCCACCCGCGCCTCCAGCGCCGCGAGCGGCACGCAAAAGTCCGAGGGGTTCGTCGCCACGCAGCCCGGGCTTGCCCCCAACAGCGCACGCGCCTCTTCGTCACTGTCGCGTGCATCACATCCCGCGCCGGGGGTGCGACGGTTGCAGGCTGCCGTTTCCTCTTGGAAATAGGCGCACCGGGTGCGCTGCATCAGGTTGCCTGCAACGGTCGCCATATTGCGAAGCTGCCCCGAAGCCCCCGAAAGCAGCGCCTCGGCCACCATCGGAAAGTGCTGGGCAAAACCCGCGTGGCGGGCAAGCGCGGCATTGCTGACCAGCGCCCCGATCCTCACCGATCCATTCTCCTGAAACGCGATCTCGCCAAGGTCGGAAACCCGTGTCAGGTCGATCACCCGCTGCGGCTGGGCCACGCCCAGTTTCATCAGGTCAACCAGATTGGTCCCCCCGCCAAGCCAGGCCGCATTCGGCTCCCAACTCGCCAGCGCCTCGTCCACAGTCTTGGGCTGCACATAATCAAACTGTTTCATGCCGTGTCTCCCTCGTCCTTGGCGGCCATCCGGCGGCTCGCTTCCTGCACGGCAAGAGTGATCCCGTGATAGGCCCCGCAGCGGCAGATATTGCCGCTCATGCCCTCGCGGATGCGCTCCGGATCGCTCCCGGCGTCCCCTTCGGCAATTAGCCCGACGGCGCTCATGATCTGGCCCGGCGTGCAATAGCCGCACTGGAACCCGTCATTCTCAATAAAGGCGACCTGCACCGGGTGCAGGGTCTCGCCCACTGCGAGGCCGTCGATTGTAGTAATCTCCGCACCATCAAGGCCGGCCGCAAGCATCAGGCAGGCGTTCGCACGCTGCCCGTTCAGCAGGACGGTACAAGCGCCACACTGGCCACGGTCGCAGCCTTTCTTGGTGCCGGGCAGCGCCAGACGTTCGCGGAGCAGATCAAGCAGTGTCACGCGCGGGTCATCAATGATGACGTCCCGCGCCTCCCCGTTGAGGGTCAGGTTAATGCAGAGTGACATACGTCCTCCCTGTTTTGCTATATTCTAGGTGTGGTGTCTCGCGGGCGAGGTCCGTTATAAGAAATTAAGGGGCGCAGCGCCGCCTTCTGGAATACAATATACGGAGGCATCCTCCGTTTTCAAGGTGAAAGGCAGATTTTGGCGGAAATTGGCAAACGCAAGCCGCGCGCCGACGCACAGAAGAACCGCGAGCTGCTGCTTGAAGCGGCCAAAGAGGTTCTGGGTCGCGGCGGTCCGAAAGCGAGTCTCGAGGCCGTCGCGCGGCGCGCCGGTGTCGGCATCGGCACGCTCTACAGGCACTTCCCCACCCGCGAGATGCTGTTCATGGCGGTCTTCAGCCGGGAACTGGACCAGCTTGTGAGCACCGCCGAAGACCTGGCTGAAAGGGAAGACCCCCTTGAGGCAATACGCAGCTGGCTCCACGCCAATGTCAATCTGGTGGAAACCAAGCGCGGTATGCTGGGGGCGCTGAGTCTGGTCATGACGGAAGACCTGAAACAGGGCTACACCGAACGCTCCAACCTCGTGCTCGCGGCAATGGACCGGCTTCTGGACAAGGGTCGCAAGGCCGGAGAAATCCGTGACGGCGTCAGCGCCGAAGATCTCGTGCAAACCCTATACGCCATCTGCTACGCCCGCCAGCCCGGGCCTGACTGGCGCGAAAATGTCCTGCGTGTCCTCGACATCTTCGTCGACGGACTGAAAAGGTAAGACACCCTGCCCCCCTCGGCGCCCCGGCCCGCATGGTTTCGGCTTTCCAGCAGCAATCACTACGCCGCCTGCCTAAGCGGAATTTCGACCCTGAAACCTGCGCGCCCTGACATTAACACCACATCTTCTTGGGTTCTTAACCAGTATGGGTGACATCAGATTCAGCGTATGGTTTCGTCTCTATCACCGGTTCTGCCGCACGTGATTCAACAGCGCGGACGCGCTTTAAGTCAAAAATTCCGGCCTTAACCGCCCTCCTATACTGGGCTTTATGATATCCAATAATCTTGCCGGTGTTGTCACATTAACGGGCCTGAGGTTGCTGGTTCATTGATCTGGGCGTAGGCGGTGTCGATGCAGACACAGAAGATCAGCTACAAACGCCATCGGTTTCCGCCTCAGATCATCGCTCATGTTGTCTGGCTCTACGTCCGGTTCAACTTGAGCCTGCGGGAGGTAGAGGAGATGATGCTGGGACGTGGCGTGGACGTTTCGTATGAAACGATCCGGCGCTGGACCGTCAAGTTCGGCCCCCTGATCGCCCACGTTCTGCGGCGACGGCAGCCGGGCCCTGGCGATGTCTGGCATCTGGACGAAGTCGTTGTGAAGATCGCAGGCCGGTCATACTGGCTCTGGCGCGCAGTCGACCAAAACGGCGTTGTTCTTGAAGAAATCCTTCAATCGAGGCGAGACAAGCGCGCCGCAAAGCGGCTTTTGGTCAAGCTGATGAAGCGCCGGGGCTTCGTTCCCAAAAGGATCATTACGGACAAATTGCGATCCTACGGCGCCGCCAAGCGCGAAGTCGCGCCTGGCCTTGATCATTGGTCACACAAGGGGCTTCTGTGGTTGCCGTCCTTGATGCAAGATGTTTTTCAGACCTCTTGAGTTGGTGATCGAGTGCGTGCTTCTGTCAGGCCTTCGAGTGCGGCATTTCCAGAAGCCGCTGGCCGGGATGGTGATCTGCGGATCAGGTCCATATCTCAACAACGAGCTTCGACGCTCATTCCCTTATCCTGGTTTTCCCGATCCAGATCTGTTCGATCATTCTGCCCATTCAGGTCTTTGACTCCTTACACCTCCTTTACCGACGTCAATCGGCCCTGCGCTACACCGTGGTCATGTAGCGACCGCCTGCGTCGGATCCCGATAATTTTCCTTCTTCGTTTGCATGGCCCATAGGGCCCGGGCCATCTTGTTGGCCAGCGCAATTGCGACCAGCATCTTCGGCTTGCGCGCGAGCATACGTTCCAGCCAAGATCCTTTGGGTATGGATTTGCGACCTAACTGGCTCAAGCGTGACATCGCTCCGATAATCAGAAGCCTTCTGATGTCAGATTGGCCCGCCTTTGACATTCGCCCCAGACGGGGTTTGCCGCCTGATGAATGCTGTCGTGGCACGAGGCCCAGCCAGGCCGCAAAGTCGCGGCCCCGGGTGAATGTCTCCAGTGGTGGAGCAAATGCCTCGATGGCAAGGGCGCTTAAAGGGCCAACGCCCGGCATCGTCTGAAGTCGTTTGGCCGTGTCCGTCTCAGTGGACAAGGCTTTGATCCGTTTCAACTTGGCGTCGATCCGGACAGTGGTCTCTTCAATCAGTTCGAAAAGGTCTCGACACTCCTGGCGGACCAGGTCTGGAAGATCGCAATTCGGGTCCTCAAGGATCTCATTCCCGCGGCTCAAATTCCCTATGCCCTGCGGGATTGTATGCCCGAACTCATAGAGGATTGATCGCAGACCATTTACCAACTCAGTCCGTTGGTTCACCAAACGCTCCCGGTTCCGGAACAGGATCGCACGGGCCTGTTGGCTCTCAGACTTGGCAGGAACAAACCTCATCTCCGGACGCTGCGCCGCGACGACGATAGCTTCTGCGTCCGCGGCATCGTTTTTCTGGCGCTTCACAAATGGTTTCACATATTGCGGCGCGATCAGTTTCACCTCGTGACCAAGTCGGGCCAGCTCGCGCGCCCAGTAGCTGGCACTGCCACACGCCTCCATGACGATGACCGCGGGTGGTTGCGCCGAAAGAACCTCCCGAAACTGTGAGCGGGACAACTTCTTACGAAACTTCAACTGCCCAGTCATGCTTGCCCCGTGAAGCTGGAAAACGTTCTTTGCCAGGTCCACTCCGATCATTGTATCTTTCATTTGCCGTCCTTTCCGTTTCATGATGTCGAACACCACGACCTTGGCACATTGCGATGCCGTTTGGGGAGGACGGCAACCACCCCATCTCAATAACCGTGCCGAGAACAGCCACTTGCCCTTCCGAAAGCGAGAGCGGGTGATGCAAGGCTTCCGATCGCCGGGTGGATTACAACGCTTTGTATCTATGCAGTCCGCAACCCGAAATTCCTTCTCTGTCCCAGCCCGCCGCCGCTCTGCCCTCACCATCCGCTACCATCGGCTCGAAGCATTCGAGGCGTGGAAATCCGCGGCACATGCCGCTTGATCAACGAACGGCATGTCAACTTGCAAACTCGGCGAGTTAACGTGAATACCCCTCCAGCGCAGTGCGCACCGGTATGAACGGGCCGCGCCAGCCGCGTGTTGTGTTCACGCTGGATCTGACCAAAGCCGACGGTCTTTTTTCGGCGCGCAACTTCTGGATCAACTCTGGCGATGTCGTGCTGGTGACCGAAAGCCCGATCAATGGCACCCGCACAGTTCTGGGGTTGGTGGGGTCAGTCTTTGGCGTCTTCAACACGGTTGGAAATTCGGCGAACTGATGGCTTAGGCGGGCAGGGCAATCGCCTTGTCTGCGGGCACCAGCGCGTTGATCTGGCGCAGGTGTTCAGGCAGGCATACGCCGAGGAAATCATACGTTTTCACCACATGCGCCCGCGCGTTCGGGCCCAGATGCGCATAGGTATCCGGCCGTGCCAGAACGTCGACAACCTGTGCTGCCAGTGCTGCCGGATCAAAAAAATCCACCAACATGCCAGTCTCTCCGTGGGTGATGGCCTCGCGCACAGGGTCCACGTCGCTGGCCACGATAGTGGCCTGCATCGACATGGATTCCAAAAGCGACCAAGACAGTACAAACGGCATGGTCAGATAGATGTGGCAGCGACTGATCTGGATCAGCTTCCGGTAGGCGTCATAGGGCACCTGCCCCAGAAAATGCACGCGGGACCAATCCACGCGATGCCCTACCTCGGCCTCCATCTGGCCGCGCAGGCCATTGGGATGCTTGGATTTACCGCCATAGGATGTGTCGTTGCCACCCACCACCATCACACGGGCATTTGGGCGACCTTCCAGAATGTCGGGCAGGGCGCGCATGAACTGGTCAAATCCGCGCGTAGCCTCCAGATTGCGGGCCACATAGGTCACGATTTCATCGGCACGGGTTAACGGGTGGTCGATCCGCCCAAGCCGCAATTTGACGTCCGGATCGGGCTGCAGCATGTCGGTGCGGATGCCGTCGTGACAGACGTACATTTTGTCATGAAATGCTTTTGGAAACCGGCTCTTTTGCCATTCGGTTGGGCACTGCGCCAAATCCACGCGGTCAATGTTGACCAGCGGCACGGTATTGTGCGCCTGCATGATAAAGGGCGCATGATCATTGACCGGACTTTCGGGGTCAAAGCCGACAGGGCCGCCTTTGACGCTATAGTAGTACTCGAAAAAACCGATGATCGGCACGTCTGGATAGATTTCCTTCATAAAGGTCAATTCGCCCCAGCCGACGTGTCCGATGATGATGTCGGGCGTCCAGCCCTCTTTGTCGCGCAAACCTTGAGCAGCCATCGCGCAGCCAAAGCCGGATCCGGCGGCATTTTCCCATGTTTTGACCAGCCCATAGGCGTGCTCGGACGCATGGTGATGGGCCTTGTAAGTCACTTCGCGGACGCCCTTCATGACGGGTGGCTGTTTGCGTTGGGTCAGAAAGACAATATCGTGATCGCAGGTTTCGGCCAGCCACTGGACAAATTCACGGTACTGGCCGGGCATGTTCTGATGAACAAAAAGCAGTTTCATTGAAATACCTTGGGTCTATTTCACCAAGGTTTAGCGTGCGTTCACGAGGTCCACAACAAATGGGTACCGCGCATCTCTTGGCCTGGACTAAGACCAAAGTTGCTGCGGTAGCATTTCGAGAAATGTGACAGGGATTGAAATCCGCAGGCAACGCAAATGTCTGTCACGCTCATCGAGGTCTGCCGCAACAGCCCGCGCGCCTTTTCCAGCCGAAGGCTGAGATAATGCCGTTTGGGCGATACGGCGAGGTATTTGGCGAACAGACGTTCCAACTGGCGGGTGGACAATCCGACCAGATCGGCAATCTCGTCCGGGCGCAACGGATCTTCAAGGTTGTTGGCCATCGCTTGCAACGCCAGTGCCAGTTTGGGATTGCGCGCTTCGGCAGGGCCGCCCGCCGACATGCGCTGGGCGTGCTCCTTTTGTCTTGGATGGGTATAGACCATCTGATCCGCTACCCAAGTCGCCAGGTCTTGTCCGTATTCGTCCCGAATGCGCGCCAGCATCATATCCATCGATGCGGCCCCGCCTGCGGTGGTGAACACGCGCCCGTCGATGGCAAACAGTCCCTTTTCGATAATCACATCCGGCAGCAGTTCGCACAGCGCATCGCGGTACTGCCAATGGGTTACGACCCGCTTGCCTGACAGCAGCCCTGCCAGTGCCAGCGTATAAGCGCCTGACGACAGCGCGCCAAAGTCGATGCCCCGACGTGTCTCACGGCGTAACCAGTTCAGGACGGGTTTGGTGCTGCCTGCCCCCGCCTTTTCACCCGCGCAGACCACCAGCGTGTCGTCGCGTCGTAATTCGGTCAGCGGGCCATCAACCGCAGTGGTGATACCATTGTAGGCAGGCACAGGCGCGCCATTCTCGCTTAGCACGGTCCAAGTGTAATAGGTCCGGCGCGAGGGGTGCAGGTTGGCAAGACTCAGCGCTTCAAGCGCGCAAGCAAAGCCCAGTTGGCTGTAACCGGGGATCAACAGGAAAACATAGCGGCGCGGAACGATCGTCATGCCCGCAGGCTAGCGTGGCAGGACTGGCGCTGACTGTTCTGAAAACGACCCGCCCGCGTGCCCGCGTTTCAGCGTGCATCAAGAGCGGTATCCATCAGGCTCTGGATTTTACGGGCATGGGGTTCGTTCACCAGACGGGCGATTTCGCTGCCGTTTTTCATCACCAACAGGGTTGAACGTCGCTCGACTTTCAACCTTTCGGCCATGCGCGAGCGGCCATAGGTGTCCCAGTTCACGTTGATGAATTGCAACTGGCCATAAGCCGGGTTTTCCGTAATCGCCGTGGCAATCAGTTCTTGTTTGATCTGGCAGGTCAGAGACCAGTTTGCGCGAAAGTTCAGTATTACGACCTGATCGGTGGATCGCACTTCATCCCAAAGCGCAGGGGTGAAGGTGCGCACCTGAAAGGCAAATGCGACATGGGGCAGGGCAAGTGCGGCTGAAGTGGTGGTGAGAAAGGCGCGGCGGTTCATCAAAGGCTCCTTGAATACTCAAGCACTTTACCGGGTACGGCGCGCGGGTCTCAACGGTTTAGGGTGTCTGGGAGTCAGGTTTTTACAGCGCGTGACAGTTGTACCGCAAGAATACCCAATCCGATGACCACAACGCCCAGAATGTCGTGTGCGCCCAACTGTTCGCCCAACAGGTAGGCCGCGATGGCGACGCCGAAGAACGGGTTGAGAAAGTGGAACGTGGCCGCCTTGACCGCGCCGATGCGCTGAACCAGCGCAAACCAGATGTACGTCGCCAGCAAACCGGGTGCCAGCATGGTATAGACAAAGGCCGCAACCAGTTCGGGCGTCAGGTTAACGTGGATGGTCTCGGTCAGCGCCGACACCACCGCCAGCACGCCAGAGCCCACGAGCATTTGTAGCCCCACCACCATCATCAGATTGCCACCCGACGACGCGCCGCGCATCGACAGCGTGGCGACGGTCAGCGAGACGGCGGCGATAACGCACAGGGCAACGCCGCGCAAATCCACGCCCGCGTCCATCCGCGCCGACATGATGATAACCACGCCTACAATGCCCAACAGCAATCCGATCACGCCGAACAACGGCAGCCGGTCGCGGAATACGATCCAGCCCGCCGCGGCCACCATCAACGGCATGGTCGAGGCAATGATTGATGCCAGCGACGCCTGTACAGTCTGCATCGCGAAAAAGTTCAGACCCAGATAGATGGCGTTCTGGCACAGACCGAAGACCAGTGTCGCGCGCCATTGGTCACGGGTCAGGTTCCATGTCTGGCCCATCATCCGTGCAATGATGACACCGATGATGCCGGACAAAAAGAACCGCAAGGACAGCGAGGCCAAAGGCGACGCATCCGCCACGATGATCCGCGCCGACGAAAAGGCAGAGGACCAGATCAGGGCAAAGAAGACGCCCATCAAGATTGCTTTTATATCCATGTCGGGGGTGCGGTCCTAAGGGGTGCTGTGGCGGCGACCCTTTCGCAATTGCCACCCCGAGGCAAGATGCTGGCAGGACAATGCCATCTGCTGCAGCGCGTTTTCCCCTGAAACAACAAAGGGCCACCCGACGGGTGACCCTTTGCATAAATCATGTCGCAGACAAGATCAGCCGTTCACGCTGTCTTTCAGCGCTTTGGCGATTGTCATTTTGACAACCTTGTCGGCTTCTTTCTTGAACTGCTCGCCGGTGGCAGGGTTGCGCACCATGCGCTCGGGGCGCTCGCGGCAGTAGATTTTGCCAACGCCGGGCAGGGTGACGGCACCGCCGCCGGACACTTCACGCGTAATCAGCGCGCAAACGGCGTCGAGTGCAGCACCTGCGGATTTCTTGTCTGTCCCCATGTCCTCGGCCAGTGCGGCGACGAGTTGGGTCTTTGTCATTGGTTTTGCCATTTTATGGTCTCCTTCGTCCGCCCGAATTATAGGGCCTCACGCCCGTAGAGTAACGGAATGTTGTATATGAACACAACGAATAGTGGTCCAAGACAAGCGCTAATCGTACATTTTCGCTTATTTTCGTCGATTTACCCCTGAATCCGCCGATCAGAGGAACGCTGTCTCGTCAAATGAGCGCAGTTTCCGGCTGTGGATACGTTCCAACGGCATCTTGCGCAACTGTTCCATCGCGCGAATTCCGATCATCAGATGGCGTTGGACCTGTGTTGTATAGAACTCCGAGGCCATGCCGGGCAGCTTCAACTCGCCGTGCAATGGCTTGTCCGAGACACACAGCAACGTGCCATATGGCACCCGGAACCGGTAGCCGTTGGCCGCGATTGTGGCGCTTTCCATATCCAGCGCAATCGCGCGCGACTGCGACAGCCGTGCGACCGGCCCGGATTGGTCGCGCAGTTCCCAGTTGCGGTTGTCGATGGTGGCCACGGTGCCGGTGCGCATGATCCGCTTAAGCTCGAACCCTTCCAGCGCAGTGACCTCGCCCACCGCCAGTTGTAGCGCGATCTGGATTTCGGCCAGTGCAGGGATCGGAATCCAGACCGGCAGGTCGTCGTCCAATACATGATCTTCGCGCAGATAGGCGTGGGCTAGTACAAAGTCGCCCAAGGCTTGCGAATTGCGCAGACCGGCGCAATGCCCCACCATCAGCCAAGCGTGCGGGCGCAGTACGGCAATGTGGTCGGTCGCGGTCTTGGCGTTGGACGGGCCGACACCAATGTTCACCAGAGTGATGCCGCTGCCGTTCTTGCGCTTCAGATGATAGGTTGGCATTTGCGGCATCTTAACCGGATCCGCCAGCGGCTGGTTGCCCGCGGTGATCGTCGCGTTTCCGGTAGAGACAAAGGCGGTATAGCCGCTGTCCGGGTCGTCCAGTTGCGTGCGGGCAAAGGCTTCGAATTCGGACACATAGAACTGGTAGTTGGTGAACAGCACAAAATTCTGGAAATGCTCGGGGTCGGTGGCAGTGTAATGCGCCAGACGTGCCAGCGAATAATCGATGCGCTGGGCGGTAAACGGGGCAAGCGGACCAACACCGTCGCTGGAGGAGTAGGTGCCGTTAACGATGTCATCATTGGTAGTCGAAAGATCCGGCACGTCAAAGACATCGCGCAGGGTGAAGTCGGCAGCGCCCTGTTGTGGCACCTGAACGGCAGCATCTGATCCAACCGCGAAATGTACCGGAATGGGGGTGTCTGACGCACCGATGTGTACGGGTTGGCCGTGGTGATCGATCAGCAGGCCGATCTGCTGGATCAGATAATTGCGAAACAGGTCTGGCCGCGTGATTGTTGCCGCATAAGTGCCAGGCATTGGAACGTGGCCAAAGCTCAGGCGAGTGTCGATCTGGGCATAGCTTAAGGTGGTTACCCGCACTTCGGGGTAAAAGGCCCGCACACGGGCATCGGGCGCACCTTCGGACATGGCCTGTAAAAACTGCGAACGCAGGAATGTGGTGGCGGCTGTATACAGCTCTTGCAGGTAATCCACGGCCTCTGTCGCGTCGGAAAAGGTGCGTGGGTGGCCATCGTCCGGCGTCAGAATACGGGTCATGTATGTGTCTCGATTACAGGCTTGAATTCAAAGGTACGCACATCGACAAGGCCAAGGTCCGAGATGCGCAGTTCGGGGATCACCACCAGCGCCAGCAGCGAATGTTGCATATAAGCGTTGTTCAGCGTGCAGCCACAGGCGCGCATCGCGTCCATCATCGCCTCGGCCTTGGCGGCGACGTCGCGGGCGGGGCTGTCGGACATCAAGCCCGCAATCGGCAGGTCCACCAATGCCAGTTCGGTGCCATCCTTGAATACGGTGATGCCGCCGCCAACTTCGCGCAGACGGTTGGCAGCCATCGCCATGTTGTCGGCGTCGGTGCCCACCACGATCATGTGGTGGCTGTCATGGGCAACAGTCGAGGCCATCGCCATCTGACCTTCATAGCCAAAGCCTGAAACGAATGCATTGACCACGCCGCCCGTGGCCTGATGCCGTTCGACCAGCGCGATCTGGCAGACCTCGCCGGTGGCCTGAACGCGGCCCTCGGTGACGGGCAATTCGAATTGCAGCGCTTTGGTAGGGGCCTGGTTTTCAACCACGCCGATGACGTTGGCCGTGACTGCATTGGCGCCCTTTGGAGCGTCGATACCAAAGTCGTTCGCCGTCAGATCGCGGGCCATGTTCACCGTCTGCCTCGCAGTCTCAGGCCAGTTGTAATGTGGACAGTCAACAGCGATTTCGCCATTGACAGCGACTGTTTTGCCACGTGCGATCACGTATTCAACCGGGAGCGTTTTCAGATCCGAGGTCAGGATCACATCGGCCCGCCGTCCGGGTGTCAGCGATCCGATCTCGCGTTCCAGCCCAAAGTGGGTTGCGGTGTTGATCGTGGCCATCTGCAAGGCCACCAGCGGATCGCAACCACAGTCGATGGCATGGCGCACCACGCGGTTCATGTGTCCCTCGTTCACCAATGTGCCGGAATGGCAGTCGTCAGTGCACAGGATCATGTTGCGCGAATCCAGCCCCTTTTCGGTGATCGCGGTGATCTGGCTTTGCACATCATACCACGCACTGCCCAGCCGGATCATCGCCCGCATTCCCTGCCGCATCCGCGCAATGGCGTCCGCTTCGCAGGTGCCTTCGTGATCGTCGGCGGGGCCGCCCGCCACATAGCCCGCAAAGGCAGGCCCCAGATCGGGCGAGGCATAGTGCCCGCCCACGGTCTTGCCCGCCGCCTGCGTCGCTGCAATCTCGGCCAGCATTTTGGGGTCGGCGTTGCTGACACCGGGAAAGTTCATCATTTCACCCAAGCCGACAATGCCGGGCCAGCCCATAGCTTCGGCGACGTCTTCGGGCGAGATTTCAAAACCGGTTGTTTCCATACCCGGTGCGCTGGGCGCACAACTGGGCATCTGGGTGAATATGTTGACGGGCTGCAAAAGCGCCTCGTCGTGCATCATCCGCACGCCTTCCAGCCCCAGCACATTGGCGATTTCGTGCGGATCGGTGAACATGCTGGTGGTGCCGTGGGGGATCACGGCGCGGGCAAATTCGGCGGGGGTCAGCATGCCGCTTTCGATATGCATATGCGCGTCGCACAGGCCGGGGATCATGTAGCGGCCCTTGGCCTCGATCACTTCGGTGTTCGGGCCGGAGCAATAACCGGCATCAGGTACTACGCAGGCGATGCGACCGTGCGTTATGGCAATGTCGTGGTTGTCCAGCACTTCGCGCGTGTGGACGTTGACCCACTTGCCACCCTTGATAACGGTCTGCGCAGGCGTGCGGCCAGTAGCCACGGCGATCAGGTCGGCGGCCACATCGGGCCATGAGGGAAAGGGGATGTGTTCCATGCCCCATTTGTTCCAAAGTTGCAGGTGGGTGCAAGGGGCTGCGGCTGCATTCTTGAAAACGTCACGAAACTGGGGCAGGTCAGGACATGGATATCGTCATATTTCATAACCCGACTTGTGGCACTTCTCGCAATGTGGTGCAGATCGCCCGTGATGCGGGTTATACACCTACCATCATCGAATATCTCAAGGTTGGCTGGACCCGCCCGCAATTGTTGGCGCTGTTTGCCGCCGCTGGCCTGATCCCACAGGACGCGCTGCGCGTGGCAAAGTCACCGGCGGCAGATTTGGGGCTGCTTGAGGATGGCGTCAGTGATGATGTCCTGTTGGACGCGATGGTGGCGCATCCGATCCTTGTAAATCGTCCCATCGTGGCCTGCGTGCGCGGTGTGCGGTTGTGCCGCCCGTCGGGCGAGGTTCTGGACCTATTGCCTAACTGGCCACCTGCCCCCTATGCCAAGGAAAACGGCGATTTGCTGATTGACAGTGATGGCGTTCGTTTGCCGGAATGACTTGACGCACCGCATCAGCCTGGGGACGGTACGACATGGATTATGAAACGATTGACGCCGCCGACTTTGGCCGCAGTTTGCAGGGTATTGGTCTGAACCTGCTGGTACGGGACGTGCGGGCGCATGTGACGTTTTTAGAGACTGTTTTCCAGATGATCGCGCATCGGGTTTCGGATGATTTCGCAATCATGGCCTATGGGGATCAGTTGTTTCAACTGCACAGCGACGGCACCTATCATTCCAATCCGTTGCAGGCCTTGTTGCCCGAAAACCCGCCGCGTGGTGCCGGACTGGAAATCCGGTTGTACGACACCGATGCGGATGCCGCCGTAAAGCGGGCCAGCGCTTCGGGGGCCATGATCCTGCAGCCGCCCACAGACAAGCCCCACGGCCTGCGCGAGGCGTATATCCTGTGCGCCGACGGCTATGCTTGGGTTCCGTCACGTCCCATTCCAGAGCCTGGCAAAGGGTAATCCGCCGCCATCTCGTCTTTGACCCAATTGGCAAAGGCGCGGGCGTGCGCATTGTCTTCCGCCTGTGGAGCCAATGACAGATAGTACGCCTCGTGCATTTGAACCGCGCCTGCAAAGGGGCGGACCAAACGACCCTCCGCGATGGCGTGACGCGTGGCGCAATCATGCCCCATCGCCAGTCCTGCGCCGGCTTCCGCAGCGGCAAGTGCTGTCGCCAGAACCTGCGCGTGGGTGATCTTTGGGCCATTGGCAGGGGGCAGGCCAGTGCCTTCGGCCCACGCATCCCAGGTGGTCAGCATCGCGGTGCAGTAGAACAGCCGATGCCGCGCAATATCGGCCAGCGCCACCTGATAATCAGGGGCGCAGACCGGATAGAATGTGTCCCAGGTCAACCGTTCCGCAGGCCGGTCGCGCGCGGGGGCCATCAGAAACCGTATCTCGATATCAGCCATGTCGCCGCGTTCCATTGGATCCCAGATTGCGGTGTTGATCTGTAGATGCAAATCGGGGTGACGGGCGTACAGGCGGGGCAGACGCGGGGCCAGCCAGCAGGTGGCAAAGGTCAGATTGCACTGCACCTGAAGCGCGTCACGTGCATCACCGTCGACCAGCATCCTTGTTCCCCGGCTGAGTGTCTGGAACGCATCGCGGACAACCGGCAGGTAATTCAGCCCCGTTACCGTCAGCTCCAACGCGCGGGGCCGCCGGTAAAACAGTGGCTGGCCCAGATAGCCCTCAAGCGATTTGATCTGCTGGCTGACCGCACTTTGCGTCATGTTCAGCTCACCTGCAGCGGCGGTAAACGACAGATGGCGGGCGGCTGCCTCAAAGGCGCGAAGCTGGTTCAGCGGGGGAAGGGCGCGGGTATTCATAAACCAGCCATTAGCATTACTTATGCCGTGACAACAGTTTTTTCGTTGGCCATCCGGCGCTGTCCCCGCCACTCTGGGCGAAACTTGAAAACCGGAGAAGCTTCTCATGTCCGTCACCCAGATTCGCCCAAATATGGAACATATGCAGGAACGCGTTGACCTTGCCGCCGCTTTCCGTTGGACCGCGCGACTGAACCTGCACGAAGCGGTGGCAAACCATTTTTCGCTGGCCGTGAATGATGATGGCACCAAGTTTCTGATGAATCCCAACCAGATGCACTTTTCACGGATCAAGGCATCGGACCTGATCGAGATGGACGCCAACGATCCCGACAGCATGGTTGGCGTTGATGCGGACCCGACCGCTTGGGGCCTGCATGGCGGTATCCATCGCCACTGCCCGCATGCGCGTTGCGCCATGCATGTCCATTCGATTCACGCGACGGTGCTGGCATCGCTTGCCGACAGCAACCTGCCGCCGATTGACCAGAACTGCGCCACATTCTTCAACCGTTATGTGATCGACGACGGCTATAACGGGCTGGCGTTCGAGGACGAAGGCGAGCGTTGCGCGCGGTTGTTCAACGACCCCAAGAAAAAGGTCATGATCATGGGCAACCACGGCGTGATGATCATTGGCGATACAGTCGCGGACACCTTTAACAGGCTCTACTATTTCGAACGCGCCGCCGAAACATACATCCGTGCGCTGCAAACCGGACAGCCGCTGCGCGTGCTGCCCGACGATGTCGCGGAAAAGACGGCGCAAGAGCTTGAGGATTATCCCGAACAGGATGAACGCCATCTGGCTGAGCTGAAGGCCATTCTCGACGAAGAAGGCTCTAACTACGCCAGCTGATAAGGATCCAGCACATGATTTACGGTCTGACGGACGAGCAGACGATGATTGCGGACACAGTCCGCAGCTTTGTCGAGCACGAGATTTACCCACACGAAGAGCTGGTTGAACGCACCGGAGAAGTCCCCGCCGAGATCGTACAGGAGATCAAGCAAAAGACTCTGGATCTGGGGTTTTATGCCTGTAATTTTCCTGAAAGCGTCGGCTGCGCCGGGTTGAACCACGTGGAATTCGCGCTGGTCGAGCGGGAACTGGGGCGTGGATCAATGGCGCTGAACCACTTTTTCGGGCGGCCTCAGAACATCTTGATGGCCTGCGAAGGCGAACAGATCGACCGCTATCTGATGCCCGCCGTGCGCGGAGAGCGGATGGATGCGCTGGCGATGACCGAACCGGGAGCCGGATCCGACGTGCGGGGTATGAAATGCAACGCCGTGCGTGACGGTGGCGACTGGGTGGTGAACGGTACCAAACATTTTATCTCGGGTGCGGATCATGCAGATTTTATAATCGTTTTCATCGCAACGGGCGAGGATCAGACGCCAAAAGGCCCTAAAAAGCGGATTACCGCATTTTTGGTGGACCGTGGAACGCCCGGTTTCACCATTCGTGACGGGTATAAGTCAGTGTCGCACCGCGGCTACAAGAACATGATTCTGGAGTTTGACGATTGCCGCCTGCCCGATGCGCAGGTGCTGGGCCAGGTGCATGGCGGATTCGAGGTGATGAACACATGGCTTTATGCCACGCGGATCACGGTTGCGACCATGTCGGTGGGCCGTGCGCGCAGGGTGTTCGACTATGCGCTGACCTATGCCGCCGCGCGGGAACAGTTCGGGCAGAAAATCGGCAAGTTTCAGGGCGTTTCGTTCCAGATTGCCGATATGATCACCGAGATTGACGCCGCAGACCTGCTGACGCTGGCCAGCGCCGACCGGCTGGACAAAGGGCTGCCTGCGAACCGCGAAATTGCATCGGCAAAGCTCTATGCCAGCGAGATGTTGGGGCGTGTCACGGATGCGGCGATCCAGATTCATGGTGGTATGGGGTTGATGGACGACTATCCACTGGAACGGTTCTGGCGCGATGCGCGGGTTGAGCGGATCTGGGACGGAACCAGTGAAATCCAGCGGCACATCATCAGCCGCGAGCTTTTGCGTGCTTTGGGGGCGTAGAGGGGGGCCAACCCCCGGCCTGCGGCCTCCCCCCGGGATATTGCGGGCCAAAAGAACTCAGGTTTGGAGTGCCCAATATGATGCGTGATCTGTCGCGGTTGCTGCGGCCCCGTTCGATTGCCGTAATTGGCGGCGGTGCGTGGTGCGCGCAGGTGGTGAAACAATCTGTGCTTATGGGATTTTCGGGTGATATTCAGATCGTTCACCCAAAAGGTGTGGTGGTTGAGGGGATCGCTTCGGTGCCCGCGGTCGAGGATTTACCGCACCCGCCGGACGCGGTTTTTATCGGCGTGAACCGGCATGTTGCCATCGATGTGGTCGGGCAACTGGCCAGAATGGGGGCCGGCGGTGCGGTTTGTTTTGCATCAGGCTTTGCCGAAGCTGCGGCAGAAGATGTAAGCGGAGCAGATTTGCAAGCGCAACTGGTTGCAGCTGCGGGGGACATGCCGCTGCTGGGGCCGAATTGCTATGGATATATCAATGCGCTGGACGGCGCGCTGTTGTGGCCAGACCAGCATGGTTGTGCACGGGTAGAGACGGGCGTGGCGATTCTGACGCAAAGTTCGAATATTGCGATCAACCTGACGATGCAGTTGCGCGGATTGCCCATTGCCTACACGGTTGCATGCGGAAACATGGCACAGACAGCGCAGGCAGATATTGCGCTGGGGTTGCTGGACGATCCGCGCGTGACCGCCATCGGGCTGCACATTGAAGGATTTGGCGATACCGCTGCGTGGCACCGGCTTGCGATGCGGGCCACCGAGCGTGGCGTTCCGTTGGTTGCATTGAAGGTTGGCGCATCCGAGCAGGCGCAGCGCGCGACGGTATCGCACACGGCGTCGTTGGCAGGCGGAGATGCTGGTGCGCAAGCCTTGTTGGCGCGGTTGGGCATCGGACGGGTGCGCGATTTGCCGACCTTTGTCGAGACGCTGAAGTTGTTGCACGTGGCCGGACCGCTGGATGCGCCGACGCTGTCATCAATCAGTTGTTCGGGGGGCGAGGCAAGCCTTGCTGCGGATACGGCGCATGGGCGTGCTGTTTCCTTTCCGGCTCTGACGAGGGGGCAGCGGCAGGCGTTGGGGGCTGCATTGGGGCCGATGGTCGCGCTATCAAACCCATTGGATTACAACACTTATATCTGGCGCGATGCACAGGCGATGACACAGGCGTGGGCGCCGATGGCGGCGGATCACATCGGCCTGACATTGTTGATTGTTGACTATCCGCACACCGATGCGACGGATTGGGAATGCGCGACATTGGCCGCGTTGCGTGTGCGTGCGCAGACGGGGCGGCCTGTGGCGATGGTGGCGACGCTGCCTGAATTGATGCCGTTGAGCGTTGCACAAAGACTGATGGCAGGCGGCGTGGTGCCTATGAACGGGTTGACCGAGGCAATTGCTGCCGCTGAAATCGCAGCACATCTGGGTCATGTCGCTGCCACAGCACCCTTGCCCGCAGGTGCCGAGCGTTCAGGTGCTATCCTGAGCGAAGCCGATGCCAAGCGGGTGATTGCCCAATATGGTGTTCCTGTACCAAAATCAGTCTCTGATGTACAAAAAAGCGGGTTCGGCTTGTCCGGTCTGACACCCCCCTTTGCAGTTAAGGGGCTGGGGTTGGCACATAAAACCGAAGCCGGAGCCGTGCGGCTGAACGTTGGTATGGACGAGGTGAACGCCGTTTTGGCAGAGCTGCCCGGCACGGGTGCGATCGTCGAGGAAATGGTGACCGATGGCGTGGTTGAATTACTGGTTGGTGTCACGCGCGATCCGGCGCACGGGTTTGTTCTGACGCTGGGTGCCGGGGGTGTGCTGACCGAGTTGCTGGCCGACACCGTGTCAATGCTGCTGCCCGTGGATGAAGTCGCCGTAAAACAGGCTCTAACAAAGTTGAAATGCGCCCCTCTGTTGACCGGATATCGTGGCAAGCCTGCTGCCGACCCTGACAGTATCGCGGGCGCGATCATGGCCGTGCAATCCTATGTGATTGCGCAGGCTGATGTGATCAGCGAAGTTGAGATCAACCCGCTGATTTGCACCCCCACACGCGCCGTCGCTGCCGACGCGCTGATCCGAATTGCAAAGGACTGACAGATGGACCCGATCAAGACCCGCCACGAAGATGGTATTCTGCACGTTACGCTGGACCGCCCCAAGGCCAATGCGATTGATCTGGCGACTAGCCGGATCATGGGCGACGTTTTCGCCGGTTTTCGCGATGACCCGCACCTGCGTGTGGCCATCATCACCGGCGGAGGTGACAAGTTCTTTTGCCCGGGTTGGGATCTGAAAGCGGCTGCCGATGGGGACGAGGTGGATGCGGATTACGGCGTCGGCGGCTTCGGCGGCTTGCAGGAGTTGCGCGGCCTTAACAAGCCGGTGATTGCTGCCGTGAACGGAATATGCTGCGGCGGCGGGCTGGAACTGGCGCTGAGTGCGGATATGATTCTGGCGGCGGATCATGCGCAGTTTGCGCTGCCCGAGATTCAGTCGGGTACAGTCGCGGACGCGGCCAGTGTGAAATTGCCTAAGCGGATTCCCTATCATATCGCGATGGAATTGTTGTTGACCGGCCGCTGGTTCGACGCCACCGAGGCGCACCGCTGGGGTATTGTGAACGAGGTGCTACCGGGCGATACGCTGAACGACCGTGCGTGGGAACTGGCGCGTTTGCTCGCCTCGGGGCCGCCGCTGGTTTACGCTGCGATCAAAGAAATTGTGCGCGATGCCGAGGATGCGAAATTTCAGGATGCGATGAACCGGATCACCAAGCGGCAGTTACCGACGGTCGATGCGCTGTATGCGTCCGAGGACCAGTTGGAAGGCGCAAAGGCCTTTGCCGAAAAACGTGATCCGGTGTGGAAGGGGCGCTAACGTTTGATCCAGCTGGCCACACGGGCCAGGTCCTTTGCGTGGTCCCCTGTGGTTTCGGGGCTGTAAATGGGCACATCGGTTAGGGTCAGGCCGTGAATATCACGCTCTAACGAGGCGAATTTAGCGGCGAACCCTTGTGCCGAGAAGTGCTGCGCATTGATCGAAAGGGTGATCCGCCCGCCGGTTCTTACCACGCGCATTACCTCGTCCAATGCGTCCGGACCGACGTGTCCGGTGGTGAATGTGCCACTGCTGGTAACGCCGGCATAGGTGCCATCTTTCACATCCAGACCACGCAGGATGTCGCCGGTGAACAGTTTGCGATAGATACCCTTTGCCCGCGCCACCTCGAGCATTTCGGGAGAGATGTCGGTGGCGTCTACCGGCTTGATATCATGCGCTGTCAGCGCTGCACCGCACAGGCCGGTGCCTGCGCCCACGTCCAACACCGACCCTTTGCCGCCGTGTTTTACGAACAGCGATGCCACCTGCATATGCAGGACATAGCCGTTGGCGCTGGCAAATGTGGTGTCATAGGTGTTGGCCCAGCGGGCGTACAGCTGCCGGGAGTCCTCGGGCGTTTGTAGGGCGTAGGCGGCGTTCAGGTCTGGATCATCGCTCATGGCGACATGCTCTCGCTTTGGGGCGTATTGTGCAAGGGGCTTGAACGCAGGAACGCGGCGGGGCACCTATGGTGTATGAACAAGACATTGCTTTCCTTTGGGCACGGTTATTCGGCGCGCGCGCTGGCGGCGGTACTGATCCCGCAGGGATGGCGCGTGATTGGCACAACACGCAGCGCGGATAAGACGGACGAGATTGCCCGAACGGGCGTCGAACCGCTGATCTGGCCGGATGGTGACGATGTCATGCCCGCACTCGCCGTGGCGTCGCATGTGCTGATTTCGGCGGGGCCCACGACAGATGGTGATCCGGTGTTGAACGATTTGCAGGATGCAATCGAGGCTAGGGCGGGTGATCTGCGATGGCTTGGCTATCTGTCGACCACCGGCGTTTACGGTGACCATGACGGTGATTGGGTGGACGAGGACACAGCCCTGACCCCCACCACCAAACGCGGCCAGATGCGCAAGGACGCCGAAGCGGCATGGCGTGCAATTCCCGATTTGCCGCTACATATTTTTCGGCTGGCGGGCATCTATGGACCCGGCCGAGGTCCGTTCGAAAAAGTAAGGCAAGGCACCGCGCGGCGCATCATCAAGCAGGGTCAGGTGTTTTCGCGCACCCATGTCGAGGACATTGCGCAGGTGCTGGCTGCATCGATTGCACAGCCTGCGTCCGGCACCGCATATAACGTCTGCGATGACGATCCTGCCCCGCCGCAAGAGGTGATCGCCCATGCGGCAACGCTGTTGGGGTTGCCGGTGCCGCCTGCCATTCCGATAGAGCAGGCCGATATGACGCCGATGGCGCGCAGCTTTTACGCCGAAAGCAAACGTGTTCGGAACGATCGGATCAAAGAGGCGTTGGGTGTACGGCTGCGCTATCCTACATATCGCGAAGGACTGGCCGCCCTTTTGAAGAACGGCTGATCCAAGAATGTCCGAACCCGGCGACAAGACCCTGACGCATCTTCTGGATGCGATTGACCACGCAGCCGAAGGATCGGTCGTGTCGGTGCGTAATATTCTGGTTGCTATTGGCGACCGGTCAATCATGCCATTGGTTTTGGCGGTGTCCATTCTGATCGTGTCACCATTGTCGGGTATTCCGTCGGTGCCGACGATGTCTTCGATGATTTTGCTGGTGCTGATGGGGCAGGCGTTCGGGAAACGACGGCATTTGTGGCTGCCGGAAATCCTGCTGCGGCGGGAACTGGCAGCGCATCGGGTCAAGACGGCGACAGGTTGGCTCAGGCCGCCCTGCGCGTGGCTGGACGCCCATTCACGGCCACGGCTTCGGGTGTTGACGTCGGGTGTGCTGCGCCCCTTGACGTTGGCGGTGTGTATGCTGACGGCGGCGACCTTTCCGTTTCTGGAAATTCTGCCGTTTGTATCGTCCTTCTGCGCCGGTGCCATCGCGATGATCGCCTTCGGGGTGATCACGCGCGATGGGCTGTGGGTGCTGGCAGGCTATGTTCAGGTGGCGGCGCTGGCTTGTGTCGCGGTGTGGATCTGGCCAAGTTAGAGCCTGATCACGCCCGTTCGGCGCCGATCTGTGACACGCCCAGAACGCTCAGCACTTTGGCCTCGATGTCCTTGGCGCTCAGCTGAGCGGTGGCATACATATCGGCGGGGCTGGACTGGTCGATAAAGGTATCGGGCAGAACCATCGACCGGAACTTCAGGCCCGCATCGAACACACCTTCATCTGACAAAAGCTGTGCCACATGGCTGCCAAAGCCGCCCACGGCGCCCTCTTCGATGGTGATCAGCGCCTCGTGGTCCGCGGCCAGTTGCAGGATCATGTCGCGATCCAGTGGTTTGGCAAAGCGGGCGTCGGCCACGGTGGGGGTGATCCCCTTGGCGGCCAGACTTTCACAGGCGGCTTCGACCTCGCTCAGACGTGTGCCAAAAGACAGGATCGCCACGCGACCGCCATTGCGGATTATACGGCCTTTGCCGATTTCCAGCGGGGTGCCACGTTCGGGCATCTCGACGCCGGTGCCTTCGCCGCGTGGAAAACGGAACGCGATGGGTCCATCGTCATACGCTGCGGCGGTGGCAACCATATGGGCCAGCTCGGCCTCATCCGCGGCGGCCATCACCACGAAACCGGGCAGGTTGGCCAGAAACGCAATGTCGAACGCCCCCGCATGGGTGGCACCGTCGGCTCCGACCAAACCGGCACGGTCGACGGCAAAGCGCACCGGCAGACGCTGGATCGCTACGTCATGCACAACCTGATCGTAACCGCGTTGCAGGAAAGTCGAGTAAAGCGCGCAGAACGGCTTCATCCCGCCCGCAGCCAGCGCCGCCGAAAAGGTCACGCCATGCTGCTCGGCAATCCCGACATCAAAGCAACGGCTGGGATAGCGTTCGGCAAACAGGTTCAGCCCGGTTCCATCGGGCATCGCCGCTGTCACCGCGCAGATCTTGTTATCGGCGGCGGCTTCCTTCAGCAGGTGCTGGGCAAAGACGCTGGTGTAGCTGGGTGCGTTGCTGGGTGCTTTTTTCTGCTCGCCAGTGACCACGTCGAATTTGGCGCGGGCGTGGCCTCTGTCGGCGGATTCTTCTGCGGGCGCGTAACCTTTGCCCTTTTTTGTCAGTACGTGGATCAGGATCGGGCCAGTCGCCCGCGCCTTGACCGTGCGCAGAACGGGCAGCAACTGGTCCATGTCGTGCCCGTCGATCGGCCCGAGATAGGAAAACCCAAGCTGTTCAAACAGGGTGCCGCCCACGGCCATGCCCTTGAGGATATCCTTGGCCCGACGCGCACCTTCACGAAAGGGCGGCGGCAGCAGGCTGACAGCCCCTTTGGCGGCGGCCTTGAGATCCTGAAACGGTTCTTCGGCGTACAGACGGGACAGATAGGACGACATCGCGCCCACAGGCGGGGCAATGGACATTTCGTTGTCGTTCAGGATGACAATCAGACGTTTGCCCAGATCACCCGCGTTGTTCATGGCCTCATAGGCCATGCCAGCGCTCATGCTGCCGTCACCGATCACGGCAAT
This sequence comes from Pseudosulfitobacter pseudonitzschiae, assembly GCF_002222635.1. Classification (NCBI taxonomy): domain Bacteria; kingdom Pseudomonadati; phylum Pseudomonadota; class Alphaproteobacteria; order Rhodobacterales; family Roseobacteraceae; genus Pseudosulfitobacter; species Pseudosulfitobacter pseudonitzschiae. The sequence continues at coordinate 3,032,713 of NZ_CP022415.1, read as the reverse complement.
CGCGTCGCCCAGCCCTTCGGGTGTCACGCCACCCAGATCACGCGCCACGGCAAAGCCGAGCGCGGCACTGATCGAGGTGCTGGAATGGGCCGCACCAAATGGATCATATGGGGATTCGCTGCGTTTGGTGAAACCCGACAGGCCGTCCTTTTGGCGCAGCGTGCGGATACGGTCGCGGCGTTCGGTCAGGATTTTGTGTGGATAGCACTGGTGCCCCACGTCCCACACGATCTTGTCGCGCGGCGTGTCGAAAACAGCGTGCAGGGCCACGGTCAATTCAACCACACCCAGACCTGCGCCCAGATGTCCGCCGGTGACCGACACCGCAGCCACGGTTTCGTCGCGCAGTTCACCAGCCAGCTGATGCAGCTGGGCATCGCTGAGGTGTTTCATGTCAGCGGGGCGCCGGATCGTATCCAGCAAAGGGGTGTCGGGGCGGTCCGTCATGTGCGGCCTTCTGTCATTTCTCGCGGCGAATGACAAATGCGGCGGTTTCGCGCAGCACGTCGGCATCCGGTCCATATACATCTAGGGCGTCGCAGGCCGATTGCACGAGATCAGCCGCGCGCTGTTTCGCCCCGTCGAGACCCAGCAGAGACACGAAGGTGGCTTTGCCAGCATCCGCGTCTTTGCGCGTTGCCTTGCCAACGGTATTGGCATCGCCGGTCACGTCCAGAACATCATCGGCAATCTGGAACGCCAGCCCCATCGCTTGGGCATAATGGCGCAAGGGTGCCGTATCGTCCCCTGCCATACGGGCGCCGGCACAGGCTGACCATTCGATCAAGGCACCTGTTTTGCCGCGTTGCAGGTATTCGATCTGGTCCAGTGTCAGCGGCGTATCGGCAGTTTCGGCGGCAATGTCCAAAGCTTGCCCCAGCACCATGCCCCTTTGCCCGGCGGCCAGTGCCAGTGTGTGCGCGAGATCGGCGCGCGCAGGGCCGACGTCGCTGTGCGTGACCAATTCAAAGCTGAGCGCATGGAGCGCATCACCGGCCAGCATGGCGGTGGCCTCATTCCATTTGACATGAACTGTGGGCTGGCCCCGTCGCAGATCGTCATCGTCCATACAGGGCAGATCGTCGTGGACCAGCGAATAGGCGTGCATCGCCTCGATGCCGGTGGCGGGCCAGAGAGCGGCGGCAGGGTCCAGCCCGTGCAGCCGCGCCGATTCCAGCACCAGAAACCCGCGCAGCCGCTTGCCACCCTTGGTGGCATGGGCCATCGCGTGGGTTACGGGCACATCATCCAAACCGCCCAAAACGGTGTCGAACTGCGATTGGATCTGCGTTGCGGCCTGTGCCAGCCGGGCGGAAAACATCGACCTACTGAATGTCGACGGGCGCAGTGCCGGTGGGGTTGCCGTCGCTGTCCAGCGTGATGGCGGCGACTTTTTCCTCGGCTTCTTTCAGCTTGGCCTCGCAGCGCGCTTTCAGAGCTGCCCCGCGTTCATAAAGCGTAATCGACTCGTCCAGTGCCACATCGCCGCGTTCAAGCTGGCCCAGAACCTGTTCCAGTTCGGCCATCGCTTGCTCAAAGCTCATCTCGTTCACGGGTGTCTCGGTCATGCGCGGCGCCTCTTGCTACTTCGTGTGCAGCATAGCGGCGTTCGCGACCCGATGCCAGACGGACAAGCCGCAGTTTTTGCGCAGTTAGTCCGGTGCCAGCATATAGCCTGCGCCGCGCACTGTTTGCAGGTAACGGGGTTGTTTGGGGTCACTTTCGATTTTGCGACGCAGACGGGTGATTTGTACATCAACCGCGCGTTCTTGTGCCTGGCCACGGTCGCGACCCAGTTCCTCGACCAGTTTGGCGCGGCTGATCGGGTTGCCGGGTTGTGCAGAAAATATCTTCATCAACAGCATTTCGGTGCCGGTCAGACGCACAATGTCCTGACCCTGCCACATCTCGCCGCGTTCAAGGTCATAGCGGATGTCGCCCAGATGCAGGATTTTGGGCATGCTGTCTTCGGCTGGGGTGTCGGGCATACGCCGCAGTACGGCATTGATGCGCAGCAGCAGTTCTTTTGGCTCGAACGGTTTGGGCAGGTAATCGTCGGCACCGGCTTCAAATCCTTCGATGCGGGCATCTGTTTCACCGCGCGCAGTCAGCAGCAGGATTGGCGTGGTTTTGGTTTCGCGCAATGACCGGCACAGGCTAAGACCGTCTTCACCGGGCATCATCACATCAAGAATGATCATGTCGAAGTCCAGCCCCGTCAGGATGCGCCGTGCGTGCTGGGCGTCGCGGGCGGCGGTCACCAGAAAGCCGTTCCGGATCAGGAATTTCTGCAACAGTGTGCGGATGCGTTCGTCGTCATCTACGACCAGCAGGTGGGCGTCAAAATCGCTCATGCGCCGTTTTCCTTCAGGCGGGCATAAGCGCGCCGCATTTCGGGGTCCATCATCGCTTCAAGCACGCGGCGGAACCCTCCGACGGCGTCTGGCCCGGCTTCGCGAAAAGCTGCGCGCATACGGGCGCGTTGGGCGTCGGACAGTTGCTGTTCCAGCGCACGACCCGCCTCTGTCAGATACAGGTGGCGTTCGCGTTTGTCGTTCTGGCCCACCCGGCTTTCGACCAGCCCGTCTGCAATCAGGGTGCGCAGCACGCGGTTCAGCGACTGTTTGGTCACACCCAGAATGTTCAGCAGATTGTTCACCGTGGTGCCCGGTGCGCGGTTGATAAAGTGCACCGCTCGGTGGTGCGCACGGCCATAAGCCATGTCTGCCAGAATGCGGTCGGGATCGGCCGTAAACCCGCGATAGGCAAAGAACATTGCCTCGATACCCTGTCGCAGTTGCTCGTCTGTCAGGAACAGCAGGCTTTCGCCCCCCAGTCCCGCACCCATGCCAGTGTCACGCATATTCCGTGTGCCTCACTCGTCCCGTGTAAACGTCAGCTTACGTCAGTGTTGTTGACATTCCAATAGCCAAGGGCTATCGAATCGCATGTTTTGCGCAATAAAATGTCCACACCGGTCATAAATGCGCAATATTAGGAAAACAAACAAAAGGATGTGACCGATGTCTGGCGCATATGATGATCGTGACGGCAAGATCTGGATGGATGGTAAACTGGTCGAGTGGCGCGACGCAAACGTCCATATTCTGACGCACGCTCTGCACTATGCGTCCTCGGTCTTTGAAGGCGAGCGGTGCTATGATGGCAAAGTGTTCAAAAGCCGCAAACATTCGCAGCGCCTACTGAAATCCGGCGAACTGATGGATATGGCGATCCCCTATACCGTGGACGAGATCGAAGCCGCCAAGCGGGCGACGCTGGATGCCAACGGTCTGACCAACGCATATCTGCGGGTTGTGGCGTTCCGTGGTGCGGGCGAGGACATGGGTGTCGCCGCATCGCGGAACCCGATCCGTATGGCTGTGACTGCGTGGGAATGGGGCAACTATTATGGCGACGCCAAGATGAAAGGCGCCAAGCTGGACATCGCCAAATGGAAGCGTCCCAGCCCTGAAACCATCCCCGTCGCGGCCAAGGCTGCGGGTCTCTATATGATCTGCACCATGTCCAAACATGCCGCCGAAGCCAAAGGCTGCTCGGATGCGATGTTCCTTGATTATCGCGGCTATGTGGCCGAAGCGACCGGCGCCAACATCTTTTTCGTAAAGGATGGCGAAGTACATACGCCGCTGGCGGATTCGATCCTGAACGGCCTGACACGTCAGACGGTGATCGGCATGTTGAAAGACCGTCAGATCAAGGTGCATGAACGCCACATCATGCCCGAAGAACTGGAAGGCTTTGAACAGTGCTTTCTGACCGGATCGGCTGCCGAGGTGACGCCCGTGGGCGAGATCGGCGATTTCAACTTTGAAGTTGGTACGCTGACCCGCGAGATCGCGGAAGGCTATGAAAAGCTGGTCCGCAGCTGACCATGATCCGCGCCGCCCCAGCCCACATGCCAAGGGCGGCGCGTTGATGTCTGTGTCTTTGCAGGATGCCATTGCCACGTCGGGTCTTAGGTCCGGCGGCACGCTGTCGTTTCACCATCACCTGCGCAACGGCGATGCCGTTTTGAACGCGACGCTTCAGGCCTGCGCGGCTCTGGGTCTGCGCGATCTGCACATTGCGCCGTCATCGGTGTTTCCATGCCATGCGCCATTGGTTGACCACATTCGCACCGGTACGGTGACGCGGATCACCACGGCCTATATGTCCGGTCCTGTGGCCGAGGCCATTTCGGGCGGGGTGCTGGCGCAGACGGTCACTTTGCAAACCCACGGTGGACGGGCACGACGGATTTCGAACGGAACATTGCCGATTGATCTGGCGGTCATCGCAGCACCATCAGTGGATGACGATGGCAATATTGGCGGCGCCGACGGGGTGAATGCCTGCGGGCCGTTGGGCTATGCGATGGTTGATGCCGCCCACGCGCGTCACGTAATTGCAGTGACGGACGAACCCTGTGGCCCCTTGCGACGGGTGTGTATTCCAGCGGGTGATATACAGGTGGTGCGGGTGGTCAGCATCGGTGATGCGGCCTATCTGACATCGGGCACCACTGCCCGTGCTCCGGGGGCCGAGGCGCAGGCAATTGCCGACAGGACACTTGCGTTGATTGCCGCGTCGGGCCTGCTGCAAGATGGGTTTGCGTTTCAGGCGGGGGCCGGTGCCACGTCACTGGCCACGGCGCGACAGGTGGCGCGACTGATGGGCGACACAGGTGTAAAGGGGGCGTTCATCGCGGGCGGCATCACAGCCGCCGCAGTCGAGATGCAGCGGGCGGGCCTGTTCGGGAAGCTGTTGAACGTGCAAAGCTTTGATCGCGCGGCAGTTGCCGACTATGCCGTAAATCCTGACCACATCGCGATGAGTGCTGCGGAATATGCCAGCCCTGACCACCCTGATACGGTGGCGGACCGTTTGGATGTGATGTTGTTGGGTGCGGCTGAGGTTGACGTGAATTTCAACGTCAATGTGACTACCACAGGTCAGGGCCGGATAATTGGCGGGTCAGGAGGCCATGCAGACACGGCTGCGGGCGCAAAGCTGGCGATTGTAACGATGCCTCTGCGCGCGCGTGAAACACCGCGCGTGGTGGCGCAGGTAAGGTGCCTGACCACTCCTGGTACAAGCATTGACGCGGTGGTGACCGAGGCGGGCGTTGCGATCAATCCGGAACGGGCCGATCTGTCAGAGCGTCTGCGCCATTCTGGCGTGGAGGTGATCGGGATCGAGGATTTGCAAAGCATGGCGGGGCCGTCGTTGCCAACGAACGCCAGCGGACGTGTGGTTGCCAAGGTCGAGCATCGCAACGGGTCCATTCTGGATCGGGTGCGGGCGACGTCGGACTAGGGGGCTCTGCCCCCGGCCTGCGGCCTCCCCCGGAGTTTGTCTGGCAAGATGAAGGCGCGGGCGAGGACCAGTTGTATCGTCCGCGCCCGCGTTGGGTTTAGTAAAGGGCGACGGGGTTGATCATTGCCTGAACGGTGCCACGGATGCGGGCTTGTCCCAGAACGAACATGAATTCGTTCACGCCGTCGTCAAGGATCGGGCCGGTGTTCATCGTCTCGAGGATGTATATCCCGTTCTGCTTTAGCAAGATAACGTGGCCGTAAAAGGTGCCGTCACCTTCCACTGCGGGCACTGCTTCAAGGCCCCAAGTGTCGGCGCCCACGGCCATCGGATCAAGCGATGCGACATACTCTGCCCCTTCGTTGGTCAGGCCCGGTTCGCCGGAGACCCAAGCGGTGGGGTCTTGTTCAAGCACGCCCTGCGTCCAGCCGGTGTGGAACATCACGATGTCGCCGGGGTTGACGGTGACGTTCTGCGCCTCCATCGCGGCCTTGATCTCTTCCGAGCCAAAGCCTTGGCCCGCTTCCATCACGTCGGTGCCGAAGTGTTTGGCCATATCGACAATCACTGCGCGTGCGACCATCGGTGGCACATCATGGGTGCCCAGTTTGGTCAGACCGGTAATGACGCTGATGTCTTTTTCATCGAGGCAGTTGTAGTACATCCCTTCCTCGCCAAGGTGGCCGAGACCATCCAACTGCGAGCCGATGCCGATCCATGTGTGGAGGATGTCATCGTTATAGTTGCCCGGATAGCCGAAGGCCTCGAGCTTTGCGCCGCCCTGCTGGTTTGGCTGCACGACTTGCAGGCTGAGCGAGCGCGGCGCAAAGGCCGGCGTTTTGGCGTCGATGGTGATGCCCAGTGGCACGGATTTGCCCTGTTTGATCAGTTTGGCGGCTTCCAGCGTGCGCTCGGTGCTGACGTGGTTGGCTGATCCGATGGTATCGTCGGCGCCCCATTTGGATGGGGCACACGTGGAATGGGCATCTGCAAGCGCGGTCGTTGCTGTCAGTGCCAGTGCCGCCACAGCGGCCAGTGTGGTTTGAATTTTCATATGTGGTTCCTCCCTTGGGCGTCATGAGAATCGGGTGACGCAAGGTAAAGTTACCACAGGTTGCAGTGCGCGGCGTTTGACGCCGCGTCAGAAATCAACGCCCCGCTGTGCCTTGATACCGGATTTGAAGGGGTGTTTGACTTCGGTCATGTCGCTGACCAGATCGGCGTAGTCCATCAGGTCTTGCTTGGCGTCGCGACCCGTCAGGATCACACTGGTGCGGTCGTCGCGTGCTTTCAGCCCGTCGATGACCGTGGTGATGTCCAGATAGTCATAGCGCAGCGCAATGTTGATTTCATCCAGCAGGATCAGGTCATAGTCGCCCGATTTCATCATATCACAGGCTTTGCCATAGGCGGCGGTGGCGGCCGCGATGTCGCGATCGCGGTCCTGTGTATCCCATGTGAAACCTTCGCCCATCGTGTGCCAGGTCACTTCGGGCAGCTTCTTGAAAAACTGGCGCTCGCCGGTGATCCACTTGCCCTTGATGAACTGTACGACGCCGACGGTTTTGCCCCAGCCCAACGCGCGGATGGCAACGCCAAAGGCCGAGGACGATTTGCCCTTGCCGTTGCCGGTATGCACAAGGATCAAGCCGCGTCCAAGATCTTCGGTCTGGGCGATCTTTTCGCGCTGTTTGCTTTGCAGGTCTTGCATCCGGGATTTGTGGTCGTCTGTCATGTTTTAACCTTTTGGATCGGTCACGGCGCGGGCGCGGCCACGTTCGAGACCCAGTTGACGTTCACGCCAGATGATCAGCACACCGCCGGTCACCACCAGCATTGCACCGGCCACCGTGGACCATGTGGGAATTTCGCTGAAGATCACGAACCCGATGAGGGTGGCAAAGATCAGCGAGGCGTAGTCGAAAGGTGCCAGCATTGACGCCGCACCAAAGCGAAAGGCGCTGGTCATCAGGATTTGCGCAACGCCGCCGATGATTCCGGCACCAACCAGCAGCGCCAGATTCGAAGTCGAGGGCATGACCCAGCCAAAGGGCAGTGTTAGCAGCGACAGGGCCGTGGCTGTGAGCGAAAAATAGAAGACGATTGCGGCGGTATGCTCGGTTTGTACCAGACGGCGAATGTGGATCTGCACCAGCCCGCGCACCAATGATGCCCCCAAGATCGCAAGAACACCCATGGTCGCCGCCTGACTCATGTCGTTTGCGCCCAATGTCAGGTTCGGCCAGATCACGATCAGCACGCCGACCAACCCCAAGCCTACGGCGGTCAGGCGGATTGCGCGCACCTTTTCGTTCAGCAGGAAAATCGCAAAGATGACGGTGAACATCGGCGTAGCATAGCCGATGGCGGTCACTTCGGGCAGGGGCAGCAGGCCAAGTCCCATAAACGTCAGTGTCATCGCGGCAGTTCCGAACAATCCGCGCCAGACGTGGCCCATCGGGTTATTGGTCGACAGCCCGTGACGCAATTCGCCCGTTTGCCAAAGCCACGCCAGAATGACGGGAATACAAAAGAATGAGCGGAAGAAGACCGCCTCGCCCGCAGGCACTTCGCGGACCGCAATCTTGATCATTGCGGACATCACCATAAACAAAAAAACTGCCAGCAATTTAAGCATGACAGCGGTGCCGGGACGGTTTTCAATCAAGGGCATAGCCATGTGCAACCCTTGATCTTTCATTCATCGAGTTGCAAGTGTCAGTTTAGCTTGGCGACTGCCAACGGTGTACTGTCAGCGGGGTTCCAGATCCAGACTTCGTTATAGTCGGAGACGTTGAACGACCGGCCTGCGGAATAGTCCTGTGATCCTTCGGCAGATTGCAGTGCGCCCATGTCCGTGCCGGTGTCCAGATTGCCGTTGCGGCCCAGTCCCACGCGCGCGTCGGTGGCACCTTCCAGCTTGAAATCGCGCATCAGCGAAACGCCGGCGTCTGTCACAACGACAATTCCGCTGGCGGTGATGCCGTTGCGGCCCTGAAACGTACCTTCACGCCCCATCTTGTCCTGCGCAAAGGCAGGCAGCGCAGCCGGCAGCAGGGCGCAAACAACAAGTGCAGTGGTGATAAAGCGACGGTTCATTATGCATCCTTTCAAAACAACGTGCTTTATACCTAGAGCGTGTCTGGTGGATTCCCAGAGGCCGCGCTGAGTTCGCCGATCTTGTGACATTTTAGCCAATGTGGCCACGGGTCTCGCCAACCTGTCCGCCGACCTGACCACGGTGCAGCAGCATGTGGTCCAGTATCACGCAGGCCATCATTGCTTCGCCCACGGGCACGGCACGGATGCCAACGCAGGGGTCGTGGCGGCCTTTGGTGACAATCTCGGTTTCGGCGCCGGTTTTGGTGATGGTCTTGCGGGTTTTCAGGATGGACGATGTCGGTTTGACCGCAAAGCGCACGACGATGTCCTGTCCTGTGCTGATGCCGCCCAGAATACCGCCCGAATGGTTGCTGGAATAGGATGGCTTGCCATCGTTGCCCATGAAAATCTCGTCGGCATTCAACTCGCCCGTCAGCATCGCGGCAGACATGCCCTCGCCGATTTCAACACCTTTGACGGCGTTGATCGACATCATCGCCGCAGCCAGATCGGTGTCGAGCTTGCCATAGACCGGTGCGCCCAGCCCTGCTGGCACGCCGCGTGCCACCACTTCGATCACAGCGCCGACGCTGCTGCCGGATTTGCGCAGATCATCAAGGTATTCGGCCCAGTCGTTGGCCGCTTGGGCATCGGGGGCCCAGAACGGGTTTTGTTCGATCTGGTCCCAGTCGAAGCGGCTGCGGTCGATTTCATGTGCACCCATGCGGGTCATGTATCCGGTGATCCGCATATCTGGGGCGATGGCGCGGATGGCCTCGCGTGCCAGACCGCCCGCCGCCACGCGCGATGCGGTTTCGCGGGCCGAGGACCGGCCACCGCCGCGATAGTCGCGGATGCCGTATTTCTGCCAATAGGTGATGTCGGCGTGACCGGGGCGGAATTTTTCCATGATGTCGCCATAGTCCTTCGACCGCTGGTCGGTGTTCTCGATCATCAACTGCACGGGGGTGCCGGTGGTCTGCCCCTCGAATACTCCGGACAGGATACGCACCGCGTCGGCCTCGCGGCGCTGGGTGGTGTATTTGTTCTGGCCCGGTTTGCGGCGGTCCAGCCAGTGCTGGATCATCGCCTCGTCCACCGGCACGCCGGGGGGGCAGCCGTCGACAGTTGCACCCAAGGCAGGCCCGTGGCTTTCGCCCCAAGTGGTGACGCGGAAGAGGTGGCCAAAGCTGTTGATCGACATCGCAGACTCCTTTGGCCCAAGGCCATAGCGGGGCGGGCGCACCGGCTCAAGGGTATTGGTGTTGATCATGGGTGGGCTGTGTTGGCGCAAATCTGATTTCGGCTTGCCTCAGCCCGCCGCACGCCCTAGCTGTGTATTACCTCGGGGGGCCATTGCGGCTGAGATGCGAATGATCGCGGACCCGTTGAACCTGAACCGGTTAACACCGGCGGAGGGAAGGTCTGGACATCTCTCCACGCTTTGCCCTTTCGCCAGCAAATTGGAGACTGCCATGAAGCCGATCCATCTTGCAGCGGGAGTTTTTGCAGCAACCGTTGCCACAACAGCGCAGGCCCAAACGCCTGTTCTGACTGTCTATACCTACGACAGCTTCGTTTCCGACTGGGGTCCCGGCCCTGTGATTGAAAAAGCCTTTGAACAGGTTTGCGCCTGCGATTTGCAGTTTGTCGGCACCGGTGATGGTGCCGCACTGCTGGCGCGGATCAAGCTGGAAGGCGCACGTTCGGACGCCGACATCGTTCTGGGGCTGGACACCAACCTGACCGCAGCGGCCACGGTCACCGGCCTGTTTGCGCCGCATTCGGTCGATGTTGCCTATGACGTGCCAATGGAATGGACCGATCCGGATTTCGTGCCCTTTGATTGGGGTTATTTCGCCTTTGTCTATAATGATGGCACCGAACCGCCCGCCAACTTTCGCGAATTGGCCGACAGCGATCTGAAGATCGTCATTCAAGACCCGCGTTCGTCCACGCCCGGTCTGGGCCTGCTGATGTGGGTCAAGGCCGCCTATGGCGACGAAGCCCCCGCGATCTGGGCCGGTCTGGCCGACAATATCGTGACAGTGACCAAGGGCTGGTCGGAATCCTATGGCCTGTTCCTTGAAGGCGAGGCCGATATGGCGCTGTCTTATACAACCTCGCCTGCCTATCATCTGATTGCCGAAGAGGATGCCACCAAAAAGGCAGCCGCTTTTGACGAGGGTCACTACCTGCAGGTCGAAGTGGCGGGTAAACTTGCCGCAAGCGACCAGCCGGAACTGGCGGACCAGTTCCTTGAGTTCATGGTGTCCGATGCGTTCCAGTCGGCCATTCCCACGACCAACTGGATGTATCCGGCAGTGACGCCCAAGGACGGCCTGCCCGAAGGGTTCGAAACCTTGATCACACCGGAAACGGCACTGTTGGTTCCGGCTGAAGACGCACCCGCCCTGCGGGACGAAGCGTTGCAGGAATGGCTGCAAGCCCTGTCCAGATAAGCCGCGCAGGCGGCATCGGCGCTGCGGCCTTGGTCGTGGCACTGATTGCTGCAGCGCTGGGCGCTGTGGCGTGGCGGGCCGAGGCGGGATATTCCCTTGGCCCCGCCGATTGGGCCGCAGTGCGCTTTACCCTGTGGCAGGCGTTTTTGTCGGCAGTGATCTCGGTAGCGCTGGCGGTGCCGGTGGCCCGTGCGCTGGCACGGCGACGGTTTGTCGGGCGCAGTTTGCTGATCGCGCTGCTGGGTGCGCCGTTTATCCTGCCGGTGATTGTTGCGGTTCTGGGTATTTTGGCGGTCTTCGGGCGCGGCGGCTGGGTTAACCAGTTGTTGGGCCTGTGGGGATTTGAACCCCTGTCGATCTACGGGCTGGGCGGTGTGCTGCTGGCCCACGTGTTTTTCAATCTGCCGCTGGCGACGCGTCTGATCCTGCAAGGCTGGCAAAGCATTCCTGCGGAACGTTTCCGGCTGGCGGCGCAATTGGGCCTGACGCCACGTATTGTGTTTCGGGTGCTTGAGTGGCCTGTTCTGCTGCGCGTGGTTCCGGGGGCGCTGGCGCTGATTTTTGTGATCTGTCTGGCCAGTTTCGCAGTGGCGCTGACGCTGGGCGGGGGGCCACGGGCCACGACGATCGAACTGGCGATATATCAGGCGTTTCTGTTCGACTTCGATCTTGGGCGTGCGGCGGTTTTGTCGTTGATGCAACTGGGCATGGCGGGCGGCGCTGCGGTGCTGGCGCTTTGGTTGGTGCCGCAGGTAACCCTGACCGGCGGCATAGGCCGCACCGTGCGCCGCTGGGATGCACCAAAGGGCGTGCGGCGTTGGCTTGATGCGGTGCTGATCGGACTGGCGGCGGGGTTCCTGTTGGTGCCTTTGGTGTCTGTTGTGCTGTCCGGCCTTCCGGGCATTACAGCACTGCCCGCGGGCGTGTTTCGGGCCGCGTGGTCGTCGGTCTGGGTCTCTGGTCTAAGCGTGTGTGTGCTGCTGGCACTGGCCCTGCCGATGGCAGGTTGGATCGGCACCAGCCGTCGGGGCGGGATCGAGGCGGCGGGATTACTGGGCTTTGCCGCGTCGCCACTGATGATCGGGACGGGGTGGTTTATCCTGATCTACCCCTTTGCCGCGCCCTCATCGCTGGCCTTGCCCGTAACTGCACTGGTCAACGCGCTGATGGCGTTGCCCTTTGCGCTACGTGTGCTGGTGCCTGCGGTGCGCGATGTCATGGCGGCCCAAGGGCGGCTGGCTGCGGCGCTGGGGCTGCGCGGTTGGCGGCTGTGGGTCTGGGTGATTGTGCCTGCCGTGCGTCCACAGGTGGGGTTTGCCGCAGGGCTGGCGGCGGCACTTTCGATGGGGGATCTGGGGGTGATTGCACTGTTTGCCGATCAGGACCATGCGACGCTGCCGTTGCAAATGTATCGTTTGATGGGCGCCTATCAGATGGAAGCGGCGGCGGGGGCCGCATTGTTATTGATTGTTCTCGCTTTTGGCGCGTTCTGGATTTGTGATGCTTGGGGAAGACGTAGTGCTGTATCTGAATGATGTGCTGATCGAACTGGGCGATTTCAACCTGCGCGCCGATCTGTCGGTGTCTGCGGGTCGAAAGGTCGCGATTATCGGACCGTCGGGTGCGGGCAAGTCGACGCTGGTGGGGGCTGTGGCGGGGTTCATACCGTTGGTGCGGGGACACGTGTCGATGCAGGGGCGTGACATCACACAGTCGTCACCGGACCAGCGCGGGATGGCGATGCTGTTTCAGGATGGCAACCTGTTCCCACATCTGACGACGGCGCAGAATGTGGGGCTTGGATTGCGTCCGGCGCTGCGGCTGTCGGCGGATGAACGTCGCCAAGTGCGCGAAGCGTTGGCACGGGTCGGTCTAGCGGGGTTCGAGGACCGCACGCCCGCCAACCTGTCGGGGGGTCAGCAAAGCCGCGCGGCATTGGCGCGGATGCTGGTGCAGGGAAAACCGCTGATGCTGCTGGACGAACCCTTTGCCGCGCTTGGCCCTGCGCTGCGCGACGAGATGCTGGATCTGGTCACAGAGGTGGCGGCGGATACAGAGGCGGCGGTGCTGATGGTTACCCATGCGCCGCAGGACGTGCGACGCTTTGCCGATGATGTAATCTTTGTCGAAGGGGGCGTGGCCCATGTTCCACAGGCGGCAGGTGCCCTGATGGACAACCCGCCGCCTGCTTTGAAAACCTATCTGGGCTAGGCTGCCGCGACGCTGCGTAGGCTGGCGCGGGCCTGAAGGATGCCCAGTGCAGCATGGGCAGCTTCGCGACCCTTGGTCACGAAGTGTTCGGAATAGATCGCCATGTGGTGATCGGTTTCCTGAAAATGGTGCGGCGTCAATGACACCGACAGCACGGGAACACCGGTGTCCATTCCGGCACGCATCAACCCGTCAACCACGGCGCTGGCGACGAAATCGTGACGATATATACCGCCATCCACCACCAATGCGGCGCAAACCACGGCGTCATAGCGCCCTGTTGCCGCCAGATCGCGCGCCATCAGCGGCATTTCGAACGCGCCGGGCACGTCGATCACGTCAATCTGGGCGCGCGGGATAATTTCTGAAAATCCGTCCAGCGCGCGGTCGACGATGTCGGCGTGCCAACGGGCCTGAACATAAGCAATGCGGGTGTGTGTCATATTGTAATCTCCTATTGTAACAGACACGTCACCCAAGGCGATTACATGCCACGACCTCGCCCCGATGGCGTGGATATGGCACGTTCTCTTTCATCCGGACTATGACCGTCGGCTCCGGCATCTCACCGGATCTGCTGACACGTCTGCACTGCAAACGCCGCTCGCGGGCTTACGGGTCATGCCCGCATACCGCCGGTGGGGAATTGCGCCCCGCCCTGAGAACATCCGTAGATTGTCAAAAGCGGGTAAAGCCTGCAATAGATACTGTAGCTTTTGAACGGGACGTTACAGATGCATCCAAATCCGGTTTTTCACGACGCTGACGCCGCACGAAATCTGGCCTTTGCCCGCGATCGCGGCTTCGGCGTGCTGGCGGTGAATGCGCCCGACGGGCCGTTGATCAGCCATGTGCCCTTTGTGCTGTCCGAAGACGGGGGCAGCGTGGCGCTGCATCTGGTGCGGTCGAATCCTATTGCGCGGCTGCTGACCAGCCCGCAACCGGTGCGCTTGGCGGTCAGCGGTGGCGACAGCTATGTCTCGCCCGACTGGTACAAGGTGCCCGATCAGGTGCCGACGTGGAATTACGTCGCCGTGCATCTGTCTGGTATGCTTGAATTGCGTCCGCAGGACGAGTTGCGCGCGTTGCTGGACGCACAGTCGGCGCATTTCGAAGAACAGTTGCGCCCCAAAACTCCGTGGACCGCAGGCAAGATGGACGCCGGGGCGCTGGACCGCATGATGCGCCAGATCGTGCCCTGCCGGATGTCGGTCACGGGCGTCGATGGCACATGGAAGCTAAGCCAGAACAAGCCCGACGATGTGCGCAACCGCGCAGCGAACGGGGTCGAGGCCTTTGGGCGGGGCAGCGATCTGGCGGTGCTGGCTGCACTGATGCGCGGTGCGCAAGCGAATCAGTAGTTGCGCGTTTGACTGTTTCACGCGCCACGTTAGGGTGACACCGAACCCAAGGGAGAGACCTGAATGAATCTGATTATGTCCGGGGCCTCGCCCTTTGTGCGCAAAGTTCTGGTGGTTCTGCGCGAGACGCAGCAACTGGACGATGTCGAGATTGTCACCGTTACCACAGCCCCCGGTGCGACGCCTGCCGACCTTGCGGCGGCGAACCCTATTGGCAAAATTCCCGCGCTGGTGCGCAACGACGGTGCGACACTGTATGATAGCCGGGTGATCACACGGTTTCTGGACGACCGCGCCAAAGCAGGCCTTTATCCTGCAACCAACCCTTGGGAAACGCTGACACTGGAAGCGACGGGCGATGCGATCATGGAGGCGGCTGTCAGCATGGTTTATGAACGCCGTTTGCGCGATGAGGCGCTTCAATCGGACAAATGGGTCGAAAACCAGTGGGAAAAGGTATCGCGTGCGTTGAACGCGCTCGACAGTCGCTGGATGGGACATTTGTACGGGCCGCTTGATATCGGGCATATCGCGGTGGGTTGTGCGTTGGGATACCTTGATTTCCGCCACGAAGACCGCAACTGGCGCAAGGGCAACGATGCTCTGGCGGCTTGGGCCGCGAAATTCGCAGCCCGCGAATCAATGCAAGCGACTGTCCCCTAAGGCGGAACAGATGATTTTCGCGAATCTGTGCTTCAAGGGTTGATAAAGTTCCCACATGCGACGACGTGCGACATCAATGATGCTGGACTGGACAGGTTCACCCCGTTAGATACGCCCCGAGGAAGGCTGCGCTTTGATGTGCGGCCCCATTGGCGAATGACCCCGAGGGTCAAGAGAGTTGGAGAAAACCCCGTGTCCCACACAGATGAACACGACGGCAACCGGCGCGATTTCCTGTACTACGCAACTGCGGGTGCAGGTGCTGTCGCTGTAGGTGCCGCCGTCTGGCCGCTGGTCAATCAGATGAACCCCTCGGCGGACGTTAAGGCGCTGTCGTCGATCCGTGTTGACGTTTCCGGCATCGATCCGGGTACACAGCTGACCGTGAAATGGCTGGGCAAGCCCGTGTTTATCCGTCGCCGCACCGAGGCCGAAGTCGCCGCGGCAAACGGGGTCGAGATGGAAGCGCTGCCCGACCCGATTGCACGCAACGCGAACATTGCAGGCGATGCGCCTGCAACAGACCCGAACCGGTCGCTGGTTCCTCCGGGCGGTGAAGCCGGCACGGACAGCGAATGGCTGGTGATGATGGGCGTTTGTACGCACCTTGGTTGTGTGCCTTTGGGCGATGCTGGCGACTTTGGCGGGTGGTTCTGCCCCTGCCACGGTTCGCACTATGATACCGCGGGCCGTATCCGCAAAGGGCCAGCACCCGAGAACCTTCCGGTTCCTGTGGCTGAATTCGTGGACGAAACCACGATTAAACTGGGTTAAGGGAAGGGAACGCAATGTCTGGAATTCCTCACGACCATTACGAACCGAAAACCGGTGCAGAGAAATGGCTTCACAGCCGTCTGCCCGTTGTTGGTTTGCTGTACGACACATTGATGATCCCCACACCCAAGAACCTGAACTGGATGTGGATCTGGGGCATTGTTCTGGTGTTCTGTCTGGTCTTGCAAATCGTCACCGGTATCGTCTTGGTGATGCACTATACACCGCATGTCGACATGGCCTTTGCCAGCGTCGAGCATATCATGCGTGACGTGAACGGCGGCTATATGCTGCGGTACATGCACGCGAACGGCGCTTCGCTGTTCTTTGTTGCTGTTTATGCCCACATCTTCCGCGGTCTCTACTACGGGTCTTACAAGGCCCCGCGCGAAATCACGTGGATCATCGGCATGCTGATCTATCTGCTGATGATGGCAACCGGCTTTATGGGCTACGTTTTGCCTTGGGGCCAGATGTCGTTCTGGGGTGCTACGGTTATCACCGGCCTGTTCGGTGCAATCCCGTTCATCGGTGAGGGCCTGCAAACGTTCCTGTTGGGCGGACCTGCGGTGGGCAACGCGACGCTGAACCGTTTCTTCAGCCTGCACTATCTGCTGCCTTTCCTGATTGCGGGTCTGGTTATTGTTCACGTCTGGGCCTTCCACTCGACCGGCAACAACAACCCCACAGGTGTTGATGTGCGTAAAGGTTCGAAAGAAGAAGCCGAGAAAGACACGCTGCCGTTCTGGCCGTACTTTGTCATCAAGGATCTGTTCGCGCTGGCCGTCATTCTGGTGGTGTTCTTTGCGGTTGTCGGCTTCATGCCGAACTATCTGGGTCACCCCGACAACTATCTGGAAGCAAATCCGCTTTCGACGCCTGCGCACATTGTTCCCGAGTGGTATTTCCTGCCGTTCTACGCGATCCTCCGGGCATTTACCTCGGATGTGTGGGTGGTGCAGATTGCATCGTTCGTGACCGGTGGCATTGTTGACGCCAAGTTCTTTGGTGTCTTGGCGATGTTTGGTGCGATTGCTGTGATGGCGCTGGTGCCGTGGCTGGATACCTCTTCGGTACGATCGGGCCGCTATCGTCCGATGTTCAAGATGTGGTTCGCGCTTCTGGTTGTCGACTTCTTCGCATTGATGTGGCTGGGTGCCATGCCAGCGGAAGAGCCTTACGCCAGCTTCTCGCTGATCGCCTCGGCTTATTGGTTCGGTTATTTCCTCGTCATCCTGCCGTTGCTGGGTGTGATTGAAAAACCCGACGCACAGCCCGCGACGATCGAAGACGACTTTGCCGCAAAAGTGGCCAAGACCGGTTCGGCCAAGGCCGATGCCGCGTCGCAGCCTGCGGAATAAGAGGATGAGCACCATGTTCAAGAAAATCGCACTTGGCGCTGCCGTGGCCTTTGGTCTGGCAGGGGGCGCTTATGCCGCTGGCGGAGAAGCGCATGTCGAAAACTTCGACTTTCCCTTCGACGGTCCGTTCGGCACCTATGACACCAACCAGCTGCAGCGCGGCCTTCAGATCTACACCGAGGTTTGCGCGGCTTGTCACGGTCTGAAGTTCGTCCCGCTGCGCACTTTGGCGGACGAGGGCGGGCCCAGCCTGCCCGAGGATCAGGTACGCGCCTATGCCGAACAATTCGAGGTTTTCGACCCCGAACTGGATGACACGCGCCCCGGCACCCCGGTTGACCACTTTCCGCGTTCGGCCCTTGAAAACGCGCCCGACCTTAGCCTGATGGCCAAGGCGCGCGCCGGTTTTCATGGCCCTTACGGTCTGGGCATCAACCAGCTGTTGAAGGGCATCGGCGGTCCGGAATACATCGCTACGCTGTTGATCAGCTATGAAGACCCACCTAGCTGCGCGCCTGAAGATTTCGCAGGGTATTACAACACCGCCTTTACCGCTGGCGGTTACCCCGAGGACTGCAAGGACGAGGACGGTGGTCATATGTACCCCGGCAGCTGGATCGCTATGGCCCCGCCGCTGGCTGGTGAAGACGTCGAATTTGCGGATGGCCACTCGAACGAGTTGCATCACGAAGCGCAGGACGTTGCGGCGTTTCTGATGTGGACGGCTGAACCCAAGTTGTCACAGCGCAAGCAAGCCGGTTTTGTTGGCGTGCTGTTCCTGACGATCCTGTCGGTGCTGCTGTACCTGACGAACAAACGCCTTTGGGCGCCGGTCAAGAAAAAGTACAAGCGCAAGGATTGATCCTGACGCTTGAGACAACATGACAAACCCCCGCGCTGGCGACAGGGCGGGGGTTTTTCGTTGCGGGCGGTCGGGCTGGCCGGGTCAGGCCAGCAAGTGGTTGTCCAACTGTCCGTTGATCGTGCCTGTGACGATGCTGCCCTCGGTCTGGGGGGCCGCGAAATGCACCTCGGTAAACTGGGCAGTGCGCCCCATGTGCGGGCTTTCCATCAGGATATGATGGGTGCGACCCACCTGTGCGCTCAGGTGGCGCTGAACCTGCGCGTCACCCGCTGCCCGCAGCCGTGCAGCCCGCGCCTTGATCGCGCGCCCGTCCACTTGCGGCATCCGTGCTGCCGGTGTGCCGGGGCGGGGCGAATAGGGAAAGACGTGCAGCCACGTCAGATCGCATTCCTCGACCAGAGCCAGCGCGTTTTCGAAATGCGCCTCGGTCTCGGTCGGGAAGCCGGCGATGATGTCGGCACCGAATGTCATGTCAGGCCGCAGGGCGCGCGCCTCTTGTGCAAAGCGGATGGCGTCGCCCCGCAGGTGCCGCCGTTTCATCCGCTTCAGAATCAGGTCGTCGCCGTGTTGCAGGGACAGGTGCAGGTGCGGCATCAACCGCGCTTCGGTGGCAATCGCCTGCATCAGTGCGTCGTCCACCTCGATCGAATCAATCGAACTGATCCGCAGGCGTGGCAGGTCGGGCACCAGCTTCAGAATGCGCATCACCAAATCGCCCAGACGCGGCGCAGCAGGCAGGTCTGCCCCCCACGATGTCAGGTCCACGCCGGTCAGCACAACCTCGTTATAGCCGCGGTCCACCAGCCGTTTGATCTGGTCCACCACAACACCCGCAGGGACCGAACGCGAGTTTCCGCGCCCGAAGGGGATGATGCAGAAGGTGCAGCGGTGATCACACCCGTTCTGGACCTGAACATAGGCACGGCTGCGCGTGCCAAAGCCGTCAATCAGGTGGCCTGCGGTTTCCGTCACCGACATGATGTCGTCCACTTGCACAGGCTCGGTGCCGAAATCTCCGGCCAAGCCCGACCATGTGGTCTGCTGCATCTTTTCAGTGTTGCCGATTACCGCGTCTACCTCGGCCATATTGGCAAAGGTGTCGGGTTCGGTCTGGGCCGCACAGCCCGTGACGATCAGACGCGCATTCGGGTTCGCCTTGCGCAGCTTGCGGATGTCCTGACGGGCTTTGCGCACGGCCTCGGCGGTGACAGCGCAGGTGTTGACCACCACGGCGTCTTGCAGACCCGCACTGGCGGCCAGTTCCTTCATCGCCTCAAGTTCGTAGGCGTTCAGACGGCAGCCGTGATTCGAAAAGATCGGGGCGCTCATGACAGGCTGTCCAGAAACGCCTGAGTCAGTTGTCCCGAAAAGACGTGCATCGTGGCACCCGTCATCCAGACGCCATCTTCGCGCCATTCAACACGCAACTGCCCGCCGTCCAGATCAATGACCACATCGCGCCTCGTCAGACCACGTCGCGCTGCCGCCACGGCAGTCGCGCACGAGGACGACCCCGAGGCCAGTGTCAGCCCCACGCCACGCTCCCACACACGCATGCGGATGCGGTCGCGGCCGGTGATCTGCGCCACCTGCACATTGGTGCGCTGCGGATACAGCGGGTGATGCTCGATGCGGGGGCCAAGTTCGGTCATATTCACCGCCTCGGCGTCATCGACAAAAAAGGTGCAATGCGGGTTGCCCATGCCGGTCGCTGTAGGCGCGCCCTCGATGGGTAATTCCAGCGTGTCCATGTCATGCGCCAGCGGAATGTCAGCCCAGTTCAACTGCGGATGACCCATGTTCACCGAAGTGATCCCGTCGCCCATGTCCCTTGCAGCCAGATCGCCACGGTCTGTGGTCAGGTGCAGGCTGTCCGCGCCGCTTTCATCCATCAGATAGCGCGCGATGCAGCGGGTCGCATTGCCGCAGGCCGCAGATAATGTGCCGTCGGAATTGTAAAAGGTCAGGTGCGCATCGCCCGCACCTTTGCCGATCACGGCCAATTGGTCGAACCCCACGCCGCGGTGCCGGTCGCCAAGAGCCTTGGCCAATGCAGGCGTGATCACCACGCTGCGCGCGCGCGCGTCTACAACAACAAAGTCGTTGCCCAGCCCGTGCATTTTCATGAACGGCAAATTTGTTTCATAATCCTGTGCCATCGGGGGCATATAACTCCGCCGCGAGGGTGAATCCAGTACCGCGCCAATAAAGTTGGTGAATAGGGCTTGACCGTCCCGCCAACTCTTTCTAGTTAGCCGCCTAGTGGGCCGTTAGCTCAGTTGGTAGAGCAACTGACTTTTAATCAGTAGGTCGTTGGTTCGAACCCAACACGGCTCACCACTTTACCAAAAACGCCATGCCGGTTGCAACTTTCGTTGCTGGGCATGGCGCTTTGGTTTTTCAGAGATAATTCCAGTCGCTTGTACTGTGGGTTTTTACCGACATGTATTGCCGCAACCGAACGCACCGGCGCTGCATCCACGTGCGCGGATTGGCAGAAGCGGAAAGCCTAAAGCGTGATGTCCTGCAAATCCCAAACAGCTGTCAGTGACCCTTCGCCCGTGCGCATCAGCCGGTTCAACGTGGCGGCCAGCGCCACGGTATCCCTGCGGTCAATGCAATAGGTCACGTCGGCAGCAACTCGCGCCAGAATATCCATGCCGATCTGTTCGGCGATAGCGATCAGCGATCGTGCACTTTTGCGCAGCGCGTCAAAGTCGTCGGCGCGAAACAGACGCTCGCAGTGGGACATACGCAATGCCAGTTCCTCCATGGCGCGGCACAGTACATCTTCGGCGCTGACATCGCCCAGTTGGGCGTATAGTGCGCCCAGACGGTCATTGTTAACGGCTACCGCCTCGCGTGGATTGATGTGTGTTATAAAGCTCATTTTGGTGATCACCCCTTGTTGGCCCCCACGGCCTGAGCGCACCTTAGGATCACACTTGTTGGCATTTGGTTGATGCCTGCGGGGCAGGGAGACGATTTTCTCTCGAAATTGGGTAGAATTCGCTGTATCGCGGGCGTCACCCGACCCGAGGCCCCAAGCGAGAGGACCACAAAAATGCACAACGTGAAGCCACTTCCCAGCTATTTGCTACAACGCTATCATGGCTGGAAAGCCACGGGATATGCCGATAATCAGGCATGGTACCGGCGACTGGCAAACGAAGGTCAACGTCCACGCGCGATGATGATTTCGTGCTGCGACAGCCGTGTGCATGTAACGTCGATCTTTGGCGCGGATCAGGGCGAATTCTTTATTCACCGCAACATTGCCAACCTTGTGCCCCCCTACGAGCCGGATGGCGACCATCACGGCACGTCAGCTGCGGTCGAGTATGCTGTGACCGTACTGAAAGTGGCGCATCTGATCGTGATGGGCCATTCCAACTGCGGCGGCGTTCAGGGCTGTATCGACATGTGTCAGGGCAAAGCGCCCGAGCTGGAAGAGAAAACCAGCTTTGTTGGTCGCTGGATGGACATTCTGCGCCCCAAATACGATCTGGTCGCGAACGAGCCTGATCCAAAAGTGCAGATACAACAGCTTGAGAAACACGCGGTTGTCGCGTCGCTGGAAAATCTGTTGACCTTCCCCTTTGTCTCGGACCGTCTGGCTTCGGGCGAATTGACGATGCACGGGTTGTGGATGGACATCGGCGAGGGTGGGTTGGAATATTACAACCATCACGATGAAAAATTCCTGCCGGTTTCAACCACCTGACATACGAAAAGGTGGCGATCCTCACACCAGAGCATCGCCACCTTCTATCTTATGTTCCACGCGACTGGCCACGTCGGGGACTGCATCTGGCGGAGCGCAATGCAACCGCTGCAGTACCCTAGGCCCGACCTTGAACAGACTGCTTCGGTCCACCCCTGAACCTGTGCGGCAGCTGACAATCATCGTTTTGAATGAAGGCGTGTGAACTATGCTTCGAAAACACGCTGACGTGCAGCGGCCTTCACCAAGTGCGCTTTTGCGGCACCGGTTGGTCGGCTCCCCACCGGAGCCGCTTTAGAAAGTGACCGTTTGTTCCCATGTCCCCACACGGGCGGTCTGTGTCTGCTGATGTCCCCTGTCTTCCAAAGTTTCATCCGCTGACAAGAAGACCATAGTCTGACA
Source organism: Pseudosulfitobacter pseudonitzschiae (assembly GCF_002222635.1). NCBI lineage: Bacteria > Pseudomonadati > Pseudomonadota > Alphaproteobacteria > Rhodobacterales > Roseobacteraceae > Pseudosulfitobacter > Pseudosulfitobacter pseudonitzschiae. Next base: position 3,010,469 of record NZ_CP022415.1, on the reverse strand, counting down.
CAAGTTAAGAAGTGTTTGCGCCAATCGTTAAACTGCCGGCATATGTGGATGTATCGGGTGAAAACTACCTGAAAACAGAGATTTAGACGCGTCTTTGGAATGAAGTAATTAAACCTTATAGTGGGCACACACCCGAAACATGGTTGCCGGGGCGTTAAGGTTTATCAAACCCGCAGGCGGTCACCGCAAGACTTTCCCCTCGGGCCAGTTCATGTCCACATTCAACGTCACATTTGATTCGTCGCCGGGCGCCAGGTTCATGTCCCACATCAGGATACCCTTGCGGTCATCGTGGTCAGTAACCGTAGGGGCCGGTTGCGACGCCCAGTCAATGTTCAGGTCTTCTTGCTGGGTCACGGGCACGCGGTCGAACAATTCCACGCGCCATGGCATAGTGCCGGTGTTTTCGACGTCGATGCGCGTGGTTTCGGCGATCTCGCTTGACCGTGAAATGATGCCCCGGTCGCCTTCGTTACGGTTCAGGCGCACACGGTTCAGGCGCAGTGTTTCGATCGGCCCAAAGGCAATGTCGACCTCTTCGCCCGGTGCCACGGGATCAAAGCCGAACTGGCCAACCATTTGCCCGTCGACAAAGGCGGTGGCATATTGGGTGCCCAGCAATTGTTCTTGCGTGGTGTTGGTTATACGCGCCATCCGGTAGGCAACACTGTCACGCAGCGGCACCGCGCGGGCATAGACGTCTGGGGCAAAACCGATTTTGTCCAGCGCGATGCGGACTTCGTCGGCGCCATTGGCCACGCTGACCGGCTGGGAAAAGACGTATTGCACGCTGGGGCCGTCCAGCATGGCGATGGCAACTGCGGGCTCTTCCATGGCTGCGGGCGCGGGTGGCGCGATGTCAGCGGTGGCCCCCATCACCGCTTCGGAACTGACGCGGGCCTTTGGGGTGGCCGGGTCTTCGATGCGGCGCAGTTCCGAGTAGATCTCGCTGGGCCAAGTCTGGCCACTGGGTTGGACAGTCGCAAGAGTAAGTGTCACCCCGCCCCAGTTTTCGCCGCTGGATTGGGCTACGGCAGCACCACGTTCAAGCTCCAGCGCGGGGGCGTCATCTGTGGTCAGCCGCAGATTGTAAACCGGATACCAGGCGGCATCGTTTACCTGATAGCTGACCTCGAGCGTTGCATCGCCCGCCGCTGCGGCGGTTGCAGTCAGGGTCAGACGGGTGTGATCCTGATCGGCTGTCAGCAGCGCATCCAATGCGGCTTGTGCGTCCTGTACATCTTCGACGCGGTCTGCGCGCTCTTCCATCAGGGTCCGGATCGACGTGCGGGCCTGACCTGCCGCTTGTCCGGCCACCAAAGTTTGATCGCCGATCATCTGTGACAGATCGCGCAGCGTACCAACATCTGTGGGCAACGCATCAGAGGTGCCAAGGGCGGTCAGGAAATCGGTTTGTGCCTTGGCGGCTTGCACCGCTACCTGCGCCAGCGCGATACGGTCGTCCAATGCGTTCAATGTGGTTTCTGCCGCTTTCAGCGCATCCCGCGCTGCGGTGATCTCGGCGGTGTCCTGATCGGGGCCGGGGGGTTGGTTGCGATCCCGGAACGACACAGATTGCAATTGCGCCCCCGCCAGTTTGACCGAGATGCGGGCCGGATCGACGTATTGCGGCAGATCCGGCAAAACCAGATCATGGGTGCCTTGCGGCAGCGTCACCGTGGTGGTGCGCGTGACCTGCGCGCCACGCGGATAGACGGTTACCGTATCTGGCGCGCTGTCGATGGTCAGCGTGTCGGCCCACAAGGCCAACGGGCCCAGCAGGGCACAGATGGAAACGACGGGGGCTAAAATGGCAATGCGCATATCTGGAACCTTTTGAAAACGAATGTCCCCCAGCGTGCGAAAGCGTAACCCAAAAGAAAAGGGGCGCCGTGAAGCACCCCTTGAAAGCTGTACATATTTCGGCGGAATTCAGCCTTTTTTCAGGATCCGCTGGCCCAGCACTTCGGCGATCTGAACCGCGTTCAGGGCGGCACCCTTGCGCAGGTTGTCGCTGACGCACCACAGGTTCAGACCGTTGTCGATGGTGCTGTCCTGACGGATGCGGCTGATGAACGTGGCAAAGTCGCCCACGCATTCAACCGGCGTGACATAGCCGCCGTCCTCGCGTTTATCGATCACCATGACACCGGGGGATTCGCGCAGGATGTCGCGGGCTTCGTCTTCGTCCAGAAACTCTTCGAATTCGATGTTGATGGCTTCCGAGTGGCCGACAAAGACCGGAACGCGCACACAAGTCGCTGTCACCTTGATCGACGGGTCGATGATCTTTTTCGTTTCGGCGACCATCTTCCATTCTTCCTTGGTCTCGCCCGAGTCCATGAAGACGTCGATGTGCGGGATTACGTTGAATGCGATCTGTTTGGTGAACTTGCGCGCAGGCTTGTCGTCGGTGGGATTATAGATCGATTTGGTCTGGTCCCACAGCTCGTCGATGCCCTCTTTGCCTGCACCCGATACCGACTGGTAGGTGCTGACAACAACGCGTTTAATCCGTGCGCGGTCGTGCAAAGGCTTCAGCGCCACAACCATCTGCGCGGTCGAGCAGTTGGGGTTGGCGATGATCTTGCGCTTGACGGCCAGTTCGATGGCGTCGGGGTTCACCTCGGGCACGATCAGCGGAATGTCGGCGTCGTAGCGGTAAAGCGACGAGTTATCGATGACATAGCAGCCAGCTTTGGCCGCGATGGGCGCGTATTTCTTGGTGGCGTCCGAGCCTACGGCGAACAGCGCAATGTCCCAACCCGTGAAATCGAACGTATCGAGATCCTTCGTCTTGAGTGTCTTGTCGCCAAAGCTGACCTCCGTGCCCAACGACTTGCGGCTGGCCAGAGCGGTGATTTCATCCACCGGAAACTGACGCTCGGCCAGAATGTTCAGCATTTCGTGGCCCACATTTCCAGTGGCGCCAACGACGACGACGCGATAACCCATTGCGATTCTCCATTTTCGGGTGCTTGGCGTCCATATACCGCTTGTCCCCGTGTTAAAAGGGGCATGAAAAATCTGTTTTAGGCGGTGTTGTCGCGGGAAAACGCATAAAGTGCCAGTCCGGCAACCAGCGCAAGGCCGAAGAATCCGAAGATTGCCGCATAGGGGGCTGCCACATCGCCGCCCTGCGCGTCTGCGTGCAGCCGTCCACTGACGAATTGCATCAACCCGACGCCGCCGATGCCAAAGAGGTTAAGCAAGGTCACACCGCGCCCTGTCAGATGTGGCGGCACAAAGCTGCGACCATGTGCGACCATCATCGGGAATGACGCCCCGAACAACCCCACGGCGCACATCAACGCCACGGCGGTCCACAGGTCGGGCTGGGGCATTGCCCACAGCGCCAGCACTGCGGCAGCCGTCAGCGCGTTGCCGGTAAAGTTTACCCATTTGCGGCTGCCCACCAGCCGGTCCAGCGGGCCATAGGCCACCACACCCAAGATCATTGCCAACCCCATCAGCAGTGTCGCCACGCCGATCTGCGACTGGCTGGCATCATAGACATCGCGCAAATAGGGACCGATCCACAGGCCACGGATGGCCCCTGCAGGCGCGTAATGCACAAACATCAGCGGCAGGATCAGCCACAACACCGGCATTTTCAGCAGATCAAACACCGACCCGCGCAGGTCGGTTTGCAGCTTTTCAGGGTCTTGAACGGTAAAGGCCACACCTGCCGCAACCGCCGCAGACAGCGCCGCAAGCCCGCCCATCGACGCGCGCCAGCCGATCAGCTCGGCCGAAATGGCCATCGGATAGGACGCGATCAGGTTGCCGACTGTGCCCACGCCCACCATCAATGCGGCCAATGTGGCGAATTGTACGGGCGGGAACTCGCGGGCGAAGATATAGTAGGACGCCATCAGAACCGGTGAACACCCGATACCGATCAGCACCATCGCAATGTTGATGTGCATGGCCCCTGTCGCCAACGCAAACAATGCAGCACCGCCACCGCCGCCCACCAACAGCAGGGCAGCAGCGGTCCGGCGGGGGCCGATGGTGTCCAGCGCCCAGCCCACAGGAATCTGCATAGCGGCAAAGGACAAAAACCAAAGCCCCGAGGCAAAAGCCAGCGCTTCCGGCGTGATGTTCAGATCAACTTGGAGTGGGCCTGCCAACACTGCCAGAAAAGCGCGAAAGAACTGGCTAAGCACATAGGCCAGCGCCAGAAGAAATAGTCCGGTTCGCATCGTGTGGCCTTTCAAGCTTTGGTGAAGCTTGGTTACACGGGCGGACAGACCGTGCAAGAGTGCGTATCAAGCTCAGCAGCAACAGCGAGACCGACAATGGACCAGTTTTATGATCGCTTGCCGCTGCAAAGTGCTTTTGGCACGCTGTCGAACCCTGCGCGTTACACCCCTTTGCCTGAGGACTGGTTTGTGGGGGCCTCGGATATTGTCGGCTCGACGCAGGCGATTGCCGAAGGGCGATACAAAACGGTCAACATGATCGGGGCAGCGGTGATTTCGGCGCAGATCAACGCGGCAGCAGGGCAGGCGTTTCCGTTCGTCTTTGGCGGGGATGGTGCGGCATTTGCCTGCCCCCCGGAACGGGCCGAAACCGCAAGCCACGCGCTGGCGGCGGTGCAGTGCTGGGCCGGTGAAGAGTTCGGGTTGCAGTTGCGCGTGGCAATGGTGCCTGTGTCCGCGATCCGCAAAGCAGGGCGCGACGTGGCCGTGGCACGGTATCAGGCGTCAGGGGACGTTGATTATGCAATGTTCTCGGGGGGTGGTCTGAGTTGGGCCGAGGCGGAAATGAAACAAGGAAGGTTCAATCTGCCCCGCGCTGGCGCAGGCACGCAGCCCGACCTGACCGGCCTGTCGTGCCGCTGGAGTCCGATCAAGGCGCGCAACGGACAAATCCTGTCGGTGCTGATCCAGCCCGAAGAGGGGGCAGAGGCCGTGAAGGTTGCAGCGCTGATTGATGCGGTGCTGAAGGTTGTGGGTGATCTGGACCGCAACGGGCACCCCACGCCCGCCGAAGGTCCGGATGCCGGATGGCCGCCAGCGGGCGCTGACATCGAAGCCCGCGCAACACATGGCAAATTGACAGTGGGCAAACGCAAACGGCAAATCCTGTTCGAGACGTTTATGGCGTGGGTTCTGATTAAGACGGGCTTGAAGGTCGGCGGTTTTGATGCGCGCGGCTATGCCCGAACGGTTGCCGAAAATGCCGATTTCCGCAAATTTGACGACGGGCTGAAAATGACGCTGGATTGCGATGACGCCACAGCGGCGCGGCTGACGGCTGTGCTGGAGACAGCGCGGATGGCAGGCACCATCCGCTATGGAACGCACAGCCAGAGCGAGGCACTGATGACCTGTATCGTGCCGTCGATGCAGCGTGACGATCATGTGCATTTTATCGACGGGGCGGCGGGCGGCTATACACAGGCGGCCACGCAGATCAAATCCGGCAGCGCCTGAGGTTTCTGCCGGATTTGGATATTTTTAGCCAAAAGAAATCAGGGCTGTCTATTTCACCCAACGGTTTGCAGCCGCGCGGGCGGCGTTGGCCAGAAGCGAGGCGTCGACGCCAACAGCGACGAAACGCGCGCCGGCTTCCATTGCGGCGATCAGCACTGACTCATCGCTGCTGAGAATGCCGGGCGCCTTGCCTGCGGCGGCGATCCGGCGCGTTGCGTCAAGGATTGCGTCCATGACATCGGGGTGACTGAGGTTGCCCATATGGCCCAGATCGGCGGACAGATCGGCGGGGCCGATGAACACGCCGTCGATACCGTCGATTTCCAGAATATCATCCAATGCGGCAAGACCCGCGCGGTTTTCAACCTGTACCAGCAGGCAGGTCTGGTCGTCCGCCGTCTGGCCATAGTCTGGAATGGTGCCGAACCCTGCCGCGCGCGTGCTGGAATAGCCCACGCCGCGTATGCCGAAGGGAGGGTATTTCATCGTACGCACCAGCTGGCGTGCCTGATCGGCGCTTTCGACCATGGGCACCAGAACGGTTTGCGCACCGCAATCAAGCACCTGTTTGATCATCCATGTCTCGCCCACCGGCACGCGCACGGCAGCATGTGACGGCGACGCCGCGAGCGCCATCAACTGGTCGCGGATGGTCGAGATGTCGTAGGGTGTGTGTTCGCCGTCGATCAGCAGCCAGTCAAAGCCCATCGCGCCCATAAGCTCTGCAGTGTTAACCGTGCCAAGGCTGAGCCAGCAGCCCATGACGGTCTTGCCGTTGGCAAGGGCTTGTTTGAATGTGTTGATTGGCGCTGGCATCGGTTTCTCCTCCGGGGGTGTATGCGAGGCGTACCTTAGAACGCGCCCCGCAACTTTGACCAGAGGAGTTGGCGGGGGTCAGATTACCTTGATCACGTCCTTGCCCACCGCCAGCATATAGCCGCGCCGCGCGATGTTCTTGACCAGCAATTCGCTGACGATCTGGTTGCCTAGCGTGTCGCGCAGACGTTTGATGCGGGTGGCCCCTGCGGCCTCTTCGCAGTCCGACGCATCGCGGCCTGATATGATTGCCTCGATCTCGACGCCGGATAGCACATCGTCGTCCATCCGCGCCTCGGCCAGAATCGACATGGTTTCCATCGCCGCATCGGTCAGTTTGAAGCCAAGGTTGTTCAGATAGACGGTGTTTTCCTCGCGGCTGATCAGAAGCGAGTTCACTTCGATGCCAGCGCGTTCGATCTGGGCCAGACGGCGGCCCATGCCCACCAGCATGACCAGAAACACCAGTGCGGCCACCAGCAGCGCCGTGGCAAAGGTCAGCAGCACGAAGATAACCAAGCGGTAACTGTTCAGGGTAGCGGAAAAGGCCGTGCCCGACTGCGCGAGGATTTCGAGCAGTTTGATCTCGGACTGGCTGGTCAGGTCGGCATTTTCGATAAAGATGCGTTCGACTTGGGCATTAAAGGCGCCCGCGTCCGGCAGGGTCAGAAACAGCACGATGGCAGCTGCAAGCAGAATGGCGACAATCGCTGCGATCCCGCCCAGCACCAGCCGTTCACCGGCCTGACGCATTTCAGAAGCGGAGGAAGTATTGTCCGGCACTGTCTTTCCTTTGATCAAGGCCTTCGGGGCCGAACACAGACACAATCTGCAACAACGTCCAGCCGTTCGCGGCAAGACGATTCTTCAGGTCCGCCTGCGCCGTACCACGGTCACAGGCAGAAACCTGCGCCACACCATAATGCAGGCGCAGGGGGGCGTCTTTCTTCGCCTTGTAATCGGCAAAGCAGTCGGCGGCCTGGGCCGCCGCCGGCGCGGCCAGCATGGCGGCACAGGCAAGGGAAAGGAGAATGTGTTTCATATTGGGACTGTGGCCCTTGTCGTTGCGATATTCAATAACAACAGGGGTTTCGCGTGGCTGATATTGGATAACAGCCGACTGTTATTGTGTGACTTGGCCCAATGCGCCCACCTTTGGTCCAAGGTTCGGCCATGCAGGCAGGGCCACCCAAAAACACATGACCCTTTACGAAAGGAACACGCCATGCCGATTCTCACACATCGGTCCCTGCACCGCAAGTTCATCGCCTTTGTCGCAGGCCTGTCCATTGCCATCACAGGGCTGTCCGCAGTCCCCGCCGCCGCGGATCAGGATGACACCGCCCGCGCATTGGCGGCCATTCTGGGGCTGGCGATTGTCGGCGCTGTTATCCACGATTCCCGCAAGGACAAGGATCACGTGACCCGTCATGACACCTATCGACCGGTCGCTCGCCCTGGCTATCGCCCTGACCCGCGCCCGCTGCACCCGCGCCCGTTGCCGCCGCGTGCCAACAACCGCAAGTTGCTGCCGCAGGCGTGCCTGCGCACATTCCATACCCGTCAGGGCAAGGTAAACGGCTTTGGCGACAAGTGTCTGTCGAACCGCTACCGCTACTCCAACAGCCTGCCGCAAGCCTGCGTGCTGCGGTTCCGCAACCAAAACGGATATGGTCGCGGCTATGACGCACGTTGCTTGCGTCAGCGGGGTTACGAATTGGCCCGCCGCTAATAAAGGGGGTGCCATGACCGGGGACGGGTCCCTGTTTCCGGTCAAACTTGGGGGAGGGTGTTCGGGCACCTTCCCCCTTTTTGCTTGGCGTGCTCGGCGTCAGGCAGACAGAGCCGTTACATAGGCATTGCGGATCGATGCATGCACATCGCGGGACGCCACAGCGTCACCGAGAAGATGTAGCGCGCCAATAAAATCCGGCGAAGTCTCGAGTTGGTGGTACAAATCGTTCAGCGCATGCGTTCCACGTTCAACGACGATCTGATCTGTCTCGATGGTTTGCGCGTATCCGCTGAAGGTGTGTACGAATGTCGCCTTCAGGCGCGCACCGGCTTTTTCGACACGCAGCAGGTCCAGATCACCAAGAATTTGAATACCCTGCTCGGCAAAGCGCTTCCTGAAGCCGGTGCCATCCTGATAGGGCATTTCCTGACCCACAACGCCATCGCTGGTCGTAAAGGTCACAGCGCTGCCCGACTGCTTGGCCAGTAGCGCACAAGAGGGCGCAGGTGCCCGGCCTGTGCCGTCGTGGATCAACACTTCGCGCGCGAGGCTGGCTGCGCCGGACAGGACGTCCCAAGTGGTCCGGCACAGGTCTGCACCGTCAATCTGGTCCAGATCGGGCAGCCCGCCGGTGGCGACAAAAACCGTATCGGGGTTTTCGGCCAGAATGTCGTACATATCGGCATAGCAATTTGTACGGATCTCGACGCCCAAGCGGGTCAGTTCGGCAATACGCCAGTCGACGATACCGATCATGTTGGCCCGCTCCGGTGCGCGCGCTGCCAGACGCAATTGGCCACCGGGATGCGATGCCGCTTCGAGCACGATAACACTGTGACCGCGCAGGGCTGCAACGCGCGCGGCCTCCAGTCCGGCAACACCGCCACCAACGACCACAACGCGGCCTGCAAACTCGGCCGGTGTCACCCTGTGCGGGATCGTCAGTTCGTTGCCGGTGGCTGCGTTGTGGATGCACGTCGCTTTTTTATAGAGGCAATAGGACGCGCCGACACAAGGGCGAATGTTCTCTTCGGTTCCGGCCAGCAAATGTTGCACCAAATGGGGATCGGTCAGGTGGGCACGGGTCATGCCGACCAGATCGACGATGCCTTCGCGGATGGCATGACGAGCGGTAGCGGTGTCGCGAATGCCACCGGCGTGGATCAGCGGCAGGTTCACTTCGGCGCGGAACCGCGCGACGGAGGCAAGATAGGGCGCGTCGGGTTGGAACATGCCGGGCATGTTGTCTTCGGACAGGATCAGGTCGCTGTCCATCCGCCCGTAGATCGCATCGAAGAAATCGACCAGCCCTTCGCGTTCGAACATATGGGCCAGCGCGATGCCGTCATCGGCGTTCAGACCGCCTTCCGTGCCTTCGTCGATGACCAGACGGATGCCCACGGCAAAGTCGTCGCCCACAGCATCGCGGATCGCCTGGTGAACCATCAGGCCAAAGCGGGCGCGGTTTTCAAGCGAACCACCAAAGGAATCGGTGCGCCGGTTGGCAAGCGGCGACATGAACTGGCCGATCAGATGGCCACCGCAAAGCGTTTCCACACCATCAAGCCCGCCATCCCGCGCACGTTTCGCGGCACTGGCATAGTCGGCAATCACCCTGTCGATGTCGTCACGGTCCATCTCGCGCGGAAAGCCACGGCTGCGCACTTCGCGTATGGGTGACGGTGCGATAACCGGGTTCCAGTCTCCGTGGAACGCATTGGCGCGTCGGCCCAGATGCGATATCTGCGTCATGACACCCGCGCCTTGGGCATGTACGCGCGAAGACAGGCTTTGCAGATAGGGAATGATGCGGTCGGTGCTCATGTCCAGTTGCCCGCCGCCCCAACTGGAATCGCGCGACACCATCGCGCTGCCGCCGATCATCGTCATGGCCAGACCGCCGCGTGCCTTTTCCTCGTGATAGGCCTGATAGCGTTCACCGGGCATGCCGTCTTCGTCGTTCATCGAGGCATGGCTGGTGCTGACGATCCGGTTGCGCAGGTGCAGTTTGCCCAATGTGAAAGGCGACAAAAGCGGGTCTTTGGTCGGATCATGTGGCATTGGCGCTGTCCCTCGCTTGGTTGGGTATAGCATCATCCCGAACGGATCGTTCATATAGCTTGAAAAAACAAACGGCGCCTATACGCTCGGCGTATGACCGAACTGGCCCGCCTGATCACATCACCCAAGTCGCTGCTGGTCTTCGAGGCTGCTGCGCGGCATGGCTCTGCCCCTGACATTGCCGGCTAGAACATTGCCAACCTGATCGCGGCGACCGTTTGTGCCGCGCTGTCCGATCCGGATATTTTCCCCGATAGGAGGCCATCCGCGTAACCGCTGCGGGCGATTGTCCTTACCGCCACAATGGCCCGAAGGTTCTGGTTTGCACATCTCTTTGAGATGTGCGTTTTTCGCCTTCGGCGAGGATATTTATTGCCAAAAGAAGCCATAGGGGCGTGCTTATATGCCGGATTTTTCATTCGAGCTTGAAATCGGGGGCCGCGTGGCGGGTGTGGATGAAGTGGGTCGCGGGCCGCTTGCGGGGCCTGTGATGGCCGCTGCTGTGGTGCTGAACCCCGATGACATCCCTGAGGGTCTGAACGATTCCAAGGCACTTAGCGCCAAGCGGCGGGCGGTACTGTACGCCGAGTTGATGGCGCGGGCCGATGTGTCGCTGGGCAGTGCGTCGGTGGAGGAAATTGACGAGCATAACATTTTGCGCGCATCGCATATCGCGATGGTGCGGGCGATTGCAGGGCTTTTGGTGCGGCCTGATCATGTGCTGATTGATGGCAATATGGTGCCGCGCGGACTTAACCTGCCGGCGACCACATTGGTAAAAGGGGATGCCCGATCACTGTCGATTGCGGCAGCTTCAATTGTGGCAAAAATCAGGCGTGATGCGCTGATGGTGGATTTGGCGCAACAGCATCCAGGCTATGGCTGGGAGACGAACATGGGCTATCCGTCAAAAAGCCACAAAGAAGCACTGCAGAATATTGGTGTGACCCCACACCATAGACGTTCGTTCAAACCTGTACACAATATCTTGTATCAAGAAAAATAGTTAACCAATTGATTCAATAAAGAAATTGACCGCGAATCAGCTTTGACTCATCTTTGTCCACAACCAACGAGCCCAAAATGGGCCGCGGATAGAGGCAGATATGATGACAAAAACCAAGAGCGCCACGGCGCTGCCCTTGAATGAAATAATTGCGGGTGACTGCATTGACGTGATGAACAGCCTACCGGCGGAATCGGTGGACCTGATCTTTGCCGATCCGCCCTATAACTTGCAGTTGCGCGGTGATTTGCACAGACCCGACAATTCCAAGGTGGATGCGGTTGACGATGCGTGGGACCAGTTCGACAGTTTCAAGGTTTACGACAAATTCACCCGCGCATGGTTGAAGGCCGCGCGCCGCCTGTTGAAACCCGATGGCGCGATCTGGGTCATCGGTAGCTATCACAATATTTTCCGCGTCGGCACGGCCTTGCAGGATGCCGGTTTCTGGATTCTGAACGATGTGGTCTGGCGCAAGTCGAACCCGATGCCGAACTTTCGCGGAAAGCGGTTTACCAACGCCCACGAAACGATGATTTGGGCGGGCAAGGACGAGCGCAGCAAATATACTTTCAACTATGAGGCGCTGAAGGCGCTGAATGACGGCATCCAGATGCGCAGCGACTGGGTTTTGCCAATCTGCACCGGCCACGAACGTCTGAAAAACGACGAGGGCGACAAGGCGCATCCGACGCAAAAGCCCGAAAGCCTGTTGCACCGTTTGCTGGTTGGCTCGACAAACCCCGGTGATGTGGTTCTGGACCCGTTCTTTGGCACCGGCACCACAGGTGCTGTGGCCAAGATGCTGGGCCGCGAATTCATCGGGATCGAACGCGAGGAAGCCTATCGCAAGGTTGCCGCGAAACGTATCGCTTCGGTGCGCAAGTTCGACCGCGATGCACTGGCTGTCAGCACGTCGAAACGCGCCGAGCCGCGCGTGCCCTTCGGCCAGTTGGTCGAACGCGGTATGCTGCGTCCGGGAGAACAGCTTTATTCGATGAACAACCGTCACAAGGCCAAGGTCCGTGCCGATGGCACGCTGATTGGCGATGACGTCAAAGGATCAATACATCAGGTTGGTGCCCATCTCGAAGGCGCACCCAGCTGCAATGGCTGGACCTACTGGTGCTTTAAACGCGAGGGCAAAACTGTGCCGATCGACGTGCTGCGCCAGCAGATCCGGTCGGAGATGCACGACTGATCCTTCGGATTAAATCACCACAGTTTTACGAACACCGCCGGTGCCCCGCGACTTTCACCCATTGTCGCAATCACATGGGGCACTCACCTATGCCCCGCCTTTATGGCGGGGCCTTTTTCGTTTGGGACAGGCTTAGCGTGGCCGCGGATTGGTGGCCTTGTTGTAGGCGGTCCAGTCGGTGATCTCGGGGTAATACATCTCGCGCCATGCGCGCACGCGCGGGTTCATGACCCGTTTCCAGACGCGGGGTATCATCGCGGCCATCGTCATCACCGGATAGCCGTAGGGCAGTTGCGGCGCATCGGCTTCGGTGTGGTTTTGCAGCACGGGAAAGCGGCGATCGGGTTTGTAGTGGTGATCGGAATGGCGTTGCAGGTTGATTAGCAGCCAGTTCGACGCGCGGTGCGTGGCATTCCACGAATGGCGGGGGTGGACGTGTTCGTATTTGCCATCGCCCAGATGTTTGCGGGTCAAGCCGTAGTGCTCGATGTAATTGACCAGCTCAAGTTGCCAGATCGCGACGCCCGCCTGCAACAAGAACAGGCCAAGACCGGCCCAGCCGCCAATGGCAAAGGCCAAAACCACAAAGGTGGCTTGCAAATACCAGTATTTGAAGAAGGGATTCGACATATCGCTCCATGGCAGATCCTTGCGGGCCAGCATGTCTTTTTCCGCATTCCACGCGCTGATCAGCGATTCCCTGAGAACACGGGGGTAAAAGCGGTAAAAACTTTCGCCCATGCGCGCGGTTACTGTGTCGCGCGGGGTGCCGACATAGCGGTGGTGCACCAGCATGTGTTCGGACCGGAAGTGCGAATAAAGCACCATCGCCAGTAGCGCATCGGCACACCAGCGTTCCAGCTTTGATTTTTGGTGCATCAGCTCGTGCGCATAGTTGATACCCACGGTGCCGTTGATCGCGCCGACGCCAAAGAACAGCACCAGCTTTTCCAGCGTGCCCAGATGGTCGGCCGGTGCCACGTACCAGATCAGCGCAAACAGGTTGATGAACTGCAATGGGGCCCAGACAATCGTGATGGCGCTGTACCAGAACAGATCGTCGTCTTGGGTGTCAGGGTCGGCATTGTCTGGGTCCAGCCCGACGGCAAAGTCCAAAGCGACGAACAGATACCAAGTGAAAAACGGCAGCAGGATCACGGTCCAGCCGCCAGTAACGGCACAGGCCCATGCCAGCGGGATCAGCAGAACAGACAGGGCATAGGGGGCCGCGCGGGTCAACTTGGCCATGTCTGTGGCGGATATGTAGGACGATGTTGTCATGATGCACACTCGGCTAAGCGGTTGGTTGCCGGCAGTATAGCGCGGCCCGCCGGTGAACCAAAGCGCGCTTAATGCCGCGTCAGGTCAAAGGCTTTGCGCATCACGGTGGGCAGGTCCGAGGGCCCGAATTCGGCTTGGGTCAGAAAGCGGCCCGTATGCGGCTCGGCATCGGTTTCGGTCAACATGACGGTCAGGATCAGGTGGAAATGTGTAAAGGTGTGGCGCACTTCGCCTTGCACCTTTGTCCATGTTGTATCCACCGGCGGCGTACCCGCAGGCCGTTCAATGCTGACATCCACCCAGTCCGATCCCGGCCAGCCCAACATCCCGCCCAGCAACCCACGGTCGGGGCGGCGTTCCAATAGATAGGCCCCGTCGGGACGGCGCGCGACATAGACAGTGCCGTGACGCACGGGCTTGGTCTTTTTCGGGGTCTTTCTGGGCAGTTCGGGGGCGGTGCCGCGCTGGCGGGCCAGACAGGGGTCGCGCCACGGACAAATGCCACATGCGGGGGATTTGGGTGTGCATATGGTTGCCCCCAGATCCATCACTGCCTGTGCATAGTCGCCGGGGCGCTCGCTAGGTGTCAGGGCCGCGGTGTGGGTCATCAGGATCGGCTTGGCCGCTGGCAGGGGCGTGTGTTCGTCGTATATCCGCGCCATAACCCGTTCGACGTTGCCATCCAGAACCGCGTGCGGCAGGTCAAAGGCGATCGAAGAGATTGCGGCGGCGGTGTAGGGGCCGATCCCAGGCAGGGCCAGCAATGCCGCGTGATCCGCAGGAAAGCTGCCGCCATGATCCGCCACAACTGCACGGGCGCATTTCAGCAGGTTGCGGGCGCGCGCATAATACCCCAAGCCCGCCCATTCGGCCATCACGTCGCCATCTTCGGCGGCGGCCAGATCGGTGACCGTGGGCCAACGTGCGGTAAAGCGGGTGAAATAATCGGTGACAGCAGCGACAGTGGTTTGTTGCAACATCACCTCGGACAGCCAGACGGCATAGGGATCGGGGCGCGTGCCTGCGCGTTTGTCAGCAGGCGAGGTCCGCCAAGGCATCACGCGGGCATGTACGTCATACCAGTCCAGCAGGTCAGCGGTGCGTTCACGCAAGATTTATGCCCTTCCTTTGCGGCTATGTCTGGCAGCGGGCGCGCAAACCTTTATGATCCGCACTAACCTTTGGGGGAACATAGTCATGGCTCGGCGTCACGCCACCACAAAAGGGTTCAAAAGAACCTCCAGCTTGCTGACAGGGCGCATTCGCACCGCCAGCGAAAGCCGTGGATTCGCCCAGTCGCGCCTGTTGACCCATTGGGCCGAAGTTGTGGGCGACGATATTGCTGCCATCGCACATCCGGTAGAAGTCAGCTATGCCCGTGGTGGTATGGGGGCCACACTGACCTTGCTGACCACGGGCGCACAGGCGCCGATGCTGGAAATGCAAAAGGAACAGCTGCGCACCAAGGTCAACAGCGTTTACGGCTATAACGCCATTGCCCGTATCCGTGTGACCCAAACAGCACCGACCGGCTTTGCCGAAGGGCAGGTGGCTTTTGGCCATCGCAAAGTGGCCGAGCCCAAAGAGATCGACCCGAGCCTGAAGGCCCGCGCCGAAGAGACAACTGCCCCCGTAGCCGATGAGGGCCTGCGGGCCGCATTGGAACGGTTGGGCACCAATGTACTGACAAAAGCAAAACGCTAAGAGGTAAGTTTCATGAAAAGACTGATTGCAATTCTGGCCGTCGTGGCGGTTGTTGCCGTTGCGGGCTGGTTCCTGCTGGGCCGCACCGCCTCCACCGAGCCGTCCGGCACGCCGTTGGCCAGTGACACCACGCAACCGACCGACGTTGCAAGCGACATCGATATTTCGGACGTGCAGGACATGACGCAGGGCAATCCCGATGCGCCGGTCACCGTGATCGAATACGCCAGCTACACTTGCCCGCACTGTGCCACCTTTAACGCAGGTGCCTACAAGCAGTTGAAGAAAGACTATATCGACACCGACAAGATCAACTTTATCTACCGCGAGGTTTATTTCGACGGCCCCGGCGTATGGGCATCGCTGCTGGCACGTTGTGCTGGTCCGGAAAAGTTCTTTGGCATCACCGACCTGCTGTATGCCAGCCAGTCCACATGGGCGAACGCCGGTGGCCGTGATCCGGTTGCGATTTCTGCCGAGCTGAAAAAGATCGGGCGTTTGGCCGGTATGGACGGTGACACCATTGAGGCCTGTATTCAGGATGAAGACCAAGCCAAGAAAATGGTGGAGTGGTTCAAAGTGCACAGCACGCAGGACGATATCACCGCCACGCCCAGCTTTGTGATCAATGGCACAACCTATAGCAATATGGCCTACGACAAGATGAAAGAGCTTATTGATGCGGCAGGTGCGGAATAATGGCCGCACCGCTTGCCGGACTTAAAGTTGTTGAACTGGCGCGTGTTCTGGCTGGCCCTTGGGCCGGTCAGACGCTATCGGATTTAGGCGCCGAGGTGATCAAGGTCGAAGCCGCAGCCGGTGACGACACGCGGCAATGGGGGCCGCCCTTCGTCACCCGTGATGACGACGTATCGGCCTCGTATTTCCATTCGACCAATCGTGGCAAGGCGTCGATCATCGTCGATCTGAGAAGCGAAGAGGGTCAGAACCGCCTGAAGGCGTTGCTGGCCGATGCGGATATCATGATCGAGAACTTCAAAGTGGGCGGTCTGGCCAAATATGGTCTGGACTATGCCGCGTTGAAAGATGCGTTTCCCAAGCTGATTTATTGCTCGATCACGGGCTTTGGCCAGACCGGCCCCTATGCCCACCGTGCAGGCTATGACTTTATCATTCAGGGCATGTCGGGCCTGATGTCGATCACCGGGGAACCTGACGGCCAGCCGCAGAAATCGGGCGTAGCGATCACCGATATTTTCACCGGCGTTTATGCGACCACCGCCATTCTGGCCGCTGTCCACCAACGCAGCCAGACCGGCAAGGGTCAGCAGATCGACATGGCCCTGCTGGATGTGGCGGTGGCGATCACAGCCAATCAGGCGATGAACTATCTGACCAGCGGCAAGGCTCCGGGGCGGATGGGCAATGCGCATGTAAACCTGACGCCCTATCAGGTCTTTGACTGCGCCGACGGTCACATCATCATCGCCACCGGCAACGACGGCCAATATCAGCGTCTGTGCCGCTTGCTGGGACTGGACGACATGGCGACAGCGCCCGAGTTTCTGAAAAATTCAGACCGCATCGCGAATCGCGACGAGATGACCAGAAAGCTGACCGCCGCAACCGTGCTGCGCGCGCGGGATGATCTGTTGGCGGCCTGCGAAGCCGAAGGCGTGCCTGCGGGCCCGATCAACGACATGGCCGATGTGATGGCAGACCCGCAGGTTATCGCGCGCGGCCTGAAGATTGATCTGGATGGCGTTCCGGGTGTGCGGACACCCATCGTCTTTTCGGATGCAGAATTGTCGCTGCACCGGCCCGCGCCCAAATTGGGCGAAGACGATACTGTTTTGTAAGCCTCTCATTCTCGGTGTGGTTCAGGGCTGCGGCAGCGCCTTCAGGCGTTCGTCGAGCGCCGAGGCGTCGTCAAAGTGCAGGCGGACGGGCAGGGTAATAACCCGTGACCGGAATGCAGCTGGCAGGCGGGCCGCGTCTTTTTCGGTTGTGACCAGTTGCGCGCCACGGGCGCGGGCGTCGGCCTCCAGACGTGACAAAAGGGCGGTCGACAGGGTCTGGTGATCGCCCAGCGGTTCGGCGTGAACGATGGTGGCCCCAAGATCGCGCAGCGTGTCAAAGAACTTTTGCGGGCGGCCAATACCCGCAAAGGCGAAGACAGGCGTGTCGGACCAATCCATGCCGGTTTGCAGCGGTTTCAGTTCAGCACGCACATGGGGCAGGGTGGTGGCCGGTTGGAACGCGGTCTGATCCCCCGGGTTGCCAATGCTTAGCAGAATGTCGGCACGTGCCAGACCTGCCCCGACAGGTTCGCGCAGCGGCCCCGCTGGCAGACAGCGACCATTACCGAACCCCGTGGCCGCGTCGACCACGACGATGCTGATGTCCTTGGCCAGATCTGGGTTTTGCAACCCGTCGTCCATGATCACAACAGTGGCTCCAGCCTCTTGCGCGGCGCGGCCTCCTGCGGCGCGGTCGCGGGCAACCCAGACTTCGGCAAAGGCGGCCAGCAGCAGCGGTTCGTCGCCCACCTGTTTCGCAGTGTGTCGGGCAGGGTCGACACGCACGGGTCCTGCCAGTGATCCGCCATAGCCGCGCGTGACGATGTGGGGCGTGTGATAAAGATCGCGCAGCTTTTCGGCCACCGCGATCACCGTCGGGGTCTTGCCTGTGCCGCCTGCGTTGATGTTGCCGACGCAGACCACCGGAATGTCCAGACGCAGGGGCGTGCCACTGGCCAGCCTGCGTGCCGTTGCGCGGGCATAAAGCTGCCCAAGCGGGGCCAGCACGCGCGCCTGCCATGTGGGTCGGTCTGGGGTCGTGTTCCAGAATTCGGGGGCGCGCATCAGTTTGGTCCATCCTGTCGGGCATTAAGGCCACTCTGGACCAAAGCGATGATACGTTCCATCGTGTCGGCCCCTTCGGTCACCACGTCCCACCCTGCCATCGCCATCTTGGCGGCCTGATCCGGCGCAATCAGCCATGTCACAGCCGCGCCAAGGCTTTCTGCATCGTTGACGATACGCGCCGCACCCGCGTTGGCCAGTCTGCGATAGGCGTCCAGATGTTTGCCAACGCTGGGCCCATACAGCACCGCCGACCCCAAGGCCGCAGCGGCAAAGGGATCTTGTCCGCCCTGACCCGTTTCCAGTGACCCGCCAAGGAACGAAACCGGTGCCACGCGAAACCACAGGCCGGTTTCGTCGGGCAAATCGGCCAGCACCACGGCGGTGTTGTCGTCAGGATAGGTGCCATCCGACCAGCGCACCATCCGCAATGCGTCCATCGCGCACAGGTTGGTGGCGACCGTGTCGGCGGCGGCGTCTTGCGGGTTCAGGATCAGCAACAACCGGTGTGACAGGCGTTGGGCGCGGCGGTGGGCGGTCAGCACAGCAGAGACTTCGGCCGCGGTAACACCGGCGGCAAACCACACGGGTCGCCCTGACAGCGATTGCGACAGTTCGTCCACGTCCTGTTGCAATGCAGGCAAGGCTTGTCCGCCGGGCACCAGCGGCGCGGTGCGGTCAATCTTGGACGCCGGAACGCCCAGTTGCTTCATCCGCGCTTCGGCGGCATCGCTGCGGGCCAATACGTTGTCGAATTGCGCCAGCAGTTGCCGTGGCACTTCGGTCAGCCAGCGGTCGCGACGGGTGTCAAATCCATCGGCACCGGCATCGACCAGAAACATCGGACAGCCCGAGGCCGCTGCAGCCTCGACCAGATTGGGTTGCAGTGCGCCCCAGATCCACAGCACTGCGTCTGGCTTCCAATGCGCGACAAAGGCAGCCGTAGCGGTAGGATGCTCCGGTGGCAGCGCTACGGTCAGCAGGTCGGGAACATCGACTGGGGCAGGTTCGGTCAGGCCGGTCAACAGCACCGTCAGCCCGAAACGCGCCGCGATCAGACGGCGTGCCAGATCGCGGACATGGGCCGTTTTGCCCGGTTCGGCTGCGTGCAGCCACACCAACTCGCCTTCGGGACGTGGCGCATAGTTCGTCAGCTTCGGCACCGGACCGCGACGGGTCAGCGCCCTGTAGGCTGCAAATCCCAGCGAACGGGCCATAGGGACGGATCAGCCCAGTTCTTCGGTCGCGGCTGCAGCGTTCTTTTCGTCGCGCAGGCGGTGCAGGTGGGCGATGTAATAGCGCATGTGCGCGTTGTCGACAGTGCGTTGGGCCTCGTGCTTCCATGCGTCATATGCGGCGGCATAGTTGGGAAAGATGCCGACGATATGCAGATCATCGACATTTTTAAACACGTTCTCGGACGGTGTCACAAGCTCGCCTCCAAAGACGAGGTGCAGGCGTTGGGTCATGGGATTGGTCCTTTGGTCGGCGGATGTCTGTCAGGGCGCAGTGTGCGCAAGGCTGTGTGGCGGGGTCAAGCTGATGCTGGCTGTAACGCGGTGTGCAGCCCTTCGTGAACCAAGGGCGTTGCCGCGATGATGCCGTTCAGCGTTGGGTGCGGGTTGTTGAATTTCAGGGCCAAGCCTGCGCGGTCGGTGATGGTCCCGCCCGCCTCGGTCACGATCAGCGCACCGGCGGCAATATCCCATTCCCAGCTGTCGCGCAGGGTCAGCATGCCGTCAAAGCGCCCCTCGGCTACCAGTGCTAACCGGTAGGCCAGCGACGGGCGGTGTCCGGGTTTCAGCGCAGGCGGTACGCCACTGCGCCAGTGGTGTGGTTGCAGGGCGGGTTTGGTTACCAAAACCGAGCAATCCCGCATCTGGCGGGGGGCCGAGACAGTCAGCGGGACACCGTTCAGCGCAGCACCTTGGCCCAAGGCTGCGGTATAAAACTTGTCCAGCATCGGTAGATAGACGGCGGCGGCGGTAATCTGCCCGCCTTGGGCCACGGCGATGCTGTGCGCCCACGTCTTGCTGCCTTCTACAAAGCTGCGGGTGCCGTCGATGGGGTCGATGATAAATACGGTATCTGTGTCCAGCCGTGCCGCTGTGTCTTCGGTTTCTTCGGACAACCAGCCATAGTCAGGGCGGGCGGTGCGCAAGACGTCGGTCAGCATATCGTTGACGGCCAGATCCGCCTCGGTCACCGGACCCGCACCGCCGGCTTTGTCCCACCGCTGTGCAGCAGGGCCGGTAAAGCTGGTGGCGATACGGCCCGCCCTGCGCGCCGCGTCGATCAAAAGGGGAAGGTCAGCTGCCGGCAAGGGTCATTCCCGGCACCAGCAGGGACGGCACCACTCGGCTGAGGTGCGTGCGTGCATCATTGGCAGGCACGATGGCACGTAGCATGTCGCGCAGGTTGCCTGCGATGGTGCATTCGTTCACAGCGTGGGTAATCTCGCCGTTTTCGACCCAGTGGCCCGCCGCCCCGCGTGAATAGTCGCCGGTGTTGGGATTGATCGTCGAGCCGATCATCGAGGTGACCAACAGGCCGGTGCCCATGTCGCGGATCAGGTCGGCGCGGCTGGCGTTGCCTTGGGTCAGGGCCACGTTCCAGATGCTGGGCGACGGACCGGACGAGGTGCCGCGCGCCGCGTTGCCCGTTGATGGCATATCCAGCTTGCGCCCGTTCGCCAGATCCAGCGTCCAGCCTGTCAGCACGCCGTCGTCTACGATGGCGCGGCGGGCGGTGGGCAGCCCCTCGGCGTCAAAGGGACGCGAGCCGGAGCAGCGGGGGCGGTGCGGATCTTCGATCAGGGACAGGTCATCTGGCAGGATACTTTCGCCCAAGGCACCCAGCAACCACGATGACCCGCGTGCAATCACAGCGCCGTTTACCGCCGACAGCAGGTGGCCGATCAGAGTAGAGGACACACGTTCGTCGAACAGCACCGGATAGGTGCCGGTGCGTGGCTTGCGGGGGTTCAGGCGGGCGATGGCGCGCTCTGCGGCCTCGCGGCCAATCTCTTCAGGGCTGCGCAGGTCGGCCTGAAAAATGCGCCCGTCGCCCGAATGGTCCCGCTCCATCCCAGCGCCGGTGCCTGCGATAGCGACACAGCTGATGCCGCGATCGGTGCGGGCATAGCCGCCGGAAAAGCCGTTGCTGGCCGCGACATGCACCTGCCGCGCTCCATACGCCGCCGAGGTTTGCGACACCTGGCTAACACGGTCCTGCGCCAGCGCCGCTGCTTCGGCGCGGCGGGCGTTGTCTTCGAGTGTTGCGGCGTCGGGTTCGGGGGTGGGATCGTTCAGTTCCAGTACATCAATGTCCCAATCCTGTACCAATTGGTCGGGATCAGCGAGACCTGCATAGGCATCCTGAGGTGCTTCGCGTGCCATCGCCACGGCGCGCGCTGCCATTTCGGAGATTGTCCGATCAGATATGTCCGAGGCCGACACATTTGCGGTGCGCTGCCCGACAAAGACCCGCAGGCCGATGTCTACACCTTCGGACCGCTCTGCATGTTCCAGCGCGCCTGCCCGCACGTCGACCGACACCGAGGTGCCTTGGACCGCCATTGCATCTGCCGCGTCGGCACCCGCTTTTGCGGCGGCTTTGAGCAATTGGTCGGTCAGTGCATCAAGGGAACGGGTCATCAAAATCTCCGGCTGAATTGGGCATCAGGTAGCCTTCGTGCCCGCTGCGCACAAGGGGGCGACCCTGTTGCGCCGGAAAAAGAGGGTGCCAAGGCGGCCTTTGCCTGCGCTGCGGGCATCCGCTGTCATCGCAGTCGAAAGGCGCACGCGATGTGACCGAGAGGGTGCGGTTTTCCGCTGTAAGCAGGGGCTTATATGCGCCGGATAAGCGCGCTGCCAATAGCTTTGGCAGGGCAATCGCCACAAGTGAGGGTAAGACGACAGCACCCGTTGCCGTCCGCATCAAACTGAAAATGAGGATACCATGCGTAAATTTGCTCTGATTACCCTTCTGGCCTTTGCCGCCCCTGCCTTTGCTGCCGACCTGACCGCCGATACCATATTGGGCAACTCGATGGACGAGGTGAAAACCACCCTGACCGACATGGGCTATGAGGTGCGCAAGACCGAGATGGAGGATGGCAACATCGAAGTCTATTTCGTCAAAGACGGCAAAATGGGCGAAGTCTATGTGAACCCGGTAACCGGCGGTATCACCAAACTTGAAATGAAGAACTGATCATGTCGGTTGTGTCTGAATCTGCAAGCGGGCGCGAAGGCGCCCGCGAAGTGGTCGTCTGGGATCCGCTGGTGCGTTTGATCCACTGGTCGCTGGCCCTGATGATCCTGCTGAACGGTGCTTTTACCGACGACGATGGTGCCTTGCATCAATGGGTTGGCTATGTAGCGCTGGGGCTGGTTGGCATACGCACCATCTGGGCCATCATCGGGCCACAACACGCGCGGTTTGCGGTTTTTCCACCCAGTCCGATGCGGGCTCTGCGCTATTTGCGTGCCCGAGACCGGACCGTGCATCTGTCGCACAACCCGTTGGGTGCATTGATGGTCTATAATCTGTGGCTGACCGTGATTGCCCTTGGTGTGACCGGATACATGATGACGACACCGAAGTTTTTCGGTCTTGAATGGGTCGAGGAAGTGCATGAACTGGCGTTCAACTGGCTGATGCTATCGGTTGCACTGCATGTGGCTGGCGTTGTCTTTGACACATGGCGATCCGGTGTCAATCTGGTGCGTGCCATGATAACAGGACGCAAACGTATTCCCAAGGGAACCTCGGTAGAATGAAGCGACCCTTGCGGCCTGCCAAGGCAAAGGAACGACGCGCCACAGTGCTTGCAGGGGTTATCATCCTGCAAGCGCTCTGTGCGGTTTTCTTCATCGTTGATGTGCTGCAAGACATGCGCGAAGGGGTGCATCTGGATGACTTGCATCTGACCCTTGAAAGTCTGGCAGCACTTGTCCTGCTGGTTGGGGTCGTGTTCCTAATGGTCGAGTTGCGTCGACTGTTGAACCGGATGAGCGATATGGACGCGGGCCTGAGGGTGGCACAGGGCCAGATGGCGGGTGTCATGGACGGCTTTTTTGAGGACTGGAACCTGACCGCCGCCGAACGCGACATCGCGATCATGATCTGCAAGGGTCTGGACAACGACGAAATAGCACAGGTCCGCCACACGGCAGCGGGCACTGTTCGGGCGCAGGTCACGCGCATCTATGCCAAATCCGGCACCCATGGCCGTAGCCAGTTCGTCAGCCTGTTTCTGGACGAGTTGATGTCGGGCGAGTTTGGCGAGACCGTGCCGCAAGAGACACCGCAGCCGCAGGTATAACGCAAACTCGGACTGTATCAGCGCAGATGCACGCCGCGCGTGACCCATTCGCAAGGACTAAGCGTGCGTCCGCCCTTGGGTGACCAAACATCGAATAGCTTTGCCGGATTGCCACTGGGGCATTCTCAATGGCAAACAAAAAGGGGCGGCACCTGTGCGCCGCCCCTTCTAGCAGATTATCCAGACGCTTATTTCAGGCGCTGACCGTTGGCCAGAACATGACCTGCTTCGTTGATCTCGATCTTTGAGTTCAGCGTGTCCGGTGCGTCGCCGGGGACGGCAAACAGGCCCATCATCATCCGTGCGCCCTGTGCCTGCTCTTCGGGCAGCAGGCCCATTGCCACCAGCTTGTCGATCAGACTGTTGCCGCCGACCAATGTCAGGTCAGCGCCGCCGGTCGGCTTGGGCATTCCGTCAAAAGTTTCTGTATCGCTGTTGTCAAAGGTGAACGCCCCGGAGCCATTCAGCGATGCACCGACGGCCTCGACGGTCACGTCCTTGATCTCAAGCGCGTTCAACTCGCCGGGGGCCTCGCCCGAGGTTTCCATCGCAGCCGCTTCTTTGGGGTCAAGGAAGTTGACCATCAGTGTCGCCTTGCCCACCAGATCAAGCGCGATGGTGGCAGGATCACGCGGCAACTGAGCTTGCGGGTCGAACATGCCCCACAGAGCCTCCGACATTGTGAACCCTTCAAAGGCCAGCTTCAGGCCAAAGTCCTGTTCCTCATCCGACTTCTGCACGGGAAACAACAGGCCAAAGGCCATATTCTCCATGTTCAGGTCAATCGGGATCGGCATTTGCGTCATAAGCGCCTTGAGCACCACACCGGATTGTGAACCGGAATAGGACAGCCCGTCACTTGTCATCGCCACCGATAAAGCGCCGCCGAGCGACGACGAGTTCAGCGTGCCCCCGCCATCGGGGCCGTCGAATGCAATGTCCGATTTGCCCTGACCAGCGGTGAATGTGCCCTCAAAACCGAAACCGGCCTCGATCATCGCATTTACGTCTGACGGATCGTCGATGGATGGAATGTTGCCACCGCCGGTAAAGGCAAGCGTGTCGACGCCGCCAGTGATCGTGGCCGAGCCATCATCGTCGGGGCTGGCAAAGGCCATGTCATAGGTCACGGCACCTGTGTTCATCGTCTGGCTGACATTACGCAGATCACCCTGCACAATCCGTGACACCCCGCTCATGTCGTCGAAGGTCACGTTGACGCGGGCAATGTCCGGACCGATGGGAGCCTCATCGACTGTCAGGTTCGACAGTATGATGCCCATGGTATCTGCGGAATATGTATAGGTCATGTCCTCGATGCTGCCGGTGACGACCATCGCAAAGCCTGTCTGGGAATAGTCGATCGCCATATCAAAGGACTCGCCTTCGGCGGGGTCCGCCGTGGCGGTGATCTTGCTGACAGCGGGAATTTGCACCGATACGCTGCCGTCACCGACATCGGTAAAGGTCAGGCTGTCCATTATCATTGCGCTGGTGACGGTGTCGCCTTCTGCGGAAAAGTCCATTTCCATACGCACGTCGGACACGGTCAGGGTATCGCCTGACTGGGTTTCGGTGCCGGCCACTTCGTACCCCATATCGCTCATGTAATCGCGCCAGTTGTTCCAAACTTCGGCGGGGGTCAGATCGGCGTATGCGGCAGTGGTCCCAAGGCAAATGGCAAGGGCGGTGCTGCTGGAATAGCGGGCAAAACAGGTCATAAAATTGATCCTTTAAGGGGTGGTTAAACGCGGGATTGGCACATGGTGTTGCAGGGGCCGCCGCACGTCAAGGGGGAGTAGGGTCAGGATTCTCCCCACTGGACGCCGCCTGACTTGCGCACTACCCCTTGGGCGCAAACAAACAGGGGAGCCCGTAATATGGACATGACAGGACAAGTGGTGATGATCACCGGCGCAAGCCGTGGCATCGGGGCCGAAACCGCGCGGATTTTTGCCGCTGCCGGGGCCAAAGTGGCGTTGCTGGCGCGCAGTGAAGGCGACATTGCCGAACTGGCCGGTGAAATCGGAGACGCGGCGATTGCGATTCCCTGCGATGTCAGCCGCTATTGGGAGGTCGAGGCAGCGGTGAACGCCACCGTCAAAACCTTTGGCGGTCTGAACGTGCTGGTCAACAATGCAGGTGTGATCGAACCCATCGCGCATCTGGTCGATGCAGACCCTGCCGAATGGTCCAAGGTGATCGACATCAATCTGGGCGGCGTCTTCAACGGCATGCGCGCGGCGGTGCCACAGATGATCAAGGGCGGTGGCGGTTCGGTGCTGACCATCAGTTCGGGTGCGGCCCACGGTCCGGTCGAGGCCTGGAGCCACTATTGCGCGTCCAAGGCGGCGGTGCATATGCTGACGGCCTGTCTGGACAAGGAAAACGCCGCTGACGGCATCCGCGCAATGGGCCTGTCACCCGGCACGGTCGCCACCCAGATGCAGCGCGAGATCAAGCAAAGCGGTGTGAACCCGATCAGCCAGTTGGATTGGTCCGACCACATCCCCGCTGATTGGCCCGCCAAGGCGTTGCTGTGGATGTGTTCGGAGGCCGCCGACGGCTACTGTGGTCAGGAAATCTCGCTGCGCGACGAAGACATTCGCGCCAAGGTCGGCTTGTCATGATCGAGCTTGCCCAAGAGGGTGGTATCTGGACGGTAACGATCAACCGTCCGGACAAGGCCAATTCACTGACGCCCGGGATGCTGGCCGAACTGGGCGACATCGCCGAAAGTGCTGCGCAGGCGCGTGCGCTGATCCTGACGGGGCGGGGCAAGGTGTTCAGCGCGGGCGCTGATCTGGACGCCGCGCGCGCGGGTATGGCCACCTCGCCCGATTGGGAACGGTTGTCTGCCGCCATTGCCCGGCTGCCGGGGCTGACAGTTGCCGCGCTGAATGGCACGCTGGCGGGCGGCGCGACGGGCATGGCGCTGGCCTGTGATCTGCGCATTGCCGTGGCAGGGACCAAATTTTTCTATCCGGTGATGAAGCTGGGCTTTTTGCCGCAGCCCTCTGATCCGGTCCGTATGGCGGCACTGATCGGCCCTGCGCGCACCAAGTTGATCCTGATGGGGGGCCAGAAGATCGACGCCGACACCGCGCTTGCCTATGGTCTGATCGACCGCATCGTGGACGCCGATGCGTTGTTGCAAACCGCCCGCGACATCGCTGCCGATACATTGGCCGCTGACCCCGCCATCGCGCAGCAGATCAAGGCGATGTGCGCTCCCGCCTGATCCTTCATCTTGCGGGAAAAACTCCGGGGGAGGCGCGAAGGCGCCGGGGGCGGAGCCCCTTTTTGAAAACAATATGGCAGGGCCTCTACCGTCCCCGCCGTTTGCCTGGAACCTTTGACGCAAAGCCGGGCGGGCGTTTGGCCACCCAATCCAGAAACCGCGCCATACGGGGATCGGCTCGGATCGTTTCGGGCGTGTTGTACTGACGCGCCAGTTCGGTTTCGGAAAATGTCCGGTGGACTTCGCGGTGGCAGATATGATGCAGCAGAACCACCGGTCCGCCCTTGCCGCCTTTCAGCTTGGGGATAAGGTGGTGCAGGCTTTGCGGCACGTCGGACGGAATCGGACGCAGGCACAGCGGGCAGACGGGCGATTGACTGGCATCGGGCATCGTCGGGCTTGATCCTTGGCGGGCAGGCGGGCAAGACGGGGTGTTCGCGAAAGGAAATGGCGTTGCAACAGGATCTGTCCACAAAAACCGCCGCCGTGATTGGTGCAGGCCCCGCAGGGCTGATGGCCGCCGAGGTGTTGGCCAAGGCGGGCGTGCAGGTCACAGTTTATGACGCCAAACCGTCGGTGGGCCGCAAATTTCTGATGGCGGGCAAGTCTGGCCTGAACCTGACGATGGATGCGCCGCTTGACCAATTCGTGCCGCATTATGCCGAAGCTTCTGACACCCTGCGCCCTATACTTGACGGTTTTGGCCCCGCCGCCGTGCAAGACTGGGCGCGCGGGTTGGGGCAGGAGGTTTTTACCGGATCATCGGGGCGCGTTTTCCCCCGCGCGATGAAGGCGTCGCCGCTTTTGCGCGCGTGGTTGGCGCGGCTGAATGACTTGGGCGTACAGCTACAGACACGCTGGCGCTGGATCGGTTGGGACGGTGCCGCGCTGACATTCGATCACGGGCGGGTGACGGCGGACGTAACCATTCTGGCGCTGGGCGGCGCCAGCTGGGCGCGGCTGGGGTCGGACGGGGCGTGGGCGGATATCCTGCAAGGGCAGGACATTGCCGTTGCCCCGTTCGGGGCGGCCAATGTCGGGCTGCGTGTGGACTGGTCGGTGCATATGGCGCCGCATTTCGGTCAGCCGGTCAAAGCCGTCGCGTGGAACGCGGGCGACACGACCTCTCGTGGCGAGGCGATTCTTTCGGCCAAGGGGCTTGAGGGGGGCGGCATCTATTCTATTGCCCGCGCAGTACGCGAGGGTACCGCGCTGGCGGTTGATCTGATGCCGGACCAGAGCGTGAGCCAGGTGGCCGAGCGGTTGGCGAAAAAGCGCGGCAAGGAAAGTCATGCCAACCATATTCGTAAAACGCTGAAGCTGGAGCCTTTGAAACTGGCGCTGGCGCAGGAATGGGCGCGGCCATTGCCGCAAGACCCGCAGGCGCTGGCCCGTGTGCTCAAGGCGTTGCCGGTGGCCCACGCCGGGTTGCGCCCGATGGACGAGGCGATTTCGACCAGTGGCGGGCTGCGCTTTGATGCCCTCGATCCGCACCTGATGCTTAACGCCCGACCGGGTACCTTTGCCGCAGGCGAGATGCTGGATTGGGAGGCCCCGACAGGCGGATATCTAATCACCGCGTGCATGGCGACAGGGCGCTGGGCGGCGCAGGGGGCCGTTGCCCACCTGCACGCCGCTGCCTAATGGTTGAGGGCTGCGCGAAACGCCGGGCGGGCGCGCATCCGTTTGAGGTAGTCCTTCAATTTGTCGTCCAGCGGTGGAAAGCCTGCGCCCGCCGCCCAGCCCATGCAATGCGCCGCAAGAATGTCCGGAACGGTCATCTCGTCACCCATCAGAAATTCTGATTGCAAGCGGTTCGACAGGACTTTCAAGGATTGCGCGTAGCGATCATGCATCTGTTGCTCCAGACCGGGCAGCGCGTCCTTGTGGCGGGTGTTGGTCCACAGCGTCGCGTCAATCTCGTCGATCAGCCACAGGGTCATCGCATCCTGATGCGCCCGTTGCGGGGTGCCTGCTGGTGCGGTGAATTTGCCATGTTTGTCGGCAAGATAGGTCATGATCGCCACACTGTCGGTCAGGCTGTGGCCGTCGTCGATCAGCGCCGGGATTTTACCCAGCATGTTGTGCTGTAGCGCTGTATCCGAATGTGGGTTTGCAGGCTCTTGTTCGTATGCTTCGCCCAATTCCTCAAGCAGCCACATCACGCGCAGCGTCCGGGTCTTGGTGGCGCCGATGACAGTGTACATAACCAGTTCTCCTGAATTTTGGGCCAAGGATGGCGTGGCTCGGGATCGAGACGCAAGGCGTTGCACGCAATGTGTCCGGACGTAACAGCGTGCTGACAAAAATTGTCATCACCGGTGGATAGGTTGTCTTTGTTCCAGAAGAGGAGAACCAAGATGGCACGAACAGGATCCTGTCTTTGCGGCGCAGTCCGCTATAGCGTCACGGCAGACGTAAGTCACACAGGCGCCTGCCATTGCGGCATGTGCCGCAAGTGGTCGGGGGGCGTTTATCTGGGGATCGAGGTCGCCGCACAAGACTTTGACCTGCAAGGGCAGGACAATCTGACCGTTTATACATCGTCGCCTTGGGCCGAGCGGGCCTTTTGCAGCTCTTGCGGGTCCAGTATCTATTATCGCGTCACCGCACAGGGGCCGCATCATGGCACGTATCATGTGGGGATGGGAACGCTGGACAATGTGGCCAACATTACGCTGGATGGCGAGATTTTCATTGATTTGAAACCGGACGGCTATGCGTTCGCCGGCGAAACGCAAAAAATGACCGAGGCCGAGGTGATGGCCATGTTCGCACCCGGCTGAAGCCTAGCGCGCGCCCAGCATCGCCAGCCGGATAAAGGCGCGTTCGACCAGCGCCATGGCAGGCGCGTGCTGTCCCGCAGAGCGTAGGGCAAGGTCGGTATCGGTCAGCACCGTCAGCGCGGTTTCCAGCTTGGCCGGTCCCCAGTTGCGGGCCTGTGCCAGCATCCGGTCGCGGTTCGGCCCCCAGATTGGCGGGCGGCCTGAAGTGTCCACTGCGGCGCGGTGCAGACTGCGGAAATGGCGCATCGCTCCGATGCACAGGGTTACTGCGGTCACCCCTTGGGCCTGTAGCTTTCGCATAACCGGCCCGATGTCGGCGGCGCGGCCATCGCCCACGACCAACAGCACGTCGTCCACGTCCGCCTCGGTCGAGGTGGGGGCGTTGGCGACGATGTCTTCGGCGGTCAGCGGGGTGCTGTCGCCGTGTTTGTACAGGCTGATTTTTTCCAGCGTCTGACGGAAATCACCGGGGTCCAGATCGCGGGCCAGATCGTTCAGCATATCCATCACCGCGCGGTCGGGGGCGGTAACCCCCGCCTCGCGCAGGGCGGATTCGATTTCGTCGCGGGTGGGCGGGTTGTCGTAAATTCCGACTGCCAGCGCCGACTTGTGGCTTTCAAAGGCTTTGCGCAGCTTTGATGTCGGTTTGAGCGCGCCCGCCGACACGATGATTTGTGCATCACCTGCCTGCCAGTCGGCCAGCGCCGCGATGATCGTCTCGGCGTTGTTTTCGTTGGCATCTTCGACAAAGGCGGCGCGGGGACCGGGGAAAAAACCGATGGCCTTGACCGCATCCAGCAGCATCGCGGGATCTTTGCGCAGGTCGGCGGCGGGGATGCGGGTCAGACGCATTTCCTCTTCGCCCTTGTCGCCGATCAGCGCCTTGAGCATTTGCTGGCGTTTCAGCGCCACGCGCATGGCGTCGGCCCCGTAAATCAGGATGCCGGTGCTGTTCGGATCGGGTTTGGCGAAATAGCCGTTCGCCTGCGCACCCGCCAGTTTCATAGTTTGGTGGCGATCAGCCGGTCCACGATCATGTCACCCAGAACCGTCATCAGCCGCTTGCGGGCATCGCTTTCGGCGGCCAGCGTTGCCACGGTGGTGCCAGTGGCAGAGTAGCCGGTGAAATTGGTGACAGTGCCGGTGCCGACAACCGCGCCATTGGCAGAGTTGGTCAGGATATATGTGGCGGTACCCAGCAGGTTGTATCGGTCGATGTCGCCGTCGGAGTCGATGGCCAGCCCTTCTTGGGTTACGATCAGGTCAATCCCCAGATCGAATGCAGGCGTATCCGCGCGCCCAAGACGGCGTTCGATCTGTTGCAGCATCAGTTGGTCGTCGCGGGTGTCGGGGGCTTCGACCAAAACCCGGCCTTGCAGGGCCGTGCCTGCCCCTTGCGGTCCGTAAACGGGCGCAAAACCGCACGCAGCCAACAACGGCAGAGCAAGCAGGGTTTTATACAACGACATTGACGATCCGTCCCGGCACCACGATCACCTTTTTCGGCTGGCCCCCGTTCAGGGCCTTTTGCACAGGTTGGCTGTCCAGAGCCAGCTTTTCAACATCTTCCTTTGACATATCCGCAGGAACGGTGATTTCGCCGCGCCGTTTGCCGTTGATCTGGATCGGCAGGGTCACGGTGTCATCGACCATCATTGCCGCGTCCGCCTGTGGCCATTCCGCCAGTGTAATCAGACCCGCGCCGCCCTGATGCGACCAGATCGCCTCGGCAAGGTGGGGTGTCATGGGGGCCATCAGCTGGGCCAGTGTTATGATTGCCGTGCGCTGTGCCGGATGACCTGCCTTGGATTTCTGCAAGGTGGCGGTAAAGGCATAAAGCTTGGCGATGGCTGCGTTGAAGCCGAAAGATTCAATTGCCACGGTCACGTCGTGGATGCACTTGTGCATCGCCCGCAGCAGGTCGTCGTCGCCTTCGCCCGCTGCATTTTGATCCATGTCAGTGATCCGGTGCGAGATGTTCCAGACACGGCTGAGATGTTTATACGCGGCCTCGGCCCCCGAGGCGGTCCATTCCACGTCGCGTTCGGGGGGGCTGTCGGACAGAACGAACCAGCGCGCGGTGTCGGCACCATAGGCCGAGATGATGTTCAGCGGATCGACCACGTTGTTCTTGGACTTTGACATTTTGGCCGAGGGAACGATTTCAACCTCGGTGCCGCCGTCTTTCAGAAACGCCCGATCGCCTTTCATCTCGACCGCTTCGGGATAGTGATAGACAGGGCGGCCATTGTCGCCAGCGGTTTGGTAGATTGCGTGGGTCACCATCCCTTGGGTAAAGAGCGCGTCGAACGGCTCGATCGCCGTCGCAGGCAGGTGGCCGGTGATCTGCATCGCGCGGGCGAAGAAGCGTGAATAAAGCAGGTGCAGGATCGCGTGCTCGACACCGCCGATGTA
This sequence comes from Pseudosulfitobacter pseudonitzschiae, assembly GCF_002222635.1. NCBI lineage: Bacteria > Pseudomonadati > Pseudomonadota > Alphaproteobacteria > Rhodobacterales > Roseobacteraceae > Pseudosulfitobacter > Pseudosulfitobacter pseudonitzschiae. The sequence goes on along the minus strand of NZ_CP022415.1, from coordinate 2,978,628 downwards.
CTGATCGACATTCATCCAGTACGCGGCATCCTCGGCGTTGGTGGGCGTGTCGGCGCGGGGTGCTGTGAAACGGGCATAGTACCACGACGAATCAACGAAGGTGTCCATCGTGTCGGTTTCGCGTTGCGCCGGTGCGCCGCATTTGGGGCAGGCACAGTCGCGCCACGTGGGGTGACGGTCCAGCGGGTTGCCGGGCGTGTCAAAGCTGACGTCGTAGGGCAGCTCGATCGGCAGGTTCTCTTTCTTTTCGGGGACCACGCCGCAGGTTTCGCAATGCACCACGGGAATCGGGCAACCCCAATACCGCTGACGCGACAGACCCCAGTCGCGCAGCCGGTATTTGGTCACGCCTTGGCCCACGCCGTTTGTCTCGCAGGTCTCGATCGCCTCGATGACGGCTGCGTCGCCGGTCATGTTGCGGGGCTCGCCACCCAGCGGGCGGCTGAAATGCACGGTCACGTCCTTGCCGGGCACAAAGGCCGCGCCGCCGTCTTCGGGGGCGGTGAACCCTTCGGTGTCGGTGGGCACAAAGGTAGATGTCACCGGCAAATCGTATTTGCGGGCAAACTCCAGATCGCGTTCGTCATGCGCAGGGCAGCCAAAGATCGCGCCGGTGCCATAGTCCATCAGGATGAAGTTGGCGATATAGACGGGCAGCTCCCACGATGTATCAAAGGGATGGCGCACGCGCAGGCCGGTGTCGAAACCCAGCTTCTCGGCGGTCTCGATCTCGGCGGCGGTGGTGCCGCCCTTGCGACATTCGGCGTTAAATGCTGCAATACTGGCGTTGTCACGCTCCAGCGTTCTCGCCAGCGGATGATCGGGCGAGATGCCGACAAAGGACGCACCGGCCAGCGTGTCGGGGCGCGTGGTGTAAACTTCGATGCGGTCAAAGCCTTCGGGCGCAGGCGCGCCATCATCCGGCTGGCCGATCAGTGAAAAGGCAAATTGCAGCCCGCGCGATTCGCCGATCCAGTTTTCCTGCATCAGCCGCACCTTGGCGGGCCAGTTGTCCAGACCGTCCAATGCGTCTTTCAGCTCTCCGGCCATGTCGGAAATCTTGAAAAACCACTGCGTCAGCTCGCGCCGTTCGACCTCGGCGCCGGAACGCCAGCCTTTGCCGTCGATCACCTGTTCGTTGGCCAGAACGGTCATGTCGACCGGATCCCAGTTCACTTGTGCGTTCTTGCGGTGGACCAGACCCGCATCAAGGAAATCAAGGAACAGCGCCTGCTGTTGCCCGTAATATTCCGGATCACAGGTGGCAAATTCGCGCGACCAGTCGATCGACAGGCCCAGCGGTTTCATCTGCCCGCGCATGTCCTTGATGTTGTTATAGGTCCAGTCGCGGGGATGGCCGCCAATGGCCATTGCGGCGTTTTCTGCGGGCATTCCAAAGGCATCCCAGCCCATCGGGTGCAGCACGTTGTGCCCCGTTGCCATCTTATAGCGCGCCACCACGTCGCCCAGCGTATAGTTGCGCACATGGCCCATGTGGATGCGGCCCGACGGATAGGGGAACATTTCCAGCACGTAATATTTGGGGCGGCTCTTGTCGCGTTTGGCTTGGAAAATTCCGGCCTTGTCCCACGCGTCCTGCCAACGGGCTTCGATATCGGAGGGGGTATAACTGGGCATGTGCAATTGTCCTGTCTGACACGAAAACGCCGGGCGAATGGCCCGGCGCAACTGTTAAAGTGATTTGTCCGGCGCTTAAAGCCTGTTGTCGGTGATCCGCAACTGACGTGCGCGGGTCAGGATCGCGTCCTCGATCGCGCGTGTGGTGGCGGCACTTGCCGGACCGCCACGGTTTTGCAGCGCCACGTTCAGCGAACGCGCGTCCAAAGCGGGATCTTTGATCAACACAGTGGCGCGATACGCCTGTCCGCCACCCGGCGGCGTGCCATATCCCGTGACGATCACACCGGTGAACGGGTCGACCGTTTGCACGGGCAGGAAATCCAGCACTTCCAGCGAAGCCTGCCAGATATAGCGGTTCACCAACACTTCGGTCTCGTTCGATTTGCGGTTGAACGCGTTCCAGATCGTGTTGGTTGTGTCGATATTCCGTGGGTGGGTTGGGTCCGAATAATGCTCCGGACGTTCGGTCGCAGGACTGCCGATGCGTCCAAGCGAGCCACACGCTGTCAATGCGCCAAGGGCCACAATGACACCTGCGAATTTAAAGAAGGATTTGAGCCCCATACCTGCACACCTATGCCTGTTTGGCACTTGGTCTACCCAAGCAAGGGTGTCGGGGCAAGGTCTATGTCGGAAACTGCCGCGTTTGGGGTGAATTCGCCGGTGTATACATTATAATGTAAATGCCCCTCGCAGCGGCATGGCCGAACTGTTTTCAGGAGTATGCCAAAAATGTGGTGTGGCAAAGCTGCATCAATAGTCGAACACATTGTCTCGCTGCGATGCACTTTGCTTGCCAACATGGGGGCAAAAGAGGGAAACACCCTTCATACCCTCATCGGATTCCCCGACGTGGGCATGTGAAATTTGAAACTCGAGGGACAACTCATGAAAAAAGTTCTCTTCGCCACGACTGCTCTGGTCGCCACCGCTGGTGTCGCAGCTGCAGACGTTACATTCGGCGGCTACGGTCGTTTTGGTATCATCCACGTTGAAGGTGCCGCTAACGAAACAACAATCACCAGCCGTTTCCGTCTGCAAATCGACGCGACAGCCGAGTCCGACTCCGGTATCGTTTTCGGTGCCCGTGCGCGTATCCAACAGGATAACGACGGTTCGGCAAATGGTGACCGTTTGGGTCAAGATTCTTCGTCCAACTCCGGCGCTTACCGTGCTGATCGTCTTGAAGGCGGCATCAACGGCGTTCGTTTCTTCGTTCGCTCCGGTGGTCTGGAAGTCGGCGTTGGCAACATCTTTGGCGCGATCGACTCCATGCCCGGCATGTACCCCACAGAGTTGGGTCTGACAGGCCTGTCGTATGACTACATCATCAACGGCGCTGGCGCGTTCTCGGATACCTATGACTCCGATGGTAACGGCGCTGCGGGCCGCAACGGTGTTGAAGTCATGTACTCCATGGGCGACCTGAGCATGCACCTGTCGTATGCCGAGTTGGACACTGGTGCTGCCTTTAACGGCGTTCTGGAAGGCGACCGTCTTGCAGCTCACGTTGCTTACACGTTCAGCGGCTGGACCGTTGCTCTGGGTCTGCAAGACTCCGACATCGTGACAGACACCGAAGCTGCTCTGACAGTTTCCGGTTCGGTTGGCATTGCTGACCTGACATTCGGCTATGCAAACAACGGCACACAGGGCGACGCGTTCGCGATCAACGCCGGCTTTGACATCGGCGCTGCAACACGTATGAACGTCGTTGTTCTCGACCAAGAAAACTACGTTGACACCGTTTACGGTTTCGGCGTGACACACGACCTGGGTGGCGGTACCTCCATCCGCGGTGGTATCCAGAACAACAACGCCGGCAACACCGTTGCCGACCTGGGTGTTCGCTTCAACTTCTAAGTTGATCGGCATCTGACGATTTGGGGCAGTCCTTTGGGGCTGCCCCTTTTCTTTTGCGCCCCCTTTTCTTTCGCCCCCCTGCCTTGGTATCTGGGGACAGCAAAGGGAGTGACGCATGGGACTTCAGGATATTCAGGACCGGATCGCCAAAGCCTGCACCGACGCAGGGCGTGCGGCGGGGTCGGTTCAGTTGATCGCGGTCAGTAAAGTACAGCCGAACGACCGTGTCCGTACCGTTCTGGAACAGGGCCATCGCTGTTTCGGTGAAAACCGCGTGCAAGAGGCGATGGGCAAGTGGCCCGATTTCCGCGAAGATTTCGACGGCATCGACCTGCACCTGATCGGCCCGTTGCAAAGCAACAAGGCGCGGGCGGCTTTTGGTCTGTTTCAATCCATCCATTCGCTGGACCGCCCCAAGCTGGCAACGGCACTTGCGCGGATTGCACAGGAAGAGGGGCATTGCCCCGAGTTGTTTATTCAGGTGAACACCGGCGAAGAGGACCAGAAAGCAGGCGTTCTGCCCGCGCAGGCGGATGGTTTTGTCGCTGAATGTCGCGCAATGGACCTGCCGGTGCGCGGGTTGATGTGCATCCCGCCCGTAGACGAAGAGCCGGCGCTGCATTTCGCCCTGCTGGCCAAAATCGCGGAACGCAACGGGCTGGCAGGTCTTAGTATGGGGATGAGCAGCGATTTCGAGCGCGCCGTGGCACTGGGGGCTACGCATATCCGCGTAGGGTCGGCCATTTTCGGGGACCGCGTTCCCGCCTAGCGTAGCTGCGGTATGATCAAGCGCGTGCCGATGCTGATACGCGCCGCGATCCGCGCCAGATGGTCAGGGCGCAGGGCCACGCACCCTTCGGTCGGATAGCCCGGCCTGCGCCAGCGGTGCATGAAGATGGCCGAACCGGCACCCGCCACGGCATCGGGCCAGTTCCAGTCGGTCACGATCACCAGATCATAAAGCGGATCGGCACGGCGCAACGCCTCGTGACTGTGGGGATAGGGCGCGCGGACCTGATGGTTGTAATCCGGCCGGCCCGAGGCATCAGACCACAAATCGCGCGGACCTATGGGCGTGGCCCACGGCGCGGGTGCGGTGATCCGGTCGGGGCGGTACAATATGCCCACAACCCGATGACTGCCCACAGGGGTCGCGCCATCGCCCTCGCGCTTGTTCTGCGACAGCCCGCCCTTGCCGATGGTGCAGGGATAGACCCGCCCGCCCAAGCGCAGCCCGCGCGGGGTCAGAACCATATCGGCGGGGGTCACAGCAGATGCCCCGATTTGCGTGCTTTTGTGGCCAGATAGGCGGTGTTATGGCGGTTTTCGCCCACTTTCAGCGGCACGCGTTCGGCAACGGTGATGCCGCAGGTGGTCATCATATCGACCTTTTTGGGGTTGTTGGTCAGCAGGCGCACCGCCGAAAACCCCATAGATTTCAGAATGTCCGCGCCAAGGCGAAAGTCGCGTTCGTCGTCTTCGAATCCCAGTCTGTGGTTGGCCTCGACGGTGTCAAAGCCTTGATCTTGCAGGGAGTAGGCGCGCATTTTGTTGGCCAGCCCGATGCCGCGCCCCTCTTGGTTGAGGTACAGCAGAACGCCCGCGCCCTCGGCCCCCATCTGGGTCAGCGCGCCGCGCAGTTGCGGGCCGCAGTCGCATTTCAGCGACCCCAGAATATCGCCGGTGAAACAGGCCGAATGCAGCCGTGCCAGAACAGGCTTGCTGCGGTCGGGGCGGCCGATTTCGATGGCGTAATGTTCCTCTGCGCCGTCTTCGGGGCGGAAAATGTGCAGCCGCCCTGCCTCTGACGCCTCCATCGGCAAGCGCGCGGCCACAATCGGATGCAGCGGGCTGGCTGACGCGATGTGATCGGCCAGCCGCGCCAGCGGCAGCGCGGTCAGGGCATGCCGTGCCGCAAAACTGTCGGCATCATCCATCGGCAGCACCACGGCGGCGGGCAACAGCCGCGCAGATTTGCACAAAGCCAGCGCTGCGCGGTGCGCAAGGGCGCTGCCGTCACGGTCGGATTGCAGCGGCCCCTTCATCGGGCTGCGCAGGTCGTCGGCGGGGTCTGCGATGGCCTGCACCCATGTCAGCGACGCATCTTCGGGCAGTTTCAGTCGTGCAAGGTCGCCATCATAGGCGCGCGCTTTCAGTGTTTCGGCCCGCCGCGCGGTGATCGCCAGAACAGGCGCACCGCCAAGGGCCAGAATGTCGGCCAATCGCTGGGGCGAGAGCGTTTCCGCCGCCAGAACCAGCGCGGCATTGTCTCCGGTCAGAACCACAGGTACGCCCATGCGCAGATCGGCGCGCGCCCGCGCAAGCTGTTCGATGATGTCGGGGGTAAAGGCCATGTGCCGCGTCCTGATGTTTCTTGTGAGGTGATGTAAGCTATGCGAACCGGAAATGAAACATTTGCCCTGTTTGGCACACGACCGCGTGAGAGTTCTGTCGCAAATCTTGCCAGTTTCGTGAAGGGTGCTCAATTGGTAGTGCAGAACACAGGAGGCCCGAAATGGCACAACTGAAGAAAATTCTGCTGGTCGACGACGACGAAGACCTGCGCGAGGCGCTGAGCGAGCAATTGGTGATGACCGAAGACTTTGACGTCTTCGAGGCGGGCAATGGTGCCGAGGCCATGACCAAGGCCAAAGAGGCGCTGTACGATCTGGTGATTCTGGACGTGGGCCTGCCCGACACCGATGGCCGCGAGCTGTGCCGCCTGATGCGCAAACAGGGGGTGAAAGCGCCGGTGCTGATGCTGACCGGCCATGACAGCGATGCCGATACCATTCTGGGTCTGGACGCCGGTGCCAATGATTATGTCACCAAGCCGTTCAAGTTTCCCGTGCTGCTGGCCCGCATCCGCGCGCAGTTGCGCCAGCATGAACAGTCGGAAGATGCAGTGTTCCAACTGGGGCCGTATACGTTCAAACCGTCGATGAAGATGTTGGTGACCGAAGACGACAAAAAGGTGCGTCTGACCGAGAAGGAAACCAACATTCTGAAGTTCCTGTATCGCAGCAACGATGGCGTCGTGGCGCGCGATGTGCTGCTGCACGAGGTTTGGGGATATAACGCCGGCGTCACGACCCACACGCTTGAGACGCATATCTACCGTCTGCGTCAAAAGATTGAACCCGACCCGTCCAATGCACGTTTGCTGGTGACGGAATCAGGGGGCTATCGCTTGATGTCCTAGTGGTATATTCTAGTTAGACGGGAACTTCGCCCCAACAGCGGCGTTCTCGCATCATCCCGCTGCATGTCCGGGTTAAACATGCACCTCCCTGTTGGACTTGGCCGGGCCTTTGTGCCCGGCCCTTTTTTTGCGCATGATGTATTTGCGGGGCATCAGGCTGTGGCCAGACCGGAAAGCTGCGGGTTTTTGGGTGGCGGTGCGGCCTTGGTCGGCATAGGGTCCAGCCACTGCAACTATGGGGTATCGACATGGCATTTTCTCTTGCAACCTGGAACATCAACTCGGTTCGCCTGCGCGAGCCGATCGTGCTGAAGCTGCTGGCCGAACACGGGCCGGATGTGCTGTGCCTGCAAGAATGCAAAAGCCCCGTGGAAAAGATTCCGCGCGAGGCGTTCAACGCCGCCGGTTACACCCACATGGTTGCGCGCGGTGACAAAGGGTACAACGGCGTTGCGATCCTGAGCCGGTTGCCGATCGAAGAGGTCGGAGCCGAAGATTTCGCCGCACTGGGTCATGCGCGGCATGTGTCGGCACGACTGGAAAACGGCGTGACGGTACATAACTTTTACGTTCCCGCAGGCGGAGACGAACCGAACCGCGAGCGCAACGAGAAATTTGGCCAAAAGCTGGATTATCTAACCGACATGCGCGACTGGTTTCACGCTCAAAAGCCCGAGAAGTCGATTCTGGTCGGTGATCTGAACATCGCCCCGCGCGAAGATGACGTTTGGGACCACAAGAAGCTGCTGAAGATCGTCAGCCATACACCGGTCGAGGTCGAGCATCTGGCGCAGGTGCAAGATGCAGGCGACTGGGTGGATATCACGCGGCAGGATATTCCCGAGGGGCTGCTGTATTCATGGTGGTCCTACCGCGCCAAGGATTGGGATGCCGCCGACAAGGGGCGCCGGCTGGATCACGTTTGGGCCACGGGCGACATCGCGCAGGCGGGCCATTCCAGCCACGTGCTGCGCGCCGCGCGCGGATGGGAAAAGCCCAGTGACCACGCTCCGGTTTTCGCAACCTTCGACCTTTGAATTCGGCGCGGTTGCGCACATATAGAAGATAAACACTGATGCAAGGACGGATGAAATGGAATTGAACCTGAGTGCTGCAGCGCCTGAAGCGGCGGATCTGATCAAGGACGTCTCGGAAGCGACCTTTATGGCCGATGTGGTGGAAGCCAGCCAGACGGTGCCGGTGATCGTTGATTTTTGGGCACCTTGGTGCGGCCCGTGCAAAACGCTGGGCCCGCTGCTGGAAGACGCAGTGCGTGCGGCCAAAGGGGCCGTGAAAATGGCCAAGGTCAACGTGGACGAGGCCCAAGGCATCGCCGGGCAGTTGCAAATTCAGTCGATCCCGACGGTCTATGCCTTCTACAAGGGCCAGCCGGTTGACGGGTTTCAGGGCGCTTTGCCACCCTCGGAAGTGACTGCTTTTGTCGAGCGGGTGATCAAGGCAGGCGGCGGTGAAACTCAAGCCGATACATTGCAAGATGCAGTGGCTGCCGCAGACGAGATGCTGGCCGAAGGTGCGTTCGAGGATGCGGCGCAGACATTTCAGGCGATTCTGGAAGAAGACCCCGCACATGCGGGTGCCTATGGCGGGCTGGTGCGTGTTCACATTGCAACGGGCGATCTGGACCACGCCGAGGCGGTTTTGAACGGCGCACCGATCGAGATATCCAAAAGCCCCGAGCTGGAGGCGGCGCACGCGCAACTGGAACTGGCCCGTCAGGCAGCAAATGCAGGTCCGGTGGATGAATATCGTGCGGCAGTCGAGGCGAATGCCGACGACCATCAGGCGCGTTTCGATCTGGCGCAGGCGCTGCATGCACATGGTGATGCCGAGGGGGCCGTTGCGGAACTGCTGGAGCTGTTCAAACGTGATCGCGAATGGAACGATGGTGCAGCCAAGACGCAACTTTTCACAATTTTCGATGCGTTAAAGGCGAACGATCCGGTGGTTCTGAACGGGCGTCGGAAACTTAGCTCGATGATATTTGTCTGAACCGCGCCGCGAACTAGGTAAGGGTTATGCGCAACGCTGTTGATCTTCCTGAAACGATTCCCGTTTTCCCGTTGCCGGGAGCCCTGCTGCTGCCACGTGCCCATCTGCCGCTGCATATCTTTGAGCCGCGTTATTTGCAGATGCTGTCGGATGCGCTGAAAACCGACAGCCGGATCATCGGTATGGTCCAGCCGAATCCGGTGCCGGGACGGTCGGAAAAAGGGCTGCATACCATCGGCTGCGCTGGTCGAATCACTCAGTTTTCCGAGACCGAGGACGGGCGCTATATGGTAACGCTGACAGGGCTGTCGCGGTTCCGCGTGGTGGAAGAGATCGACGGTTTTACCCCCTATCGGCGCTGCAAGGCGTCGTGGGCGGGGTTTGATCGCGATCTGGGCGACAGCGAAACAGACGAAACGCTGGACCGTGGACCGTTTTTATCGCTTCTGAGCCGGTATTTTGACTCGCGGGATCTGTCAGCCGATTGGGATACGCTGAAAGAAGCGGATGACGAATTGTTGGTTAATTCGCTGTCGATGATGCTGGACTTTCAGCCTGAAGATAAACAGGCACTGTTGGAAGCGCCATCGCTGGACACACGGCGCGAAACGCTGGTGACCTTGATTGAATATGCGCTGCGTGGCGGCGGTGAAGGGGATTTTTTGCAATGACCGGACAAGCCATCGAGGCAGATCGTAAAATGCTGGAGGCGCTGGTCTGCCCGCGCACCCAAGGAACGCTGCGCTATGACGCCCAGGCGCAGGAGCTGATCTCGGAGGGGACCAAGCTGGCCTATCCGATCCGCAACGGCATTCCGATCATGCTGGACAGCGAAGCCCGCGTGATCGACTAAACTTTCAGTAGGGCAGGGGGCTAGAGTGGTTTGCCCTGCATCAGCCGCGGCAATTCTCCGGTCAGCCCTGCAGCCTCGCGGATGGCACCACGACGCAGGCCGGGCAACGCGCCGACCAACCCCATGCCAATATCGCGCCCAATCCGCAGGATCGGGTTGTCATTTGAAAACAGTCGGTTGAACGCATCTGTTGCCATCGCAAGCGATGTGTTGTCGAAACGGCGCCATTCCTGATAGCGGGATAAGGTGGCGACGCTGCCAATGTCTTCTCCGCGCCGTGTGGCGTCGGTCAGCACTTCGTGCAGTGCCGCGATGTCGCGCATTCCTGCGTTCAGCCCCTGGCCTGCGATTGGATGCAATCCATGCGCGGCATCACCGATCAGCGCGACGCGGTCAGCAACCATTTCTGTCGCCAGCGACAGGCTTAGCGGGTATGTCCAGCGCTTGCCGGTCAGACGGATGTCGCCCAGAAAATCGCCAAAGCGGGGCCGCAGCATGTCGATATATTGCGCTTCGGGCAGGGCGTTGAATGCGGACGCATTTGCGTCGGTCTCGGACCAGACGATCGAACTGACATTGCCTGGCAGGGGCAAGATCGCCAGCGGCCCGGGGGGCATGAAGAACTGGTGCGCAATCCCGTGGTGCGGCAGGTCGTGTTCGATGGCGCAAACCAGCGCGGTCTGGTTATAGGACCACGCGATGCGCTTGACGCCTGCGCGTTGCGCCGTCCCGCTGTTGCGGCCATCGGCACCGACGGCAAGACGGGCAGTGACCAGCGCGCCATTGGCCAGCGTCAGGGTGATGCCCGCAGGATGAGGCTGCTGGTCAGTTACGGCTTCACCGGACAATTGTGTGATCCGGTCGCTGGCATCCATCGCGTCGATCAGGGCGCGGCGCAGGTGCCTATCCTGAACCATGTAACCCATTGGCCCTTCTTCAATTTCTGCGTGATCGAAGTGCATGAAAAACGGCGACGGTCCTTCGCCTGCGCGCCCGTCAGTGACCTTGATTTCCAGCATCGGCTGCGCGCTGTCAGCCAGTTGATCCCACAGACCAATCCCCGCCAGAAGCCGTTGCGAGGTCAGCGCCACAGCATAGGATCGCCCGTCAAAAGCGGCGTTCTTGCGCACGGCCTGCGCCGTGGCGTCGATGACAGTGACATGCAGGCCTTGGGCCGCCATAGCCAGCGCCAGAAGGGGGCCGTTCAGTCCGCCGCCAATGACGGCAATATCGGTATCTGTGTTCATACCACTCTATATGAATGCGCGGCGGGGATTGTCCATGCGCCGAGGCGTCGCTACCGTCGCGAAAACGCAAAGGAGTGGCAGGATGCAGGATTGGCTGTGGATGACGGCAAGCGATTTGGGTCGTGGAATTGGTGCGGGCGAGATTGATCCCGTGGCGCTGACCCAAGTCTATCTGGATGCGATTGACGGCCATGAATTGCGCGACCGCATCTATGCCCGTGTTACCCACGATCGCGCGCTGGCCGAGGCTGGCGCGGCTGCCGAACGGGCGGCCACAGGGCAACGACGGTCTTTGCTGGACGGGGTGCCGATCAGTTGGAAAGACCTGTTTGATACCGCTGGCATAGGGACCGAGGCGGGCTCGAAATTGTTGGAGGGGCGCGTGCCGGATCGGGACGCTGTGGTGTTAGAGGCCGCCACGGCGGCGGGTCTGATATGTCTGGGCAAGACACATATGAGCGAACTGGCGTTTTCGGGGCTTGGCTATAACCCGTCGACCGCCACGCCGCCTTGCGTGAACGATGCGGATGCGGTGCCGGGCGGGTCTTCTTCGGGGGCTGCAACTTCGGTGGCTTTTGGGCTGGCTGCGGCGGGGATCGGAACGGACACAGGTGGTTCGGTCCGTATTCCTGCGGCGTGGAACGATCTGGTGGGGCTGAAAACCACTTCGGGGCGGCTGTCGCTGGAAGGTGCGGTGCCATTGGCGTTGAAATTCGACACCATCGGCCCGCTGGCCCGCAGTGTCGAGGATTGCGCGCAATTGCTGGCAGTGCTGGAAGGTGGCAAACCCGCTGATCTGGCTGGCGCATCCCTTAAGGGGCGACGTCTGGCGGTGGTGGAAACGGTGTTCATGCAAGATGTACGGGACGCACCGCTGGCTGCGTTTGAACGTGCGCTGGAGCGGATGCAGGCCGCGGGGGTCATCATCGAGCGGATCGAAGTGGAGGCGGTGCAACAGGCATTGGATTGTGCGGGGCCGCTGATCCCGACCGAGGCATATGGCCTGTGGCGCGATGTGATCGAGGCGAATCCAGAGGCGATGTTCTTAGAGGTGCTGAAACGTTTCCGGTTGGGGGCGGATGTCAGCGGGCCGGACTATGTGGCGGCGTGGGCTGCTTTGGAGGGGGCGCGGTTCGGCTATGATGCGGCGGTGGCGGGCTACGACGCGGTGATCGTGCCGACGGGGGCGAACCTGCCGCCGAATTTGGATCGGCTGAACACAGAAGATGATTACTATCGCACTGAAAACCTGATGACTTTGCGCAACACACGCATTGGCAATCTGTTGGGTCTGAGTGCGCTGACCCTGCCCACGGGCGTGCCAAGCTGTGGCGTGATGCTGATGATGCCACCGGATTGCGAGGAGGCGCTGTTGCGATTGGGTGCTGCGGCAGAGGCAGCATTGGCGTGATGCGGCAGGGCTGATTTTGGGGGCTTTGCCCCCGCCCTGCGGGCACCCCCAGGATATTTAAAGCCAAAAGAAACCAGCGCAGTGCGCGAATGCCACAAGTTGCGGCTTTGGCGTGGTTTTGGTGGACGAGTTGGGGCGGCTTGCGCTATCCTTGGAGAAACGGGGCGATAACGATCCCGATCCGAGGCAGTTGTATGAATTTTCCCGAGCGGTTCTCGAACCTTCCGGCCTATGCGTTTCCGCGTTTGCGGGCGTTATTGGACCATCATACCCCCGGCGGGGACGTGGTGCACATGACCATTGGCGAGCCGAAACATGTGTTTCCGGCTTGGGTTACGGATGTGGTTTCGAAGAACGCTGCGGGGTTCAACTCATATCCGCCGAACGAAGGCACGCCGGAATTGCGCAAGGCATTTTGTGATTGGGTGGCGCGGCGCTATGACGTGACGCTGGACCCCGAGACCAATGTTCTGCCGCTGAACGGCAGCCGCGAAGGGCTGTATAACGTTGCGATGGCGCTGTGCCCCGAGCAGAAGGGCGGACGGCAACCTGTCGTGTTGATGCCGAACCCATTTTATCAGGTCTATATGCTGGCGGCGACATCTGTCGGGGCCGAGCCTGTGTTCGTGAATGCCACTGCAGCTTCGGGACACTTGCCGGATTACACCGGTCTTTCCGTGGATGTGCTGGACCGGACCGTTGCATGTTACATCTGCTCGCCTGCGAACCCGCAGGGGGCGGTTGCGGATCATACCTATTGGTCGGATCTGATCGCACTGGCCGAAAAGCATGATTTCCAGATTTTTGCGGATGAATGTTATTCCGAGATTTACCGCGATGTGCCCCCTGTAGGGGTCATGCAAGCGGCGCGCGATGCGGGCGCAGACCCCGAGCGGGTTGTGGCATTTCATTCGCTGTCAAAGCGGTCGAACCTGCCCGGTTTGCGTTCGGGTTTTGTTGCCGGTGGTCCGGACAGCATTGCACGGATGCGCCAGTTGCGCATGTATACGGGCGCGCCACTGCCTTTGCCGTTGCAGGCTGCGGCAACGGCTGTTTGGGCGGACGAGGCGCATGTGGAAGAGAACCGTGCGCTTTACCGCGAGAAATACGATTTGGCGGACCGTATTCTGGGCAATGTTGCAGGATACAAAAGCCCCGAGGCGGGCTTTTTCCTGTGGCTGCCGGTTGAAGACGGCGAAGCCGCTGCGCTGAGCCTGTGGCAGGCCACGGGCGTTCGGGTTCTGCCGGGCGCGTATCTCAGTCAGGATGACGCCGCGGGTGTGAATCCCGGAAAAGGATATATTCGGGTCGCTCTGGTGGCCCCAAAGCCGGATGTGGAGCGGGGCCTGACGGCCATTCGTGACCACCTTTACGGCGTGCAATAACGAGGGACGAGAGCAATGGCATATCACACACGCGGGCGCGATCCACTGTTGGACACCAACATGGCCGAGGCTATCGAGAAACGGGGCAAAGAACTGATCGGTATTGCTCTGCTCGTGGCCGGTCTGCTGGCCGCGTCGATGATCGCCTCCTATACGCCGGATGATCCCAACTGGATGGTGTCGACCGATGCGCCGGTGCAGAACTGGTTGGGGCGCACGGGTGCGTCGATTGCAGCACCCTTGTTCATGATCGCAGGTTGGGGCGCATGGGGCATTGCTGCTGTATTGCTGGTGTGGGGCGCGCGGTTTGCGCTGCACGCGGGCGACGAGCGGGCCGTGGGCCGGTTGATCTTTGCCCCGATCGTAGTGGCCTGTGGTGCGATCTATGCTGCGACGCTGGAGCCGGATGCGCAATGGCTGCGCACCCATTCGTTCGGTCTGGGCGGGCTTTTTGGCGACACTGTGATGGGCGCGATCCTGACCATCCTGCCGTTGGGGTCCACCTTTGCGATCAAGACGATGTCGTTCGTGATGGGCGTGGGTATCGTGGTGCTGTCGGCCTTTGTTCTGGGCTTTACAGCGACCGAACTGAAGCGGATCGGGCGTTTTATGATGATCGGCCTGATCATGGTTTACGCCTGGATGATGACGTTGTTGGGGCGTGGCGCCAGCGGTGCGGTAAAGGGGGCCCGCCTGATGCAGGCCAAGACCGCCGAGCGGCGCGCGCAAAAGCGGATTGAGGCGGAAGAGAACGCAGCCTTTGAGGCGCAGCAATCCTTTGCCGAGCCGATCGCCCCCCAAGCACCTGCGCATGGGATGTTCCACACTGAAGCCGCGCCCAAAAGCGGGTTGCTGGCGCGGATGCCCGGTCTGGTCAAGCGCCCCGACGCGCAGCCCGACGTCGAGATGCCCGAGCCTGAACTGGTCGAGACATGTAGCACCGCCGATGTGGGCGAAGGCCCCGGAGATGACCGTATCAAGGCCAAGATCGCAGACGTGATCAAAAACCGTGTGCGTCAGGTGCCCGTCCTGCAGGCCGAGAAATCCGCGCCGGTGACGCGCGGCTTTAGTCTGGGACGCCGTCCTGCGCCGCTGGTTCTGAACACCACCCGCACGGCCGTTTTGCCGTCGGAACCACCGCTGACAGCTGCCGCGGCCACAACCCCCGCGCTTCGGGCGGAGCCGCCGTTGACGGCCTCGCGTGCGGTGCCCGACTATTTCGCGAAGCCGGTGACAGCGCCCGTGCGGACGCCTGCTTCGGTCGAGGCACCCGCGCCGCGATCCTATGCCGAACCTGAAGATCTTGGAGATCAGGTGATCGAGCCGGAGGAGGACGACGATGACGGGCTGTCTTTGTACCAGTCCGCACCCCAGCCCCATGCACCGACGATCCCCGTGGCCGAGCCGCGCAAGGTTGTGCAGCAGCCTGTGCGCAAATCCGTGCAGCCCAGCAAGCAGGCACAAGCCGAAGCCCAACCCGCGCTGTCGTTCGAAGACACGCATCCCGGATTTGAACTGCCGCCGCTGAGCCTGCTGGAAAGCCCCGAAACCGTGCAGCGCCTGCACCTGTCTGACGAAGCGCTGGAAGAAAACGCGCGGATGCTGGAAAGCGTGCTGGATGATTACGGCGTCAAAGGCGAGATCGTCAGCGTACGTCCGGGCCCTGTGGTCACCATGTACGAATTGGAACCCGCGCCGGGTCTTAAGGCCAGCCGCGTCATCGGTCTGGCTGATGACATTGCCCGTTCGATGGCGGCGCTGTCGGCGCGTGTGTCGACTGTTCCGGGTCGTTCGGTGATTGGTATCGAATTGCCCAACGAGCACCGCGAAAAGGTGGTGTTGCGTGAAATTCTGGCCAGCCGCGATTTTGGCGACAGCAACATGCGCCTGCCGCTGGCCTTGGGCAAGGACATTGGCGGTGACAGTGTTGTGGCAAACCTTGCCAAGATGCCCCACTTGCTGATCGCTGGGACCACGGGTTCGGGTAAATCGGTGGCGATCAACACGATGATCCTGTCGCTGCTGTACAAGCTGACCCCGCAGGAATGTCGCCTGATCATGATCGACCCCAAGATGCTGGAATTGTCTGTCTATGACGGCATTCCGCACCTTTTGTCCCCTGTTGTGACCGACCCGAAAAAGGCTGTTGTCGCGCTGAAATGGACCGTCGGCGAGATGGAAGAGCGCTATCGCAAGATGTCCAAGATGGGTGTGCGCAACATCGAAGGCTATAACGGGCGCGTCCGCGAGGCGCTGGCCAAAGGCGAGATGTTCAGCCGCACGGTTCAGACGGGTTTTGACGACGACACCGGCGAGCCGATGTTCGAGACAGAAGAGTTCCAGCCTGTCGCGCTGCCCTATATCGTGGTGGTCGTGGACGAGATGGCCGATCTGATGATGGTCGCGGGCAAAGAGATCGAGGCCTGTATCCAGCGTCTGGCGCAGATGGCGCGGGCGTCGGGGATTCACCTGATCATGGCGACGCAGCGGCCTTCGGTCGATGTGATTACCGGCACGATCAAGGCGAACTTTCCCACGCGGATCTCGTTTCAGGTGACGTCGAAGATCGACAGCCGCACAATCCTTGGTGAAATGGGTGCCGAACAACTGCTGGGCATGGGTGACATGCTGTATATGGCAGGCGGTGCCAAGATCACCCGTTGCCACGGTCCATTTGTCAGCGACGAAGAGGTCGAGGAAATCGTCAATCACCTCAAAGCATATGGCGCGCCCGATTACGTCAGCGGCGTGGTCGAAGGTGTCGATGAGGACAAAGAGGGCAGCATCGACGCGGTGCTGGGTCTGGGTGGAAACACCGACGGCGAGGACGCGCTTTATGACACTGCCGTGGCGATTGTCGTTAAGGATCGCAAGTGTTCAACCAGCTATATCCAGCGCAAACTGGCCATCGGATACAACAAGGCTGCGCGTCTGGTCGAGCAGATGGAAGATCAGGGCGTGGTCAGTTCGGCCAACCATGTGGGCAAACGCGAAATTCTGGTGCCGGAGCAATAACCGGAACCCGAGCCGTTCGCGCGGGGTTTGATGGGTAACATCAACCCCGAAGGGCTTGCGACATGAGCGACGAAGTCACGACCATCGTATCTGACCTGCGTGATTTGGCGGGAGCCGAAGACGGCGTAACCGTGGGCGATGTGTCCGATTTTTTCGGCGCACGGGGCGTGGGTCCGCTTATCCTGATTCCCGCTTTGCTAGGGGCTTCGCCCTTGGGCGGTATTCCGACCTTCCCCACGCTTATGGCATTGATTATCGCGATATTCGCGGTGCAGATTTTGATGGGCTATCAAAGCCTTTGGTTGCCGCAAATGGCGAGATCACGCAGCGTTGATGGTCGGGTCAAGCGCGCGGCGGACAAGCTGAAGCCGGCAGCGGGGTGGATCGATTCGCATTTCGGCCATCGCCTTGAACGGTTGGCAGGTGACATTCCGGTCCGTATTGCTGCGGGGGTCATCGTGGGGCTGTGTCTGTTGGTGCCCCCGGCAGAACTGGTGCCCTTTGCCGCATTTGTCCCGCTGGCAGCGATTACCTGTCTTGCGTTGGCCATCATCCTGCGTGACGGCATTCTGATGTTGGTGGGCGGCGCTGCGGCCTGTGCTGCGGCGTGGTTCAGCCTGTCGTTGATCGGCTGAAGGGTCTTGTTATCGCATATCATCCCGCGCGTCCCTATATCGTCTGCAATGAACACTAGAAAATACGAGGCACACCATTATGCTGAGCTTGAAAACTTTCATTCCCGCCTGCGTCATCGCGCTGAGCGTTGCGGGTGCTGCGGCGGCAGACAAACTGTCGCTGAACGAGATTTCGCAGTACCTGAACACACTGCGAACAGCACAGGGCGATTTCACCCAGATTAACGACGACGGGTCGATCAGCACAGGCGAGATTTTTATCAAACGTCCCGGCCGCGTGCGGTTTGAATACAACGCGCCCGAAACTGCACTGGTCGTGGCGGGCGCGGGGGCCGTGGTGATCTACGATTCGAAATCCAACGCCCCGCCCGAGACCTATCCGCTGGCGAAAACGCCGCTCTCGATCATTCTGGCGGACAACGTCAATCTGGGACGGGCGCGGATGGTCACCGGTCATGACTATGACGGCACGGCAACCACAGTAACGGCGCAAGACCCCGAGAATCCCGACTATGGCAATATTCAGCTGAAGTTCACCGGCGATCCGGTGCAATTGCGTCAATGGGTGATCAACGACAGCAGCGGATCCAGCACCACTGTGGTCTTGGGTGACCTGAAGGTGGGGGGGCAACTGGCCAACCGCATGTTCGACACCGGCAGCCCGGGCAAGGCACCGGGCCGCTAAGCCCGGCGCGTCACTTTAGCGGCGCGTGCGGCATCCCGACAGCTGTGTGGCGTACATATTGGCGCGGGCATCCACGTTGCCCGCGACCTGTACCAGCCATGATTTGCTGTTGTAGGAGCCCCGCGCAAAGCCGGTCTGACCCTCGTGATAGGCCAGATACTGGTTGCGCGCATCAGTCAGCGCCACCCTGTTACGCTGGTTGGTCGTGTTCATATACCAACCCATGAAATCGGTCGCATCCTTGATGCGATCGCGGCGGGCACGGTGGCGGCCTGTTTCACGCTGGTATTCTTCCCACGTCGCATCCAGCGCCTGTGCATAGCCATAAGCGCTGCTTTGACGGCCCATGGGAATCACCCCTGCCGCATAGCGAAAGGGCGTGCGGGCGTTGGCGACGAATTTGCTTTCCTGATGGATTGTGGCCATCTGCACATGCACCGGAACGCCCCAACGGCGCTCAGTGGCGCGGAAGGCGCGCAGGTATTCGGGTCGCTGTTGCACGATGACACAGGCATCGTCCAATCCACGTGGTGGTGTTGATTGCCCGCCCCCGCAAGAGGCCAACACCAACAGCACGATCATAGCTCGTAGTGTTCTGCTCATTTTTGTTACTCTGCCTATAGGTTCCACCACATTTAGCGGGCGGATTGTTTTGCAGGTATCCTATCCGATTTTGCCGCGCGGGGAAATCATCTTTGCACATATGGGCGGGGCGCCGCGTTCTGATGCTGTCGCGCCACGCTCGTGATGCAGTTTCGCCACTGTCATAGGTGATGGCACAAACTGTTTCCGCCCTTAATCCGCTGTTTCATGGACAAAACCTGCTTGAAAAAGCTACATTCCCCCGATAGGGGCTGAAACTTATGTTGAGATTACGCGCTAAATATCATCTCGGGCAGGTTGTCCGTCACAAGAAACATCCCTTTCGCGGGGTGGTCTTTGACGTGGACCCACAGTTTTCCAACACTGATGAGTGGTACGAAGCGATTCCCGAAGACAGCCGCCCGCGTAAGGAACAGCCGTTCTATCATCTGCTGGCTGAAAACGATCAAAGCTATTACGTGGCTTATGTGTCCGAACAAAACCTTGTAGCGGACTATTCAGGCGAGCCGGTGGATCACCCCGACATCCCTGATCTGTTCGGTCCGTTCCAGGACGGTGCCTATCCTCTGCACTTCCAATTGAACTAGGGCGTTTTTGTTTTCGGTCGGGCGCGCGGTTTAATCCGTGCACCCGGCCCGTGTCAGTACCCCAATGCGCAGCCGTCTTTGCGCGGGTCGCTTGCTCCTTCCAGAACGCCAGTGTCATGCACTTTGATCGCCTGTGCGCCACCAAGCGCCGAGTCGGGGATTTCTACAGTGTGGCCCATGTCAGCCAATTCCTGACGCACTGCTTCGGAATATCCGCGCTCGACCTGCAAAACGCCCCTGTCCGAGAAGCACCGTGGCGCGTCGATGGCCGCCTGCGGATCCATCCCGAAATCGGTCTGGTTGGTCACAAATCGTGCGTGGCCGGTGGGCTGATATTGTCCGCCCATCACACCAAAGGGCATGACAGGTTTGCCGTTCGACCGGATGATACCCGGAATGATCGTGTGCATCGGGCGTTTGCCGCCTTTTAGCTCGTTCGGGTGTCCTTGGGTCAGTGAAAATCCTGCGCCACGGTTCTGGAACAGAATGCCGAATTTGTCCGAGGCGATGCCCGACCCGAAACCGTGAAAGATTGAATAGATCAGCGACACGATCATGCCGTCGCCATCAACCACAGTGATATAGATGGTGTCTTTGTGAACGGCTTCCGACAGGTGCGTGGCGTTTGCCATCGCACGTTTGGGGTTGATCAGGGCGGCCAGCTTGGCGGCTGTGTCTTCGGACAGCAGGTGGTCGATCCTGGTCATGTGATCGGCGTCCGCCAGAAACCGGTTGCGCGCATCATAGGCCAGCTTGGCGGCTTCGGCTTCGATATGGGCGCGCTGCGCACCAAAGGGGTCCATCGACGCGATGTCAAAATGCTTGAGGATATTCAGCAGCAAAAGGGCCACGGCACCCTGACCGTTTGGCGGATGCTCGACCACTTCGATGTCTTTGTAAGCACCGGCGACCGGTGTGGTGTCGGTGCAGGCCGCATTGGCGAAATCCTGTGCAGTGTGCGCACCGCCCAGTGCTGTCAGCGTGGTAATCATGTCCTCGGCAACCTCGCCGGTATAAAACGCGTCACGCCCGTCTTTGGCGATGCGGCGCAGCACTTCGGCCTGCTTGGGCGCGCGAAAAATCTCGCCGGTTTTGGGAACCTTGCCGTTAACCATATAGGTGTCGCGGGCTGACCCTTGCAGCGCGGTTGCACAGGGGATCCAGTCGGACGCGACGCGCGGGGCGACGGGCACACCGGCTTCGGCATAGTGGATGGTCGGGGCCAGCAGCGTATCAAGGCCCAGTTTGCCGACACGTTCTGACAGGGTGCAGAACGCATCTACGGCACCGGGTATGGTGACCGCATGAGGGCTGCCCAGCGGCACGGTGTCGTGGCCTGCATCACGCAGCATTGCGGCGTCCAGTCCTGCGGGTGCGCGGCCCGATCCATTCAGGGCGTGAACCTTGGTCTCGCCTGGCATTGACCACAGCACGAAACAATCGCCGCCAATGCCTGTCATTTGCGGTTCACAAATACCCAACAGCACCGCGCCCGCAATTGCGGCGTCCATCGCGTTGCCGCCGCGTTTCAGAATGTCGATGGCGGTGGCTGCGGCAAGGGGATGCGACGTTGCGCACATTCCGTTTGTGGCCAGAACGGGCGAACGGCCCGGAAAGTGAAAGTCGCGCATGGATCATCCTTCTAAGTGTCAGTTGTCTGATACCTAGCGGGGCAATGGCCAAAGGCCAAGTCTGTAGAAATATGTGGAATGAAATCCTCGGTGCCGTGCACTGGGTGGGGGCTGTTACACACGACACCGAGGGAAGCTATATGCAGCTACAAGTACATGTTTGCTTGTGGATCAAGGCGAGAATATGGAGCCAATCGGGCGGTTTTAGGGTTTGCGTCAACAGTGGTGTTTTGCGGGCGGGATCGGCCACGCCCGCAAAACGGAATTACCCGATAGCGACGGCCATGCGCAGCGACAAATGATTTACGGACCCGTGCCGCTGGTACGAGACATCCTTTGCCAGATCGCGGATCAGAAACCAGCCAAAGCCGCCCTCGGGTGTATCCATCAGGTCAACGGCCACATTCACGGCCAGCCCAAGCGGGGTACATTCGCCAGGCATTGGCATCCCTTCGTCCGCAATACTGAAGTGCAGCCCGTCGCGCCGGTGTTGGCAGCGCAACCTGATCGGTCCGCTGCGGGCACCCGCCGCATAGGCGTGTTCGCAAATATTGTTCATCGCCTCGGCCAGTACCAGTTCGACCGCCCCAAACTCTTCGATATCAAGCGACAGTGGCGCAAGATTGCGCTTAAGCTGGTCCAGCGCTTGCCGCGCGGCTTGTGGCCCGCTGTCGACGTTTATCCGAACCTCGGGCAGCGAAGCGTGGACGGGGGGGATCGGGCTTTCAGCCAACATTGCCACCTCAGGTCGCCAGCGCGCTGCGCGCATCGTCCAGTGTGGGGTAAA
Organism: Pseudosulfitobacter pseudonitzschiae; assembly: GCF_002222635.1. Taxonomy (NCBI): domain Bacteria; kingdom Pseudomonadati; phylum Pseudomonadota; class Alphaproteobacteria; order Rhodobacterales; family Roseobacteraceae; genus Pseudosulfitobacter; species Pseudosulfitobacter pseudonitzschiae. The sequence goes on along the minus strand of NZ_CP022415.1, from coordinate 2,957,073 downwards.
GACTGAACACCGAATCCATGCGTGTTAGCCTGAACACCTTGTCCACGGGAGGTGTCAGCCCCGCCAGCGCCAGCTTGCGTTGTGGGGCCAGATGTTTCATCGCGGCGACAATCGCGCCCAACCCGCTGGAGTCGATAAAGCCAACCGCAGCCAGATCCAGCACGACCAGATCGGGGCCATCGTCAGTTGCGGCCCGCATCGCGTCCTTGAATTCGATCGCCACGGCGGCGTCGATCCGCGTGTCCTTGACCGTTACAATGCGTACTTGGTCTTCTGTTTTACTCGAGAGTTCCATAATAATCCCTCATGTCCTAGGCTCGCGACCATGATTAGGCCGCAAATCTTACCAACCCGTAACCACGGGTAGAACAATCAGAAGGTGAACTATGACTGAAGTGATCATTTCCGGCGCCTCGCGCACACCGATGGGCGGCTTTCAGGGCGCGCTTTCCGGTTTGACGGCCTCCGAACTGGGCGGAGCGGCCATCCGCGCTGCACTGGCCGGTGCAGGCGCGGATACGGTGGACGAAGTTTTGATGGGCTGCGTATTGCCTGCCGGTCAGGGGCAGGCCCCCGCGCGCCAAGCGGGTTTTGCCGCCGGTCTGGGCAAAGAAGTGCCTGCCACCACGCTGAACAAGATGTGCGGATCAGGCATGAAAGCAGCGATGATCGCCTTTGACCAGATCGCGTTGGGTCACACCGGTCTGATGGTTGCGGGCGGCATGGAAAGCATGAGTCAGGCGCCCTATCTGCTGCCGCAAATGCGCGCAGGCGCTCGTCTGGGTCACGGCAAGACAGTTGATCATATGTTTCTGGATGGGCTTGAAGACGCCTATGACAAGGGGCGCCTGATGGGCACCTTTGCCGAAGACTGCGCCGAGGCATTCCAGTTCACCCGGGAAAAACAAGACGAATTTGCGCTGGCGTCGCTGACCCGCGCACTAGAGGCGCAAAGCAGCGGTGCTTTTGCCGATGAAATTGCGGCAATGGACGTCAAATCACGCAAGGGCTCCGTAACCGTCAGTGCGGATGAACAGCCCGCAAACGCCCGCCCCGAGAAAATCCCACAACTTAAACCTGCATTTCGCGAAGGCGGCACTGTCACAGCGGCCAACTCGTCTTCGATTTCGGACGGGGCCGCGGCGCTGGTTCTCTGCTCTGCCGAAACGGCCAAGGCGGGTGGTCTGACCGTGCGTGCCCGTATTCTGGGTCACGCCAGCCACGCGCAGGAACCGGGATTGTTCACCACAGCCCCCGTGCCCGCCGCGCAAAAGCTGCTGGCACGCATCGGTTGGACCAAAGACGACGTGGACCTGTGGGAGGTGAACGAGGCATTTGCCGTCGTACCTCTGGCCTTTATGCATGAAATGGGGCTGAGCCATGACATCGTGAACGTCAACGGTGGTGCCTGTGCTTTGGGCCATCCCATCGGTGCATCTGGCGCGCGCATCATCGTGACGCTGCTGAACGCTCTGGAAAAACGCAACCTCAAGCGGGGCATTGCCGCCATCTGTATCGGCGGCGGCGAAGGCACGGCCATCGCAATCGAGCGCATGTAGAGTTTTCAAGCCCTGAGCAGGTGTAACCGCCGCTCAGGGCTTTGGACGGGACAGCCTTAGCGGGCCGCCCTCAAGTCAGTGATTCAAGTGTCGTTGGACAGCGCACTCTGACACGAGTCTGCAAGTGCACGGTGCGGGTTTTCAGTCCCAAGCGGTGTGGCCCAGCCGGCATCTTCTACGATGCTGCGGCGTTTCCAGTCGTTGGCATCGGCAAGCTCCGCCATCACCACGCCAGACTTTGGATCGTTCTTTGATTTCAAGACGCAGTATGGGGTCAGTGCCAAAGCGACCGCCGCCGTCGAATCTTCGTTGGACATTTCTGTGGCAGAACTACCCGTGACCCATCCGCCCCAGTTAAAGCCGATGATCGACACCGCAATAGCGCCCAGGACCGCGCCAAAAAGCGCGGGTTTCATTCCATCTGGAAGTTTCATTGATATCCGATCTGTTGGAGAAATGCGCGCATGATTGCGCGGCTGAATGTAGTGTAACACAGTTTTCCACCGAGCGGGGACCGTTCTGGGATTTAATGCCTCGGGTGCATTTGACAGATGGAAGGTCACAGGCAATATCGCACAAGAATCCACACATTTCCGACAACAAGGCGCCTCTCATGGTTGATTACAAAACGCTGGACCGAACGCTGCAATCGTTGACCGACGGCGAGGATGATATTATCGCGCTGATGGCCACCGTCGCCTGTGAGGTGCATCATTCCGACGACCGGTTCGATTGGACGGGCTTTTACCGCGTCACGGCCCCCGAGATGTTGAAAATCGGTCCCTATCAAGGCGGTCACGGCTGTTTGCAAATCCCGTTTTCGCGTGGGGTGTGCGGTGCGGCGGCGCGCACGGGGCAGGTGCAACTGGTGCCGGATGTCGAGGCATTTGCCGATCACATTGCCTGTGCCAGCAGCACGCGGTCGGAACTGGTGATCCCTGTTCACGACAGCAACGGCGCGTTGATCGCGGTGTTTGATATCGACAGCGACCAGCCCGATGCGTTCACCCAAACCGATGCGGATGAAATGGGTCGCATTCTGGCGGAGATTTTTGGACGCTGACCGGTGATGCATGAAATTTCATCTTGATTTTTCATGCATGCTAACGCACCGTGAAATTATAAGGTCAATTTTCACCGCGAGTCGTACATGCTGCAATCTTCTCCTGACACTGCCAAAACGCTGGGCGCGGATTTGCGTGCGCTGCGCAAGGCGCGGGGGATCACATTGCAGGAAATGGCGGATGTGCTGGGCCGCTCGGTTGGATGGCTTAGCCAGGTGGAACGCGACCTGTCCGAACCCTCGATCACCGACCTGCGCCACATCGCGGCGCATCTGGGGGTGTCGGTGTCGATGTTGTTCCGCCATGCCGCCGCCCCTGTGAACGAGGCCGGATACATCGTACGCAAGGACGCGCGGCGGCCCATCGGTTCACCCGTCGCCGGACTGGTCGAGGAATTGTTGTCGCCCGACCTGACCGATGACTTTGAAATGGTGCATTCCACCTTTGCGCCGCAGTCCGAAATTGTCGATCTGGTGACGCGCCCCACGCAAGAGGTCGGATATCTGGTCTCGGGTATGCTGGATCTCGAGATTGCAGGCACCCGCTATACCATTCACCCCGGTGACAGCTTCCGCATCCGTGGAGAGCCGTTTCGCTGGATAAATCCCTATAATGGGCCTGCCGTGGCGATCTGGGTTATCGCTCCTCCTGTGTATTGAAGGTGACTTTATGTACAAATCAACTCCGGCCAATCTGACGGGCCGCTGCCTGTGCGGCGGCGTTACGTTCACAGCCACCGCAACAGCCAAAGACCCCGCTGCCTGTCACTGTACCCAGTGCCGCAAGCAGTCGGGCCATATCTGGGCATCCGTTCAGGTGCCGCTGTCGGCCTTTGCGGTAAAGGGTGACGTGCGCTGGTACGCGGCCAGCGACACCGCCAAGCGTGGCTTTTGCCCCACTTGCGGGTCGTCACTGTTCTGGAAAAGCCATGCCGAAGACGAAATCGGCGTGGCGCTGGGCGCGCTTGAGGCCCCGACGCACCTTACCCTGAAACGCCACATCTTTACCCAAGACAAGGGCGATTATTACCAAATCACCCCGCAGCAGGATCAGGATACATGAGCACATTTCCGACCACCGCCCGTGTCGTCATCATCGGCGGTGGCGTCGTCGGCACCTCGGCGCTTTATCATCTGGCCAAGGCAGGCTGGACGGATTGTGTTCTGCTGGAAAAGAACGAACTGACCGCAGGCAGCACATGGCACGCGGCGGGCAACTGTCCCAGCTTCAGTACGTCTTGGGCGGTGATGAACATGCAACGCTATTCGCTGGGTCTTTATGCCGGACTGGCCGAGGCGGTGGATTATCCGATGAATTATCACGTCACCGGATCGGTGCGGCTGGGCCATTCCCGCGAACGGATGCAGGAATTTGAACGCGCCCGCGCGATGGGTCGCTATCAGGGGCTTGATCTGGAAATGATGGCGGTCAGCGACATCAAGGACCGTTATCCGTTCATCGAAACCCATGATCTGGCGGGCGCATTGTGGGATCCTGACGACGGCGATATCGACCCTGCGCAGCTGACGCAGGCACTGGCCAAGGGCGCCCGCACAATGGGTGCGCGCATCGAACGCTTTTGCTCCGCCACCGGCATCAGCCGCGAAGGCGGCGAATGGATTGTTCACACAGATAAGGGCGACATCCGCTGCGAAAAGGTGGTGAACGCGGCCGGATACTACGCCCAGCGTGTCGGTGAATGGTTCAAGCCCTTTGGCGGGCGCACGGTGCCAATGACGGTGATGAGCCACCAGTATTTCCTGACCGAAGAAATCCCGGCTCTGGCCGACTGGACCCGCGAGAATGGTCGCAAAGTGCCGCTGCTGCGCGACGTCGACAGCTCGTATTACCTGCGGCAGGACAAGAACGGCCTGAACCTTGGCCCATACGAGCGTAACTGCCGCGCACATTGGGTCACCCCCGACGACCCGATGCCCGAAGATTTCAGCTTTCAGCTTTATCCCGATGATCTGGAACGGCTGGAATGGTACATCGAGGATGCGATGGCCCGCGTGCCGATCCTTGGCACTGCCGGTGTGGGCCGCGTCATCAACGGCCCCATACCCTATGCCCCCGATGGCCTGCCACTGCTTGGCCCGATGCCCGGCGTGCCCAATGCCTTCGAGGCCTGTGTGTTCACCTTTGGCATCACCCAAGGCGGCGGCGCCGGTAAGGTTCTGGCCGAATGGGTGACCGAGGGCCAGACGGAATGGGACATGTGGTCATGCGACCCGCGCCGCTACACCGACTATACTGATCAGGACTATTGCAACCAAAAGGCGATGGAAACCTACGGCCACGAATACGCCATGCACTTTCCGCACCATTCCTGGCCTGCGGGGCGCGACCGTAAACTGTCGCCCGCCCACGATCAGGTGCTGGCCAAGGGCGGTGTCATGGGCGCCTACAACGGTTGGGAGCGCGCCAACTGGTTCGCACAAGAGGGCGATGACCTAAGCGAAGCCGCCACCCAGACTTGGGAACGCGCAGGCCCGTGGACCGACCGCGTGCGCGAAGAGGTCGAAGCGGTGCGTGACGACGTGGGTGTGCTCGACCTGCCGGGGTTCTCGCGGTTCAATCTGTCGGGCGCTGGGGCTGCCGAATACCTGCGTGGCAAAATCGCCGGTGGCCTGCCCAAAATCGGGCGCATGAACCTTGGCTATTTCCCCGACAGCCGTGGCCGCATCCTGACGGAAATGTCGATCCTGCGCCATGACGAAGACGTGTTCACCCTGATTACGGCAGCAACCGCGCAATGGCACGATCGGGATGTGCTGCGCGACGGGTTGCCGGATGGGCTCGGCCTGACTGACCATACGGGAAAGTATGGAACGCTGATCGTCACCGGACCCAACAGCCGCGCCCTGTTCGCGCGGTTGGAGACCAAGGCCGATCTGACCGCGCCTTGGCTGTCGCATCAAACCGCCACCGTGGCTGGCATTCCCTGTGCCCTTGCGCGTGTATCTTTCGCAGGTGAGTTGGGCTGGGAAATTCACGCGGCCAATGCGGACATCGCGGCGCTGTATCAGGCAGTGACCGGTGCGGGGGCGAAACCCTTTGGCATGTACGCCCTGAACGCCATGCGCATCGAAAAAGGCTATCGCGCGTGGAAGGGCGATCTTAGTACGGATTACACCCTGTTCGAAGGCGGTCTCGACCGTTTTGTCAAACTGGACAAGCCGCAGGATTTTCCCGGCAAGCAGGCGTTGCACAACGAAAAACAACAAGGCTCTGCAAAGCGCTTTGTCACTTTGATTGTCGACGCAGGCGAGTCTGACGCGCCCTATATGTCCACGCTGTGGCACGACGGTAAAATTGTGGGCGAAACCACCAGTGGCGACTGGGGCTATCGTGTCAACGCTTCTATCGCGCTGGGCATGGTGCGTGCCGATCTGGCAGTGGCAGGCACCAAGTTGCAGGTCGATATTTTCGGCGTCAAACACGGCGCTGTGGTGCAGCCGGACCAACCTCTGTGGGATCCGCAAAACAACCGCTTGCGGGCCTGAGGAAATGATTGATACGGCACCCGCCATATCAGCTTGCGCAGGAAAAAGACGATGACGCAAATTACCCTTCTCGACGGCGGCATGGGGCAGGAACTGATCCACCGCGCAGGCGACAGGCCCACGCCGCTGTGGTCTACCCAAGTGATGATTGATCACCCTGGAATGGTGGCAGAGGTCCACCGCGATTTTACCGCAGCGGGGGCCACTATCGCCACCACGAACACCTATGCCATCCACCGCGACCGGTTGGTCGGCACGGATATGGATGACCAGTTCAACACTCTGATCGACCGCGCCCTGACCGAGGCGCGCGACAGCAATGCGCCGCGTCTGGCGGGGGCTATTGGTCCGCTCGTCGCGTCCTACCGCCCCGATCTGCATCCGGACCCCGACACCGCCATCCCGCTCTATGCCGAAGTGGCGGGCCTGCTGGCGCCCACCTGCGATCTGCTGATCTGCGAAACTGTTGCGTCCCTCGACCATGCGCGCAGCGTTCTGGTCGGCGCGAGTCAAGCCGGCAAACCTGTCTGGCTGGCGCTGACTGTCGATGACCGTGACGGCACCAAACTGCGCTCGGGCGAACCGGTGCAGGACATCCTGCCCATCGCCAGCGGCAAGGCGGCTGCCATCCTCATCAATTGTTCGGCACCCGAAGCAATCCCTGCGGCCCTTGCGATCTTGTCTCAAGGCGCGTTGCCCTTTGGCGCTTACGCCAATGGCTTCCAGCGCATCACCGAAGAGTTCCTGCAAACCCGCCCCACCGTTGCTGACCTCCAAGTCCGCCACGACCTGACCCCTGCCACCTACGCCGATCACGTCATGGCTTGGATCGATGCGGGTGCCACCATCGTCGGCGGCTGCTGCGAGGTCGGGCCCGCCCATATCGCTGAAATCGCCCGCCGCCTGATCGCTGCAGGCCACACGCTCGCCAAACCCTGATTTCTTTTGGCCCCATCTATCCCGGGGGTTCGGGGGCTGGCCCCCGATCCACCCGCGCAACCCAGACGGAGACCTCTCATGCCTGATCTTCCAAGCACTGCTCGCGTTGTCATCATCGGTGGCGGGGTTATCGGTTGTTCCGTCGCCTATCACCTGACGCAACTGGGTTGGACCGACGTTATTCTTCTGGAACGCAAACAGCTGACATCGGGCACCACATGGCACGCCGCCGGACTGATCGCGCAACTGCGCGCAACTGCCAATATGACCAAGTTGGCCAAATACTCCCAAGAACTCTATGGCAATCTGGAAGATGAAACAGGCGTGGCCACAGGGTTCAAGCGGGTGGGGTCAATCACTGCCGCGCTGACCGATGAACGTCTCGAAGAACTGCACCGTCAGGCTGCGATGGCCCGCGCATTTGGTGTGGCCGTCGAAGAAATCAGCCCGTCCGAGGTTAAGGCAAAGTACGAGCACCTGAATATCGACGGCGTCACCGGTGGTGTTTACCTGCCGCTCGACGGACAGGGCGATCCGGCGAACATCGCGCTGGCACTGGCCAAGGGCGCGCGGCAGCGTGGGGCGCGCATTCAAGAACGCGCCGCAGTCACCGGCATCACGCGCGCAGGTCGCCGCGTTACTGGCGTTGACTGGCTGGGCGAGGATGGCACCAGCGGTCACATCACCTGCGACGCGGTTGTGAATTGCGCCGGCATGTGGGGCCATCAGGTGGGCCGCATGGCGGGTGTCAACGTACCGCTGCAAGCCTGCGAACATTTCTACATCGTCTCGGAACCCATCGCCGGACTGACCCCGATGCCAGTGCTGCGGGTGCCGGATGAATGCGCCTATTACAAAGAAGATGCGGGCAAAATCATGCTGGGTGCCTTTGAACCGGTCAGCAAACCGTGGGCCGTGAACGGCATCCCTGCCGATTTCGAATTCGATCAGCTGCCCGAGGATTTCGACCACTTCGAGCCGATCCTCGAGGCAGCGGTAAACCGGATGCCGATGCTGGCCGAGGCGGGGATTCACACGTTCTTTAACGGACCCGAAAGTTTCACCCCCGATGATGCCTACCATCTTGGTCTTGCCCCCGAGATGGACAATGTCTGGGTCGCGGCGGGCTTCAACTCGATCGGCATCCAGTCGGCGGGGGGCGCAGGTATGGCGTTGGCCCAGTGGATGGACGCGGGTCAAAAGCCGTTCGATCTGGGCGACGTCGACATTGCGCGGATGCAGCCGTTTCAGGGCAACAAAACCTATCTGGCCGCGCGCGCATCCGAAACGCTTGGCCTGCTTTACGCCGATCATTTTCCTTACCGTCAAAAGGCCACCGCCCGCGGCATCCGGCGCACGCCGTTCCATCACCACCTGCTGGAACAAGGTGCGGTTATGGGCGAACTCGCGGGTTGGGAGCGTGCCAACTGGTTCGCAAACGCACGTCAGGTGCCGGAATACAGCTATAGCTGGAAACGCCAGACTTTCTTTGAAAACATTGCCGTCGAACACCGTGCCGTGCGCGAGAATGTCGGAATTTACGACATGTCGTCCTTTGGCAAGATCCGCGTCGAGGGGCCGGACGCCTGCGCCTTTCTGAACCATATTGGCGGAGGCCAGTACGACGTGCCTGTGGGGCGCATTGTCTACACCCAGTTTCTGAACCCGCGCGGCGGTATCGAGGCGGATGTGACCGTGACCCGCCTGAGCGAAACCGCCTATCTGGTCGTCACCCCCGCCGCCACACGTCTGGCGGACCAGACGTGGATGATGCGCAACAGGGGCGATCATAACGTGGTGCTGACCGATGTGACAGCATCCGAGGCCGTGCTGGCTGTGATGGGCCCCAACGCGCGTACACTGTTGCAGATGGTGTCGCCTGCGGATTTCAGTAATGAAGCCAACCCTTTCGGCACGGCCCAAGAGATCGAGATTGGCATGGCACTGGCCCGCGTTCACCGCGTGACCTATGTGGGCGAACTGGGTTGGGAGGTGTATATCAGCGCCGATATGGCGGGTCATGTGTTTGAAGTATTGCACGCCGCTGGCCAACAGATAGGGGCCAAGCTGTGCGGGATGCACATGATGGACACCTGCCGCATCGAAAAGGGCTTTCGCCACTTCGGTCACGACATCACCGCCGAGGACCATGTGCTGGAAGCGGGTCTTGGGTTTGCGGTCAAGCTGGACAAGCCTGCGTTTATCGGGCGCGACGCGGTGCTGCGGAGAAAGGAAAACGGACTGGAACGGCGTCTTGTGCAGTTCCGCCTGACCGATCCCGAACCGCTGCTCTATCATAACGAGCCGGTGCTGCGCGACGGCAAGATCGTCGGCCATCTCAGTTCGGGGGCGTATGGTCACCACTTTGGCGTGGCGATGGGCATGGGCTATGTCCCCTGCGCGGGGCAAAGCGTGGCCGAGGTGCTGGGCTCGTCCTACGAGGTCGATGTGGCGGGTCGTCGTTACGCGGCCGAGGTGTCGCTGAAACCGTTCTATGATCCGACAGGCGCGCGCACCAAGGTCTGAGCCTCTGGCGCACCCCGATTGCGGGTGCTAGGCAGCGGGCGAACCAGCAGGACAGACCCGATGCGCACACCCCCCGCCCCGAACGTACAGGCCCCCAGTGGCGACACACCGCAGGGTTTGGGCTTTGCGCTTGGCGCCTATATCCTGTGGGGGTTTCTGCCGTTGTACCTGAAGGCCGTCAGCCACATCCCCGCCGCCGAGGTGGTGGCGCACCGGATCATCTGGGCGGTGCCGATCGCGGGCGCATTGCTGATTGCGCTGGGCCGCACCCGTGATTTGCGCACGGCACTGCGCAGCCCGCGCACGTTGGCAATGGGCTGTGTGACGGCGGGGCTGATTACAATCAACTGGGGTATCTACGTCTGGGCCATCGCCGAGAATCGCGCGCTGGATGCGGCACTGGGGTATTACATCAACCCGCTGTTCAGCGTGGCGCTGGGCGCTTTGCTGCTGGGTGAAAAACTGGACAGGTTGCAACTGGCCGCTGTGGGGCTGGCCCTGTGCGCGGTTGTCGTTCTGGCCGCGACGTTGGGGTCGGTGCCTTGGGCTGCCATCGCCATCACGGTCAGCTGGGGATTTTACGCACTGGCCAAGAAACAACTGCCCATTGGCCCCAATCAGGGCTTTCTGCTCGAAGTGTTGATTCTGTTGGTCCCTGCGCTGGCCTATGTCGGCTATCTGAATACCACGGGCCAAAGCCATTTCGCGACGGGCGACGCCCGCGACACTTGGTTGCTGCTGGGGTGCGGTGTGGTCACGGCTGTGCCGCTGATCCTTTATGCAAACGGGGCCAAGCGATTGCGGCTGACCACCATCGGCGTGCTGCAATATGTGGCCCCGACGATGATCTTTCTGGTGGCGGTCTTTGTCTTTCAAGAACCCTTTGGTCAGGCACGGATGATCGCCTTTCCAATGATCTGGGGTGCCTTGGTGCTTTATACTATCTCGATGATCCGACAGATGCGTGGCCGCGGCGCCTAGCTTATCGCCTCGCGGAACGTGGCAAAGTCGGGGTCTTTGGCGATGCGGGCCATCATCGCCTCGCGCAGCGCGCCGATGGTTTTATAGGGGCGCATCACCACCTCGAATTCCTGAATTAGCCCGTCGTCATTCAACGTGATCAGATCAACGCCCACGGCGTCCAGACCTTCGACCTTGCATTGAAATTCCAGCATCCAGTCGCGTCCTTCACTCAGCACACGGCGATAGGTGAAATCGGTAAACACCGCATTCACATGCCGCAGCACCGCTGCCACGGCCGCACGGCCCGTCCACGTTTTCCAATAGGTCGGCGGCATAAACCGGATGTCTTCGGCAAACAGCGGCAGGATTGCGTCATCGTCTTTGGCCAGAACCGCGTCATGGAAAGCTTGGATCGTGGTGTGCATGTGTGGGCCTTTCGTGTCTGTGCTTGAAACTACAGCCTACATCTGGAAAGCAGCGGCATGGAAACTGTTTATACGCCCCCGACCGATCCTTTGGTTTTTTTGCACGACGACGCGGACATTGTTGTGGTGGACAAACCCGCGGGCTTGCTCAGCGTGCCGGGGCGGGGCGACCATCTGGCAGATTGCCTGATCAGTCGCGTGCAGGCGGTGTTTCCCACGGCCTTGGTGGTGCACAGGCTGGACCGTGATACCAGCGGTGTGATGGTTTTTGCCCTGACACCTCACGCGCAACGCACCCTGTCGACCCAGTTTGCCGAACGTAAAACGCAAAAAACCTATGTCGCACTGGTTCAGGGCGTGCCCGAAGTGGACACGGGCACTGTCGATCTGCCGGTGATCGTGGACTGGCCGAACCGTCCGCTGCAAAAGGTCTGCCACGAGACGGGCAAGCCAGCGGTGACTGACTGGCGCGTACTGAAACGGCAGGGGGACACGGCGCGCATGCGTCTGGTGCCGCACACGGGGCGCACGCATCAGCTGCGGGTGCATATGCTGGCGTTGGGGCATCCGATCCTTGGTGATCCGTTCTATGCCCAAGGGGCCGCTGCCGACCACCCGCGCATGATGCTGCACGCCGAGGAGTTGCGTCTGAAGCACCCCGAGAACGGCAAGTCGATCCGCTTTCGCGCCAAAGCGCCTTTCTAGCCGGACGTGTCGACGCTGATCCAGCGTGCGGGCAGAATGTCGGGGTTGGACATGGCCGTATCAGCGAACCACTGCGCGGGGCCCGCCACGATGCTGTCAGGCGTCTCGCCCAGCCATGCGGCCCACCAGCTGAATGATGAATTGGCGATGATATTGTGCTGGCACTGCGACATCAGGCGCAAGTCTTCATAGTCCGCATCCGGTCCGTTAAAGTCGACGACCACTTTTTCAAAGGGCAGCGGCAGGTTTTCCTTGGCCCAAGCGGGATCATCAGAGAACACGAAGACCGTGGGATCATTTTCCATACGCTTCCGAACAGAGGTAAGCGCGGCGTCGTAATAGGCTTGATCGCACAGCGCCATCGCGTTTACCGCAACATAGTCCCCCCGCCGCACATGCAGCGCCACCGATGGGCCGCTGGCAATCCGCGCTGCCATTTCTGTATTCTGCGCAGACATTGGCGTGCGAAAGGCAAAAGCGCTGCGGATGTCCTGCGCGATGGCGGCAAAATACCGCTCGGACTGCCAGTAGCCGTGCAAATAGCTGTCGTCCGACCATTGCGTGAATGCGCGATCATAGCCCAACCCGTTTTCACGCCGGATGCGCGGACGCAACCCCAAGGCCCGCCACGCAGCATAGGCCAAGGGACGTTCATGTTTGGCAGGGGGCAGCGGCGCCTGCGCCAGATCGGGCAGATCAAATACCCGCAGCAGCGAGCCCTCGTCTTTGTGCAACGCCGTACGGTCGTCCAGAACCACGCGCGTGCAATGGTGTTCTGCCAGAGCACGGGCGGCGGCGTATTGGAACATCTGGTTGCCCAAACGTCCGTGCAAACGGGAAAAAATCATGACGCTGCCTTGGTTAACGGTTATCTGTTGGTGTTGAATACGCGCATTCGCGGAACCGGGCCAGATCAAAGAGGCACCCATGACGATCAAGAGCGAACTGACTAAACTGTGGAACATTGCGACAAACCCATCCTACCGCGCCGCACGCGCGCCGTATCGGGCGTTTCGCAAAGCGCACGGAAAGCAGACGCCCGCGCAGTTTGCACAGGTCAAGCAGGGGGATGTGGTGCTGGACGTCGGTGGATATATTGGCGATTGGTCTGACGACATGACCAAACGCTACTCCGTGATGTCCCATGTATTCGAACCCCATCCAGGCTTTGCCACCGCGATGTCAGAACGATTTGCAGACCGCAGTGATGTTCACGTGCACGCCTATGCCATTGGCAGCGCGGACGGCAGTCTTGACCTGTCTGATCAGGACAATGCCTCGTCCGCATTGGTTAGTGACGGGCCGACCGTGCGCGGTACCGTTCGGGCGTTGGGGCCTGTAGTGGATGAATTGGGGCTGACTGAGGTCGCTGTGGTCAAGATGAACATTGAAGGCGGCGAGTATGATCTGTTGCCAGCAATGATCGAAAGCGGGTTCATGCAGCGCATCAATCGTCTGGTGGTGCAGTTTCACAAATACGGCCCCGAAGATGTGGCGCGGCGCGATGTGATCCGCGAGGGGTTGTCGCGCACGCATGTGTGTGAATGGGCCTATCCGTTCGTCTGGGAACAGTGGGCCAGAAAAACGCCGGAGATGACACGGGGCGAAGGATAACCTTCGCCCCATATCCGCATTATTGTTAGGGCTGTGATTACTCGGCAGCCCAGCCCGAGACAGCTTTGACCTCAAGGAAGTCCTCGATGCCCCAGACGCCGCCTTCGCGGCCATTGCCCGATTGTTTCATGCCGCCAAAAGGCGATCCAGCTGCGCGGCTGGTGCCGTTCATCTCGACCATGCCCGAGCGCAACTGCTGTGCCAGACGGTTGGCGCGTGCGCCGTCTTGTGTCTGGACGTAGTTGGTCAGGCCATAGACCGTGTCGTTGGCGATCTCGACAGCTTCCTCTTCGGTGTCGAAGGGAATAATCGACAGCACGGGGCCAAAGATTTCCTCGCGCGAGATGGTCATATCACGGCCCACGTCGGCAAAAACCGTCGGTTTGACGTAAAAACCACGGTTCAGTCCCTCGGGGCGACCGGTGCCACCGGCAACCAGACGGGCGCCTTCGTCGATGCCCTTCTGGATCAGATCCTGAATCTTGTTCCACTGCACTTCGTTGACAACCGGCCCGATGTGGTTGCCCTCTTCCGATGCGGGGCCGACGGTAACCTTGCTGGCCACGGTTGCCGCTTCGTCCACCACACGGTCGTAGATGCCGCGCTGCACCAGCATCCGGCTGGGCGCGTTGCACGACTGGCCGGTGTTGTTCATCATGTGCAAAACGCCGCGTTTCACGGCCTTTTCATCGGCATCTTCAAAGATCAGGTTGGCGCCTTTGCCTCCCAGTTCCAGATGCACGCGCTTCAGCGTATCGGCGGCATTTTTGGAAATCAGCGTGCCTGCGCGGGTCGAGCCGGTAAAGCTGACCATGTCCACATCCTTGTGACCGGACAGGGTGCTGCCAACGCCGGGGCCGTCGCCGTTGACCAGATTGAACACACCAGCGGGAAAGCCTGCTTCGTCCATCAGTTCGGCAAAGATCATCGCGTTCAGCGGGCTTTCTTCGGACGGTTTCAGAACCATCGTGCAGCCTGCGATGGCTGCCGCCCCCACCTTCAGAGTGACTTGGTTCATCGGCCAGTTCCACGGGGTAATCAGGGCTGCAACGCCTACCGCTTCATAAATGATCCGGTCGTTCGGGGCGTGGTCCCCCAGCGGGCGGACAAAGTCGAACTTTTTGGCGGCTTTGATGAAGTTGGACAGGTGCCATGTGCCGGCACCAACCTGAGACGATTTCGACATGGAAATGGGCGCGCCCATCTCGGTGCTCATGGCTTGGGCCAGATCGTCGGCGCGGGCATTGTAGACCTCGACCAGCTTTTCAACCAGCGCGATACGCTCGGCTGCGGGCGTGGCCATCCAACCGGGCAAGGCGGCTTTGGCGGCGGCGACTGCGGCGTCGGCGTCGGCTTGGCCGCCCAGCGAAATGACGGCACAGGGTTCTTCGGTCGAGGGATCGATGACATTGTGGTCACGACCTTCGATCGGTGCGACCCATTTTCCGTTAATGTAGAAGTCACGTTTCTCCAGCATGGCTAAGCCTCCTTGTAGGTGCGGAATTTGGCCGCACTCTTTCACCACAAAACGGGACGCGCAAGTCGGGGGATGCAACCCGACGCAAGCCACACTACATTGTGCAGTAGAATTCATAATAGGAGGACCACCCATGTCCCTGCGTATCAACGACACTATTCCCGACCTGACTGTTGAAACCGACCAAGGCAGCTTTGGCCTGCACGAGTGGATTGGTGACAGCTGGGCCATCCTGTTTTCGCACCCCAAGGATTTCACCCCTGTTTGCACCACCGAGTTCGGCGCAGTGGCGCAACTGTCCGATGAATGGGCCAAGCGCGGCACCAAGGTGATCGGGGTCAGCGTCGATAACGTGGAAGAGCACAAGAAGTGGAAGGGCGATATCGAATCGTCTTCGGGGGCCAAGGCCGGCTTTCCAATCATCGCGGACAGCGGTCTTGAGGTGTCCAAGGCTTTCGACATGCTACCCGCCGAAGCATACATGCCCGACGGTCGCACCCCCAACGACAGCGCCACCGTGCGTGCCGTGTTCATCATCGGCCCCGACAAAAAGCTGAAGTTGTCGATGACATATCCGATGACCGTGGGCCGCAACTTTGCCGAAGTGGTGCGGGCGCTGGACGCGCTGCAAACATCCACAGGTCACGGTGTTGCAACGCCTGCCAACTGGAACGTGGGCGATGATGTGATCATCCCAACATCGGTGTCCAACGAAGACGCCAAGGCCAAGTTCGGTGATTTCGAAACCGTTCTGCCCTATTTGCGCAAGGCACCGCTGCCGAAATAAACTAGCATTGCGGACGTGCCGCCACCGCGCGGCGATACCGCCAGCGATTGATTTCCCGCATCAGCTTGCCGCTGGTGCGGGTTTTCTTCTGGATGGTCGAGCCGCCCAGATCAGCTGTCAGTTCGCGCACGCCGTTGGGTAGGATTGTATGTACGGGCTGGCCGTGTATCCAGTGCATTTGCAGGAATGTGTCCACCGGCCGGTCCAAAACCCCTGTCGCAGCCAGCAGCCGTTCAGCCGCGTTGCGCCCCACAACCTGAAACACCGTTTGCAGGCCGATCACGCGGGGCAGCATTAGCGTACAGGGCCCGTCACTGGCGAGCGTCTGACACGCGTCTTCGCGGGCTTTGGCAGGGATGCGGATAAAACTGTCGGCAGTCGCGTGGGCGTCGATCAATGCCTGGACATGAGCCCAGTGGGTGGCGTCCAGCGCAAGATCATCTTCGGCGATCAGGGCGCAATCCCACCCTTCATCGACAATCCGTTGCCAACAGGCGCGGTGCGATAGAAAACAACCGACTTCGCCCGCGCCGATGGGAAAGGGATAGTGCGGCTGGTGGATGTCCCCGCGCGCCGGCGTCACACCTGCATCGGCCCCGCGCACGGCCTCGATCACCTGCGCCCCGGGCAGCGTTTGCAACAACACTTCGACGTTGGCACGGCGCTGTGTGGCGCTGGACATATGTATAATCAGCGATGGCATGCAGAATGGCTAACGTGAATGACGCGCCCGCACCAGTGGTCAGAGCGGCAACTCGGTGGTTGATTTCAGTTCCTTGAGTACAAATGACGATTGCACTTCGCGCACAAACGGACTGCGCAGCAGGGTGTGGGTCATGAAATGCTCATAGGCTTCAACATCGGCCACGCGCACTTTCATCTGATAATCGGCAGCGCCCGATGTGGCCAGACACTCGACAACCTCAGGATGTCCCGCGATCAGCGTGGCAAAGCCGGACACTGTTGCTTCGGCGTGATCGCGCAGGGTGATGGCCGCCAGAACCGTCAGTTTGCATCCCGCATGCACCGGCGAGAGAAGCGCGACCCGGCACAGAATAGCGCCAGAGGCTTCAAAATCCTGGATTTTGCGCCAAACCGTACTTTGCGCCATGCCGCAGGTCGCGGCAATTTGTGCCAAAGATTGACTGCAATCGCGTTGTAGTTCCCGCAATAATGCCTTTTCGGTAGGGGAAAAATTCATACTAAGTCCGCCATATGGATTTTCGTGTTTATAACGGCTGCACTGTGCGAAAGGGAACCCTTGTCTGTGCGAACCCGAACCGAACCGCTCTTGCAAGGGGGCGTTGGGTTGCCGACATATTTAGAATGACATTCTGAAATCATGGAGTTCCCGACATGGCTGACGTTCCAGCGCACGCACCTCTGTTTAATGAATTGAAACTGGGCTGCATCACTGCGTCCAACCGTATCGTGATGGCCCCGCTGACGCGGTCACGCTCGACGCCCAAGGAAAACACCCAAACCGGTCTGCACACTGTTTATTACACGCAACGCGCTGGCGCAGGGTTGATTGTCTCAGAGGCCACGCAGATCAGCACCGAAGGGCAGGGCTATGTCTGGACTCCGGGCATTTTTAGTGATGCGCAAGTGGACAGTTGGAGGCCGGTGACTTCGGCAGTTCATGCCGCTGGCGGGCATATATTTTGCCAACTATGGCATGTCGGCGCGATCAGTCATAATGTGTTTCACGATGGCGCGGCACCTGTGTCATCCAGCGCATGGACACCCAAAGGTGACGCCTTTGTGGGTGATCGTCACCCCGACGGCCCGATGGTGCCGCACCCCGAAGCGCGTGCGCTCACGCTGGACGAGATTCCGCGCGTTATCGAAGATTACCGCCACGCCGCCAAATGCGCCGACAAGGCAGGCTTTGACGGTGTCGAGTTTCACGCGGCCAATGGCTATCTGATCGACCAGTTTTTGCGGTCGTCTGTGAACAAACGCGATGACAAATATGGCGGGTCGGTCGAGAACCGCGTACGTTTGTTGGTCGAAGCTGTCGATGCGCTGATTGACGTGCTGGGGGCGGATCGCGTTGGCGTGCGTCTGTCGCCGATGGGCGGGGCGGGCGGATCGCAAGATGCCAACCCGATGGAAACCTATGTTGCAGCGGCCAAGGCGTTGTCAGGCAAGGGGCTGGCCTATTTGCACGTTGTCCGTTCGGGCGATCCTGAGAATACAAAGATCGTGGATGCCATGCGCGCGGCTTTCGATGGCCCGTTTATCATAAACGGTGGCTTCAAACCCGAAGAAGCCGCCCAGTGGATCGAAGAGGGACGCGCCGACGCTGTTGCCTTTGGACGGATGTATATTGCCAACCCCGACCTGACCAAACGGATCGCGCTAGACGGCCCCTATAACGAGGCGAACCCCGCCACGTTCTATGGTGGGGGCGCAGAGGGTTATACCGACTATCCGATCTTGAACGGTACGGCCCAAGCGGCCGAGTAATTCCGGTCGCAGATGAAAAAGGGCCCCGGTGGAAACACCGGGGCCTTTTGTATTCTCAAAAGAACAAAGCGCCTTATTCGGCGTCTTCTTCTTTTTTGACTTCTTCGCCGGTTTCCTGATCGACGACTTTCATCGACAGGCGCACCTTGCCACGGTCATCAAAGCCCAACAGCTTCACTTTGACCTCTTGGCCTTCTTTCAGCACATCCGACGGATGGTTCAGACGGCGGTTTTCGATCTGGCTGACGTGGACCAGACCATCGCGCTTGCCAAAGAAGTTCACGAAGGCGCCGAAATCGACGATCTTCACGACGGTGCCGGTATAAACCGCACCTTCTTCGGGTTCGGCCACGATCGACCAGATCATGTCATAGGCTTTCTTGATCGCTTCGCCGTTGGGCGACGCAATCTTGATGATGCCGTCGTCGTTGATGTCGACTTTGGCGCCCGACACTTCAACGATTTCACGGATCACTTTGCCGCCCGAACCGATGACTTCGCGGATTTTGTCTGTCGGAACCTGCATGGTTTCGATGCGCGGTGCGTGAACCGAGAAGTCCGACGCGCCGGTCAGCGCTTTGTTCATCTCGCCCAGAATGTGCATACGGCCCGCTTTGGCCTGCTCCAGAGCTTTTTCCATGATCTCGGGCGTGATGCCTGCGATCTTGATGTCCATCTGCAACGACGTGATGCCGTTTTCGGTACCGGCCACTTTAAAGTCCATGTCGCCCAGGTGGTCTTCGTCACCCAGAATGTCGGACAGGATCGCGTAGGAGCCGTCTTCTTCCAGGATCAGACCCATCGCCACACCGGCCACAGCCGATTTCAGCGGAACGCCCGCGTCCATCATCGACAGCGAACCGCCGCAGACCGATGCCATCGAGCTGGAACCGTTGGATTCAGTGATCTCGGAGACGACGCGGATGGTATAAGGGAAGTCGGTCGATGCGGGCAGAACTGCCTGCAGCGCGCGCCATGCCAGCTTGCCGTGGCCAATTTCGCGACGGCCCGGGCCAGAGACACGACCCACTTCACCCACAGAATAGGGGGGGAAGTTATAGTGCAGCAGGAAGTTGGATTTGAAGTTGCCGTGCAAGGCGTCGATGAACTGTTCGTCATCGCCGGTGCCCAGCGTGGTCACAACCAGACCTTGGGTTTCGCCACGGGTGAACAAGGCCGAACCGTGGGTGCGCGGCAGAAGACCGGTTTCGCACACGATGTCACGGATCTCGTCGGTTTTACGACCGTCGATGCGCTTGCCTGTTTTCACCACGTCACCGCGCAGGATAGACGCTTCCAGCTTCTTCAACGCAGAACCCAGGTTCGGGTCTTCTTTTTGTTCGTCCGACAGGGCCGCCAGAATGGTGTCACGGGCAGCAGCAACAGCCGATGTGCGCTCTTGCTTGTCGCTGATCGCAAAGGCGGCGCGCATTTCTGTCTCGCCAGCGGCTTTGACAGCAGCGGACAATTCGGAATAGTCGGCAGGCTGGAAATCGAACGGCTCTTTTGCAGAGCTTTCAGCCAGTTCGATGATCAGGTCGATGACCGGCTGGATTTGTTCATGTGCGAATTTCACCGCACCCAGCATTTCGGTTTCCGACAGCTCGTAGGCTTCGGATTCAACCATCATCACGGCGTCTTTGGTGCCGGCAACAACCAGATCAAGACGCTGATCGGGGTTCAGGCGCAGGTCTTGCATGTCGTCGACCGTGGGGTTCAGGACGTAATCGCCGCCCTCGAAACCAACGCGGCAAGCCGCGATCGGACCCATAAAGGGCGCACCTGAAATGGTCAGCGCGGCACTGGCGGCGATCATCGCAACCATATCCGGGTCGTTGACCAGATCATGGGACAGAACGGTACACATCACCAGAACTTCGTTTTTAAAGCCGGGGACGAACAGCGGGCGGATCGGACGGTCGATCAAACGCGCGGTCAGGGTTTCTTTCTCGGTGGGGCGGGCCTCACGTTTGAAAAAGCCACCGGGCACTTTGCCCGCAGCATAGTATTTCTCTTGGTAATGGACGGTCAGCGGGAAAAAATCCTGACCGGGTTTTTGTTTTGTGGCAAAGGTTACGTTTGCCATGACCGAAGTCTCGCCCAGCGTGGCGATCACAGACCCGTCCGCCTGACGGGCCACTTTTCCGGTTTCCAGTGTCAGCGTCTCTTCGCCCCACTGCATCGATTTCGTCGTTACGTTAAACATCTACGTTCCTCAGGTTGGCCATATCGGCCATTTGCTTAGGGGCCGTATTGCCCCTGACTCCGGTATCTTCTTTTCGGGCGCTGGAGTCCGGGCGCCGATCTCAGATTGGCGGGGCATACAGTGTTTTGAGCTATATGGAAAGCCTTTGCTGCTATGGCGATGCGGTGCCTGATGCCCTCAAAAGAAACAACCGCGCCCCGAAGTGCAGGGCGCGGTTGCGATGGTTTTGGCGCAGGCGGCGCTTGTTCCGCCTGCGCCGGAAAAACGGTCAGTTGAACTTGACGATTTCACCCGATTTCAGGCGGCGGGCATAAGAGTTCAGCTCGACCCGCACCAGCTTCATCAGGAAGTAAAGCGCAAGGATGTTGACCACGGCCATGGCAAAGATCGCCGCATCCGAGAAGTCGATGACCGGACCAAGACTGGCTGCGGCACCGATGACGATGAAGATGCAGAAGATTACCTTGAACACCAGTTCCGAGGTCTTGCCCTCGCCGAACAGGTAGGTCCACGCTTTCAGCCCATAGTACGACCAAGAGATCATGGTGGAAAAGGCGAACAGGACCACCGCGACCGCTAGAACATAGGGGAACCACGAGATCCCCGAGGCAAAGGCTGCCGACGTCAAGGCGACGCCGCTGGTGTTGCCGATGGTGGCGATGGCTGTGCCCGCTTCGTTCAGCACGTATTGGCCTGTGGCCGGATCAACGATCAACTGCTGCGAAATGGTGATGACCAACGCGGTCATCGTGCAGATCACAACGGTGTCGATCAGCGGCTCCAGCAAGGATACGAACCCTTCGGTGATCGGCTCCTTGGTGCGCACCGCCGAGTGGGCGATGGCCGCAGAACCGACACCTGCTTCGTTCGAGAACGCCGCACGTTTAAAACCTTGGATAAGCGCACCGACAAGACCGCCCGCAACGCCAAGCCCGCTAAACGCGCCTTCGAAAATCTGGCCAAAGGCCCAGCCGATCTTGTCATAGTTCACCAGCAAAATGATCAGCGCCGCACCCACATAGAGAATCCCCATGAACGGCACGACTTTTTCCGTGACGTTGGCGATGGATTTGATCCCACCCACGATCACGGCAAAGACGACCGCTGCAAAGATGATGCCAGTTATCCAACCGGGATACGCCCCGACAATCCCCGAGATTTGCGCGTGCGCCTGATTGGCCTGGAACATATTGCCCCCGCCCAATGCACCCAGAATACAAAAGACCGAGAACATTACAGCCAGGATTTTGCCACCGGGCAGGCCCAGTTCGCTAAACCCCTTCGAGATATAGTACATCGGACCACCCGACACAGTGCCGTCGGGGTATTCGTTACGGTATTTCACGCCCAGCGTACATTCGGTGAATTTGGACGCCATGCCCAAAAGCCCCGCAAGGATCATCCAGAAGGTCGCTCCCGGACCGCCGATGCCGACCGCCACGGCAACACCCGCGATATTCCCAAGGCCGACCGTACCCGACAGCGCCGTGGCCAGGGCCTGAAAGTGGCTGACCTCGCCTGCGTCATTGGGGTCAGAATAGTCGCCTTTGACCAATGCGATGGCATGGCCGAAGAATTTGAACTGAACAAACCCGAAATACAGAGTGAAAACCGTCGCCGCGACCACCAGCCACATCACGATCCAGGGAAAACTGGTGCCGGGAAACGGGGCAAAGATCAGGTTGACGAAAGGACCGGTGAACGCGGCGAAAGCAGCGTTTACCCGCTCGTCCAGGCTGGCGGCCTCTTGTGCCACCGCCGGAGCCGCTGACACGGAGAGGGCAGCCAGAGACAGGGCCGTTTTTTGCAAAATATTCATGAGTGTTCTCCTTAGCTCACGACCGTCACGGGCACATTGGCACCCATAACCAGATTGGCGGTGGAGCTGCCGAAGATGCGTCTGCTCAACCCTTTTTCCGTGGACCGTCCGACGATGATCTGCGACACATTTTGCTTGGCGGCGATTGAATCCAGCGTGTCAGCGACGTTGCCGTGACGCACCAGTCCTTCCGCTTGGATGCCAGCGGCCTCCAGCCGCTCCAGCGCAGGGGTCACCACCCGCTCCAATGCCGTCGAGATTTCTTCTTCGCGACGTTTGTGGCGTTCGGCGTTCTCTTCGGGTGTCTGGAACGAATAGGGCGACCATTCGATCACGTAGACAACCAGCAGTTCAGCGTCTCCGATTAATTTTGCAAGGTTTTCAGCAAAGGTCAGAGCACGGTCACCCGAGCTTTGACCGTCGAGCCCGATCAACAATTTCGTCGTCATAAGGGCATCCTTCTGTCGGTGGTCCGGCGCTATTGCGATTCGGAGGGGACCAGCCCACGTTGAAGTGGCCGATATCACGCCAGGATTGTTTTTTCCGGCCCCTTGGCCGTGAATGATAGCCGCGTAATTCTAAACAAAGTGACCAAATTCGACGCCAACGGCAGGCAAACGACCTAAAACGGTGCATTTCTGCGAGGAATTCGGACTGTTTGTCGCAGGGCGGGCGTGTTTTGATCAGTTGAGAAAAACCGCAGCTACAGAACGCAAAAACGCCCGCCGGTAAGGGCGGGCGTTCTGATCCGGCACGGCCCGAGGGCTGCGTCAGGATGGAAACAAAAACTTAGCGGCGGATGCCCAAGCGTTTGATCAAGTCCTGATAACGCGCTTCTTCCTTGCCTTTCAGGTAGTCCAGCAGCTTGCGGCGCAGGGCAACCATCTTCAACAGACCGCGACGACCGTGGTTGTCTTTTTTGTGGGTCTTGAAGTGTTCGGTCAAGGTGGCGATGCGGCTTGTCAGGATGGCAACCTGTACTTCGGGCGAACCTGTGTCACCTTCGGCGGTTGCGAATTCTTTCATGACGCGTTGCTTTTCTTCAGCAGTAATCGACATCGGGGTCTCCTTTTCAAAAGGTTAAGGTGATGGCGCAAGCCGGGATGTCGTCCAGCAGGGCCCGTGGAGAGTGACGCACCCTTGCAAAAGCGCAGGCGCGATGGGGGCGTATAGGGGGATTCCCCCGCGAAGGCAAAGATTTATTCGCACCGCCTGATTTTCGTGCCTTAAAGGCTGGCGATGCCACTGGTTTGTGCCGCGCTCAGCGGTATCAGAGCGATATCGCCCAATGTCATATCCGCGCCGCCGCTGACGTCTGCCACCGTGATGCCATCCATCAACACATGCATGACATCGGTATTCTCCGGATCCGCGCGCAGCACGATCCGTGGCTCGGGTCCGGCATTGGTGTCGTCCCAAACCAGCACGATACTGTCGTCTGCGCTGTCGAAATCCATGATCTCGACCGACTGGCCCTCTTTGACCCAATCGCCTGTCACAATCGTATCGGCCCCGCTGCCAGCCGTTACCACATCTTCGGACCCCGCCACGATCAGGTCATCGCCGCCGCCGCCGTTCAGGAAATCCCTGTCATTACCGTCGGTGATGGCACCGGTGTTTGCGTCATGGTTCAGGCCGATAACAACGTCGTTCCCCCAGCCGCCAAACAAGGTGTCCTCGCCCGCGCCACCGTCCAGCGTGTCATTGTCCAGCCCGCCGTGCAGCGCGTCGTCGCCATCGTCGCCCGCCAGCAAGTCATCGCCCTGCGCACCGGTCAACGTGTCGTCGCCATCGTTTCCGTGCAGGGTGTCATTGTCGTTGTGGCCAAAAAGCGCATCGTTATCGAACCCGCCCTGCACCAGATCGTGGCCATCGCCGCCGTGCAGCGTGTCGTTGCCCGCACCACCATCCAGCGTATCATCGCCGTCCATGCCGTAAATGTCGTCGTCGCCGTCGTCGCCATGAATGGTGTCGTCACCATCATAGGCGCCGATCTGGTCGTCGCCTTTGGTGCCGACCATGGTTTCGGTGTCATCCACACCAACAAGGATCGAGGCGTCGGTGGTGTCTTCTACAGGGGCCGCGCGACTCGGATCAATATCATCGCCAATACGTGGCGCGTTTTCGGCCAGCGATAAAGGTTCGGGCCCATCGACTTCTGTGTCGTCACCATTTGCGGACATATCCACAAAGGTGACCGCGCCAACGGTCATCAAGCCCATCAATCCCGCCAACCACAGCATGTGCGCGCAAACTTTCTATGAAATACACCACCGGAATAAGGCCACAGTCAGCCTTCGATTTCAAAGCCAAACGAACGCTATGGTTAACGCGGCGACAGCATCGGGTCTGCCGGATGCCACGGTTCGGGCGCTTGGGAGTAGGGCAGGTACAGTGGATGCCGGGGGTGGCCAGCTTTGGACAGGCCCAGATGGAACAGCGGCTGGCCGGTCTGTGCCAGCAATCGTGCCACCTGCGGCCCACGGTCCAGATGTGCGCCGTGCGTGCCCCATGCGGCAATGACCACATTGGCCCATTCGGCGGCCTGCGCGATGGCCGCATCATTCTGCGGTCCCACAGGGTCTGCCGCCGCACGCATTTTGCGCGGGTCGGTGTCGCGCCATGCAAAGATATTGGTCACGCAAAATGCGCCATACCCCAAGGTCCGCGCCCGTCGTTCGCAGCGTTCTACTGTGGGGTCGTTCTGCACCTCGGTCGCAGTGGACGGGTTCAGCATCACGAACGTCACCCGCGCGGCATTATCGTCCCAGATCCGCGTCAGGCTATAGCGGTACTGCTCACAGTCCGAATAGACAGCAGTCGATGGTGCGTCGCCCTTGGTGTGTGTGCGTGTAATCATGTTGCCGTCAGTGATTGAAAACACGCGCCGGATGGACTTCGCCCGCCTTGTACCGGCCCACGGCCACGGCCTTGCCCTCGAAAGACACCCAAACCTCGTCGCCGTATTCCACGTCAGACGGCAGCACCATGCCCGGATTGCCGTTGCGCAGGCGCACGGCACCTTCAGCGGTGGCTTTCAGTTCAGGCAGATCGGCCAGACCTTCCTCGACCGGGCGCAGATGCGCGTCCAGCGCAGGGTCGCCTGCCAACGCCTCGACCTGCTCCAGCGTCAACCCGTCCTCGGCGTCAAACGGCCCCGACCATATGCGGCGCAGCGCGCGCACATGGGCAAAACATCCCATCGCGGCACCCAGATCGCGGGCGATCGACCGCACATAGCCACCTTTGCCGCAGGTCATTTCCAGCGTCACATGATCGGCGTCGGGGCGGTCTGTCATCAGCAGTTCTTCGACCCACAAGGGCCGCGCCGCAATTTCCATTTCCTCACCCTCGCGGGCGCGTTTATAGGCGCGCTGCCCGTCGATCTTTACCGCCGAGAACTGCGGCGGCACCTGCATGATGTCACCGACAAAGGCGCCCAGCGCGTCCTTGATCTGGTCATCAGTGGGCCGCATATCGGACTGCGCGATCACTTCGCCCTCTGCATCGTCGGTGTTGGTGGCCTGTCCCAGCCGCACCGTAAACGTATAAGCCTTGAGCGCATCGGTGATATAGGGAACCGTTTTGGTCGCCTCGCCCAGTGCGATGGCCAGTACGCCGGTGGCATCGGGGTCCAGCGTGCCCGCATGGCCTGCCTTTTTGGCATTCATCGCCCAGCGCACCTTGTTTACCACTGTCGTTGATGTGGGGCCTGCGGGTTTGTCGATGACCAACCAGCCGGAAATATCGCGTCCTTTGGATCTGCGGCCCATGGTGCCCCCTTGCGGATCATCGTGAAAATCAGAGCGTGCGGCCTAGCCGAGCGATCCTGCGCTGTCAATTCGGTGCCGATTCAGGGCGCGTTGCTAGCCACTGTGCCGATGATCGGCCCCAAACGGCGACCCGGATCATGCCGCCCCAGATCGGGTGCATAAAGCCGCGAAACGTTGCCGTCGAAGTACAATGCCTGTGGCAGCTTCAGCACATCGCGGAAAAAGCTGCCAAAGTCGTAAAAGCTGACCAGATTGTTCGAGATCACAAAGACTGCATTGCGGCCATTGGCCGTGGTACCAACCCCGTTGCGCACATACCGCGAGGTGCTGTCGACCAGAAAGCGCGGGTGCAATTCACCATCGATCACCAGCATCGGGCCGGATTGGGTCGCATCGGCGCAGGTCGGTTTCTCGCGGGCAAAGCGCAATGTCTCGATCACTTGCGCGCGTCCCTTGCGCAGGCACAGCACACCATTGGGCAGCAGGCCAAAGTTGCCCGGACCCGCAGAGGAGACCAGACCCATTTCTTGCTGGCCATCCTCAAGATACAGACCCACAGGCGCGCGATCTTCGTGGTACATGCCTGCGTTCATCGCAAAGCCCAGCGTCTTGCCGTCCGTACCCAGCGCCTGATTGATGGCGTTAAAGCTGCCGTAGATGTTGCCGTCGTCGTCCCGCAAAAACAGGCGCAGGTCTTCTTTTGTCAGATCGACCGTGCAAACTGTATAGGAATTGCCCAGATGGCTGTGGTTTTCACAGCTGGCGGCCCAGACCGGCCCACAGGCCAGCCAGACCAGCGCGCCGATCAATGCGGCACGCATCAGTTTTCGGTGTCCCGGCGTACAGCGTCCTGATTCAGCATCCGACGTGTGTCGTCCATCTGGTCAAATGTCTGGTCCAGTTGGAACCGCAAATCGGGCGAATATTTCAGCGCCAGCTTTTTGCCCACGGCGTGCCGCAGCTCGCCCTTGTTGCGGGCCAGCAGCTTCAGCACCTCACCCTGCCCTTCGCCACCCAGGGGCAGCACATAGGCGGTGGCGATTCTCAGGTCGGGGGACGTGCGCACTTCGCCCACCGTGATCGACATGCGGTTCAACTCGGGGTCATGTACGTCACCGCGTGCCAGCACTTCGGACAAAGTGCGGCGGATCAATTCACCAACCCGAAGTTGACGCTGGGACGGACCGGCTCCGTCATGAGACTTGTTCTTGGCCATACACCCCATCTAGGACAGACCAGAGACTTTGCCAAGCCGCACCGCACAAGCTAGACCTGCGACAAACCGCTTATTCAGGGAGTACACGTATGGCCGATACAACAGGAATTGCAGTCACCGGTGCTTCGGGGCGTATGGGGCAAATGCTGATCCGTACCATTGCCGAAACAGACGGCGTGCATCTGGTCAGCGCCATCGAGCGCACAGGCCACGACTGGGTCGGGCAGGACGTTGGGCAGGCGATGGGCGGCCAACCCAACGGCGTTATTGCAACAGATGATGCGGCCAAGGCGATTGCCGCAGCGCAGGTGGTGATTGATTTTACAGCCCCCGAAGCGACTTTGGAATTTTCTGCGCTGTGTGCAAAAGCAGGGGTGGCCCACGTTATTGGCACAACGGGCATGACCGACGCACAAATTGCCGAACTGGAATCCGCTGCGCAAAAATGTGCAATCGTGCGGGCTGGCAACATGAGCCTTGGGGTCAACCTGCTTGTACAACTGACCAGACGTGTCGCCGCCGCACTTGACGAAGATTTCGACATCGAAGTGATCGAGGCACATCATCACCACAAGGTCGACGCGCCTTCGGGCACTGCGCTGATGTTGGGCGAGGCGGCTGCCGAAGGCCGTGGCGTGACGCTGAACGATGTGCGCGACAGCGGGCGTGACGGCATCACTGGCGCACGTAAACGCGGCGACATCGGCTTTAGCGCGATTCGCGGTGGCGATATCGTGGGCGAACATGACGTGATGTTCGCAGGCCCCGGAGAACGGATCGTGCTGCGCCATCTGGCGACGGATCGTCTGGTATTTGCCCGTGGTGCGATTCGGGCAGCGAAATGGACCCAAGGCAAGGCGGCGGGCGCTTATGATATGCTGGATGTGCTGGGTCTGAACGACTGACGCACCTTGGTGCCGGTGTCTGAACAAAGTCTCGGATTTGTGAACCAACTGGCGGTGGCGTCCGTATCTGTTGGTATCAGCAAGGTCATCCGAGATTAAACGATGCCACACAATATTTGTACCTACGCGACACTGGCCGCCATCGTCCTTGCCGTGCCCGCGCAAGCGGATGTGGTCACCTCTCAGTCTGATTTCATCAGGCTGGTCAGCGGCAAAACCCTGACCCGTCCGCTGATCCGGATCGAGGTGCGGGCCGACGGCCGCATCACTGGCACAGGGGCTGCTTGGGAAGTGACCGGCACATGGAACTGGCAGGGCAACTATTTCTGCCGCGACCTGTATTGGGGCGGCGATCCTTTGGGGTACAACTGTCAGGAGGTCCGGTTCGAAGGTGGCCGCATCCGGTTCACATCAGACAAGGGGCGCGGCGACACGGCTGCGTTTCGTCTAAACTGAAGACGCGGCTGCATTGCTGTACATATTTCAGGGGAATCTGTACCGGAAAGGCACAGTGCGTGCGCTGGCCAGCGCACGCCCGATCCTCAGAAATCTATCGCAATACCCTTTTTCTCCCAATCGCCGTAGCGCACGGGTTCAAGCCCGTTGATACGTCCGCCATGTTCTGTGGGCAGGTCCAAAGGTTTCGCAGCCTTGCGACGTTCTTCAGCTTCGGCTAAAGCGCGCTGTGCGGCGGGGGGCAGGTCGGATTTCATGTCATCAGTCATCGTATGGGTGCTTTCCCTGTCTCACCCCTTGATATACGCCCCTTCGGGAACAGAACAACCCGCGAGGGCGCGACATGGCAGACCAAAGCACACAACCGGCAGGCAATCCGCAGGCAGGCATTCCTGCGCGGCGCAGTGCGATTGCGATGCTGGACCAGATTCAGGACGAAGGCCGCCTGATGGCCGAGCTGATCGGCTCGGGCATGCTCGACAGGCTGGACGCACCGGATCGCGCGCGGGCGCAGCGGTTGGCTTCGGACACCCTGCGCGGGCTGGAACGTGCGGATCGCGTGTTGAAGAAACACTTGAACAAAGTGCCTCCGCTGACGGTGCTGAATGCGCTACGGCTGGGCACGGTTGAGCTGTGCAATGGCGGCGCGGCGCATGGGGTGGTGAACGATCTGGTGCAGATCATTGGCCGCCACAAACGCTATGGTCACCTCAAAGGGTTGGTGAACGCCGTGCTGCGCAAGGTCGCCGCGACCGGACCCGAGCAATGGGCCGCCCTGCGGGTGCCGCGCCTGCCGAAATGGCTGCGCAACCCGCTGGCTGATGCATGGGGCGCCGAGGCGATGTTGGCGATGGAAGCTGCCCACTTCGCAGGCGCACCGCTGGATTTGAGCGTGAAGGGCGATGCCGACGCTGTGGCGCAGGCCGTAAACGGCAAAGTTCTGACGACCGGATCGGTGCGTGTGACCGATGCGGGGCAGGTGTCTGCTCTGGCAGGTTTCGAGGCGGGGGATTGGTGGGTGCAAGACGCCGCCGCCGCCATCCCCGCGCGATTGTTGCAGGCGCAATCCGGCACGCGTGTGCTGGACCTGTGCGCGGCACCGGGTGGCAAAACGCTGCAACTGGCCGCGACCGGCGCGGATGTGACAGCGGTGGATATTTCGGACAGTCGCCTTGGCCGGTTGCGCGAAAACCTGACGCGCACCGGGCTGTTTGCCACGGTGCAGGCCGGTGACGTGTTGGACTTGCAGGGCAGTTGGCCCGCAATCCTGCTGGATGCGCCCTGTTCCGCCACGGGTACGATCCGACGGCACCCCGATCTGCCCCACGCCAAGGACGGCAGCGAGTTCGGCGGGCTGATCGACCTTCAGGCACGGATGATCGACCACGCTTGGGGCTTGCTCGAAGCGGGTGGGCGCATGGTTTATTGCACATGCAGCCTGCTGCCTGACGAGGGCGAAGTGCAGGTAATTGAAGCGCTGGAGCGGCACGGCGATATGTCCGTGGACCGTGACGCGCTGGCTGTGCCGGGGATCGACGCGGAATGGGTCACCGCAGAGGGCGGGTTGCGCCTGCGACCTGATTATTGGGCTGACATTGGCGGCATGGACGGCTTTTACATCGCGGTGCTGCGCAAAGAGCGGTGACTCGCGGCCTTGGACGGGCTATCATCTGCTGCAAGCGCCATCAGAGCGCACCGCAAGAGCGCACGAGGCAGCGAGACAGACCCCATGACGGGATATACCCATGTCTGAACCCTTGGGGTTCACCGCGCGAAAAGCGCGCTTCCTGAACCGGCTGCATGCCCGGCTGGCGACGCGTGCGCGGGCGGCAACGGCTTTTGTGTCCTCTCCCGAACCTAAAACCATCGGCAGCTTTGCCCGTGGGCGGCAGTTATCAGCGGGCAATTACCTGTTTGCGGGCCACCTGATTGCGGCCCCTGATGTCGATTTGTGGGATCTGACGGTGCCCGACGCCGCCTTTGCCGATGAATTGCACGGCTTTGCATGGCTGGATGATCTGGCCGCTGTCGGAGACATCGCCACCCGCGAAGCAGCGCAGAAATGGCTGTGGGGTTGGATCGAGCGCTTTGGCAAGGGGTCCGGCGCAGGCTGGACACCCGATCTGACAGGGCGGCGTCTGATCCGTTGGATCAACCATGCGCTGTTCGTGCTGCGTGGGCAGGACAAGGCGCAGAGCGATATGTTCTATCTGTCGCTGGCGCAACAAACGCGATTCTTGTCGAAGCGCTGGCAATCAGCGGCACCCGGCCTGCCACGGTTCGAGGCGCTGACAGGCCTGATTTACGCGGGCCTGTCGCTGGAAGGTATGGAAGCGCTGGCCGAACCTGCGATCAAGGCGCTGGCTCGCGAATGTCAAAGCCAGATTGACGAACAGGGCGGTCTGCCCACCCGTAACCCCGAAGAACTGCTGGATGTTTTCACCCTGCTGACATGGGCCGCCGCGACACTGAGCGAGGCGGGGCGCGAGGCGCCTGCCGCGCATCTGGATGTCATCGAACGTGTGGCCCCGACCCTGCGCACCCTGCGCCATTCTGATGGCGCGCTGGCACGGTTTCACGGTGGCGGACGCGGGCAAGAGGGCTGGTTGGA
This sequence comes from Pseudosulfitobacter pseudonitzschiae, assembly GCF_002222635.1. Lineage (NCBI taxonomy): Bacteria > Pseudomonadati > Pseudomonadota > Alphaproteobacteria > Rhodobacterales > Roseobacteraceae > Pseudosulfitobacter > Pseudosulfitobacter pseudonitzschiae. Next base: position 2,926,050 of record NZ_CP022415.1, on the reverse strand, counting down.
TCACGCACTGGCGGCCAGCGGGATCAAGACCCGCCAACCGGACGGGCTGTCGATGGGCTATGCACGGTTAAGCGCGGGGCGCACCAGCGTGATCGTCGACGCCAGCCCACCCGCCACGGGCAAGGCCAGCCGCAATGCCCATGCCTCGACGCTGGCGTTCGAACTGACCTCGGGGCGTCGTCCGTTGATTGTGAACTGTGGTCCGGGCGGATCGTTCGGATCGGAATGGCGGCGGGCGGGGCGCGCGACGCCGTCGCACAGCACGCTGGTGCTTGACGGCTATTCCAGCGCACGGCTGGGCGATGCGGACCGCGCCAGCGCAAATGAAATTCTGGTGGATGCGCCCGGGTCGGTTCCAATCGAGATGAGTCAGGTCAATGACGGCATCCGGTTTCAGGGCGGTCACGACGGTTTTGTCAGTACGCATGGCCTGACCCACGCGCGCACGCTGGAACTGACCTTTGACGGGCGCGGCATGGCGGGCGAGGATATGTTGCTGGCGCTGGAGGATGTGGACAAGCGCCGCTTTGATCGCGCATTGGATGCGGGCAAACTGCAAGGCGTGCCCTTTGCCATCCGTTTTCACCTGCATCCCGAGGTTGACGCGACCCTTGATTTGGGTGGAGCGGCCATTTCAATGGCACTGAAAAGCGGTGAAATCTGGGTTTTCCGCCATGATGGCAACTATGAATTGCGCCTTGATCCAAGTGTTTACCTTGAAAAAGGCAGATTAAAGCCGCGTGCGACACAACAGATCGTTCTCATGGGGCGCACAATGCAGTATGCCACGCGCATTCGCTGGTCCTTGTCCAAGGCGCAGGAGACTGCCATTGGCATCAGGGATCTGTCCCGAGACGAACTTGATATGGCCGAATAGGCCGCAAAAAGGCTGCTGAATACAATGACCACTGACCTCTATCCCGTGCGCCGTGCGCTGATTTCCGTTTCTGACAAGACCGGTCTTGTGCCATTCGGTCAGGCTTTGGCTGCGCGGGGGGTCGAATTGCTGAGCACTGGCGGCACCGCAGCGGCACTGCGGGCGGCGGGGCTGACGGTGAAGGATGTGGCCGACGTGACCGGCTATCCCGAGATGATGGACGGGCGGGTCAAGACATTGCACCCTGTGGTGCATGGCGGTTTGCTGGCCCTGCGTGACAATGCCGACCACCGCGCGGCGATGGATGCCCACGGGATCGCGGCGATCGATCTGGTGGTGGTGAACCTTTATCCGTTCGAGGAAACCGTGGCCAAGGGCGCGGCTTATGACGAAGTGATCGAGAATATCGACATTGGCGGGCCCGCGATGATCCGGTCTGCTGCAAAGAACCACGGGTTCGTCAACATCGTGGTGGACGTCGAGGATTATGACGTGGTGCTGGCCGAACTTGAGGCCAACGACGGCCAGACCAGCTATGCCCTGCGGCAACGGCTGGCACAGACAGCTTACGGTCGCACAGCGGCCTATGACACGGCGGTCAGCACATGGATGGCCGCCCACGTGGACGGCACCCCGCGCCGCCGCAGCTTTGCCGGAACATTGGCCCAAGGTTTGCGTTACGGCGAGAATCCGCATCAGGCGGCTGCCTTCTATACCGATGGCAGCGCGCGTGCGGGTGTGGCCACGGCGCAGCAACATCAGGGCAAGGAGCTGTCCTATAACAACATCAACGACACCGACGCGGCGTTCGAACTGGTCAGCGAATTTGATCCGGTCCAAGGGCCCGCCTGTGCGATCATCAAACACGCCAACCCCTGCGGTGTGTCGCGTGGTACGACGTTGAAAGAGGCGTATAGCCGTGCGTTCGATTGCGACCGTACCAGCGCGTTCGGCGGCATCATCGCCCTGAACCAGCCGCTGGACGCCGACACGGCGCGCGAGATCACCGGTATCTTTACCGAAGTTGTTATCGCGCCCGGTGCCAGCGAAGAGGCAATGGATATTTTTAGCCAAAAGAAGAACTTGCGTTTGCTGACCACCGATGGTCTGGCATCGGCGGGTGCTGCGGCGTTGGCCGTACGGCAGGTGTCGGGTGGTTTCCTTGTGCAGGACAAAGATGTGGGCCGGATTACCCGCGCGGATCTGAAGGTTGTGACCAAGCGCGCCCCGTCCGAGCAAGAGTTGAACGATCTTCTGTTTGCATGGACCGTGGCGAAACACGTCAAATCCAACGCCATCATCTACGTCAAGGACGGGGCGACAGTGGGCGTCGGCGCAGGCCAGATGAGCCGCGTGGACAGCACGCGCATCGCCGCGCGCAAGGCGCAGGACATGGCCGAAGCGCTGGGCCTGTCGCAGCCGCTGACCCAAGGGTCGGTTGTTGCGTCCGACGCGTTCTTTCCCTTTGCCGACGGTCTGATCACCGCTGCCGAAGCGGGTGCCACTGCAATCATCCAACCGGGCGGGTCGATGCGCGATGACGAAGTCATTGCCGCAGCGGACGAGGCCGGTCTGGCGATGGTGCTGACCGGCATGCGCCACTTCCGGCACTAAGCAGATGCGTCTGGTTGCCATATCGGCGCTGATCGCCCTGATACTGGATCAGGCCAGTAAATATGCCGTGGTGCACAGCATGCAGTTGTGGCGGGTGCGCGAGATTGATGTGCTGCCACCGCTGCTGAACTTTCGCTATGGCGAAAACCGGGGCATCAACTTTGGGCTGATGGATGGTGACGGTGAGATGGGGCGCTGGATTCTTGTGGTTCTGGCGCTGCTGATCTGCTCTGCCGTGTTGTGGTGGTTGCGCGGGGCGCAGCAACGGCCCGTGGTGTTTGTCAGCGCGGGCCTGTTGGTTGGCGGCGCGCTGGGTAACGTCGTGGACCGTGTGATATACGGCTATGTTTTGGATTTTCTGAATATGTCTTGCTGTGGTATCAGCAACCCGTTTGTGTTCAATGTCGGTGATATCTTCATATTTGCGGGTGCAATCGGGCTGGTGTTTTTCGCGCAGGACAAAAAGCGGGCGTGACATTGCCCTGCCTGCTGCGATAGTCAGTGTGAAAGGGCCTGTTTGGGCAATTGGTGGGAGAAGGCAATGCGCCTGATACGCGGACTGATGGCATTGACGGTAGCGCTGGCTTTGGGAGCCTGCGCCAACACGGGTTTGCGCGATCTGCGTGGCACATCCGATGGGCCGGATGAAT